>PFGC01000008.1 GCA_002781785.1 Candidatus Kerfeldbacteria bacterium CG15_BIG_FIL_POST_REV_8_21_14_020_45_12
GTTGATTTATAGTGCACCATAAATCAACGTACTCGCCTAAGTGCTCGGCAATAAACTCAGCGTATCTAGCAAACTGTTGTGGCGTGTCTCTATTTAACCACCCACCCTTCTCAGCTAACCACTGAGGGTTTGTGAAGTGATGAAGCGTGACCATCACTTCAATTCCATCTTCTTTTAAACATCGTAGAACCTCCCGGTAGTGCTCTACCTCATCCCAGTCCCACTCTCCCTCATTTGGCTCTATGCGACTCCACTCAATTGAAAGCCGATGGGCATTCTGATTTAGAGTCTTGGCCAATTTAAAATCATCGCTAAATCTGTGATAGTGATCGGTCGCTCGGCCGGAGGTTTCCCCTGTCTTGATATGCCCCACCTTCTGCTCCCATGCCCACCAGTCATTTTTTTTATTGCCACCCTCTACCTGGTGTGCCGAAGTTGAAGTTCCCCACAAAAAATTATCTGGAAAAATAAGCGGTTGATGAGAATGACCTTCTGCATGAATATGCTGCTCCTGTTTGTGTTTAGCCTTACGCATAAACCTGACTTTGCGCAATCAGATATAAGCCAAATCCAATTACCATGACGGCAAAAACTTTTAAAGCCAGACTGCGGCGGCTCATGCTTTCCTTTAAGAGCTTAGGGTACTTCAATGAACCAATTATAGCCATAAGGAGAAGGAAGGCGTACTGAACTCCTTGAAGAGCATTAACAATCGATACCGATGCTATTGAAATTGCATAATTTATAAAGATAAACCCAGCCCCTCCGAACCCCTGAGCCACTAAATATAAAAATCCAGCCTTTTCTCGAAAAAGAGAAAAAGCCTGATAAATGGCTATGCGGTGTTTGGCAGACAATAAGAAAAGTAGAGGTAATAAAAATGATCCTAGCCTCATCCAAATAAAGGCATTATAAAAATTCTGTTGCTCGAAGGCTATTTTTGTAAGCCCGAATGAAAGAGCAAAAAATAAACCGGCCAGCAATGCTAGAACCCACCCCTTGGCTCCTTGAGCTGGCTTATCAGGCTCAGCTTTTTTATCAAGATCCAGCGTGATGAGAATAGTTCCAATTACAAGAACCCCAAACGCTACTAACTGTGTAATAGATAACCGCTGGTCAAGAAACAACCATTCGAATACAAAGGTAAAAACTGGAACGCTGCCGCCTACAAACGGGACCAAGCGCGTGGCCTCTTGTCCGCGCATCGCTAGAAAAAAACACAAAAGGGCTAGGGTGAATAGAGCTCCAACTATAAGATTAAGTAGCAGACTACCAGCGGTTGGAATAGTAAAGTCAAAGGCAATAACATTGAATCCTGGTATTCCAAGAAATGTAGCGCCGAAGGGTGCCAAACCAAGCGCCGCCAAACCAAGTAAACCAATGAAAAAGGTGAAGGCGTAAGCGTTCTGAATGGACTTTGTAAGCAGTACCTTATCTAGTACAAAGGATACGGCATTTAGAAGGTGGCCGATTAGAACGGCAAGCAACCAAGACATAGGAAGATTATAACAAATAGTTGTCTGTAGCCAAAATCCTTGCCCTGATAGGCTGCTCGAGTTATGGTAAAAGCATGAAAGTTAACCGCCCATTTGTAGTTGGTTTAGCCGGTGGCTCTGGTTCAGGCAAAACAACCCTGGCCAGTATTATTGAACATAAATTACCATGGGAGGTGGCCTTGGTGCCGCTTGATCAGTTCTACTGCGACCTGTCTCATTTAAGCTTTTCTGAAAGAGCTTCCGTTAATTTTGATCATCCAGACAGCATTGATGTCCATGGCGCCATCACCTCAGTCCGTGCCTTAAAAAACGGAGAGATAGCCCAGCTTCCGGTTTATAACTTTGCGGAACACAATCGTGCCGTGGAAACCGACCCGGTACAACCTGCGCCAATTATTTTGGTAGAAGGCATGCACTCTCTGTATCACTTACCGCTCGTTGAGCTATATGACCTAACAATTTTTCTTGACATTGACGAGCAGACTCGTTGGGAGCGCAAGCTGGAGCGTGACATTAGAGAGCGAGCTAGAACTTATGAAAGCGTCAGTGCTATGTGGAAGAATTACACAAAGCCCATGCATAGAAAGTTTGTACAACCGACCAGCAGTAGAGCTCACCTGTTATTTACTGATGCTTTTGCCCCAGAAGTTATTCGAGCAGTGACTGAGCGCATAGAGCACATGGTTCAACTCCAAAACAACCAAGGCTCTATTTAATAGTGCGTCACATGGTAGATCATAACGCCCCCCGCGACCGATACATTTAAGGATTCCTTAAGCCCGTGCATTGGAATTTTAACCATCATATCCATTAACTGCTGTAGCTCTGGAGATAAGCCATGAATCTCATTACCGAACCATAGTGCAACCTTGTCTGAATAGTTAGCCTTGCGGAAGTCAACGCTATAGTCCGTCAATTCCACACCAACAGATTGATAGCCTTCGTCACAAAGCTTAGTGGCCAAATCTATTGGATCTGCACAATACTCCCACGGAACTGACTCCTCAGCTCCTAGAGAAACTTTTAAGACATGCGGATGAGGAGGAGGCGCGGTGTAACCAGCCAAGTATATTTTACTTACTCCGGCGGCGTCAGCCGTTCTAAAAAAAGATCCCGTGTTGTGAGCAGATCTGATACTTGGCAAAACAACAGCAACTTGACGCTGAGCCATATTAGTAATTATGAAAGCTCCAATTATTAAAAGACCAGTCAGCTAAATCATAAGCCTCGTCAAAAATGGTGTTGTATTGAGGATTGCCGAGTAACACTACAATTATTTCATGGCCAGTGGCGCGCTCTTTTATTTGAGCAATCAGTGTCCGATCGGCTGAACCTGGTAAGTAGCCGGTTTTGAAGGCGGTTAGATCATATAATCCCCGCCCGTTAAACTTATTAGTAGTGTACAGTGTGATATTTTGCCCAGAGTTGGCTAGTGAAAACTGGTACTGGTTGGCAGTAGCGACAGTATAAAAAATATCTGGATATTTTAAAAACATGTAACGACCAAGCCTAGCCAGGTTCCCTGCTGTGGAGTGATTACGATCATCCAGACCAGTTGGTTCAACGAACCCCGAGGAGCGCAGACCGCGATTTGTAACAAACTGATTCATGGCAGTAATAAATTCAGATTCATCCAACTCGGTATTTTTGGATAGAGTTACTGCCATGTTATTAGCAGATTTTAAAAGCGTACCCATCAGTACCTGCTGAAGAGTCAAAACGTCTCCATCATTCAAATCAACGTAGGCTCCGATACGATCACTACTCTCAGTATAAGTCACTTGTTGGGACAGGTCTGGATCTGAACCTAGAAACACCCCAACCGCCACAAGTTTTGAGATTGAAGCTATGGCACGCTCATCCTTGGCGTGATAGCGGTAAAGAAATTTTCCACTTTTTCTGTCCATCACAGCAGCGGCCCGCGAATAAGTTGGTGCGCCAAAACTTGAGAAGCTAGCTTCTGGTATCGGTATCTCTTTACTACTTTTGTGACCACCTATAACAATCCAACCCCGAGTACTTGGTAATGTAGCTCTTAAAGTACCATCGGCCCTGTTGACTACGGTACGGAGTCTGGACCAGGAATTGTTTCCAGGGGCTAGATAAAAAATACGACGCTTCCGATCTTTCTGACCATGATAATTGAGAACAAGAGTAACGTTTTTACTAGGCTGGTTGGATAGATAATAAGAGTAGATCGTACCATTTGATCGGTAGTGCTTGGGTAAAGCAATTAAATCGTCGCCTGTTTGATACTGGCCGCGATCTCTAAGTCGAATGAGACTTTGAGAAGGCAAGGCCGCGGGGGGAATACTAAGCATGACGTCCTCCCAGGCTAGCTCGATACCGCCAACCGCCACTTCTTCACTTAGTACCGCCGCGTATCGCTCATTCGTCGCTGCTTGAGTCTGACTCGGCAGACTTAAAAGAGTTAGACTAAGTCCGCTGATTAAAATAAATAAACGCCTCATGCTTCAGACGATTTAGATGCTGGATACTGACCAAACACGGCAGCAATAAATGACATCAACACTACTGATCCAATTAAAATTCCATACTGCTCAGTACTTAAAATACTTTTGTCGCGACCTACTGTTGCAACCACTATACCAACGCTAAGGGGAGCGTTAAATAAAATTGCGATAATGCGAGCGCGACTTGGAAAATGTTTTTTCGCAATCAAATAAGTAACTGTAAAAGTAGCGATAAATGAAATTGATACAAAGACAAAAACTTCCCAGGCATTGGTTATCAGCTGCACAACAGAAATAGACATACCGACAGTGAAGAAAAAAATGGGGGTTAGTAAACCAAAGCCAATTGTTTCAATTTCTTTTTTGAGGGTTTCATGACTAGCCACAAAGTCAGCCATCACCATGCCGAGCACAAAGACAATTAGAATGACATCCACGCCACTGGTTGACGATAATAGCTCAGAAACAAGCAACAATACTAGTATGAGTTTAATGGCAAGATTTTCCTGCGATGCCCCTAGGAATATATGAAACCGATTTTGTATTTTTGGGAGAACCAGCCCAACCAGTGGAATGAATAAAACAATCAAAAGCACACTAATAGAAATATCCGAATATAAAATTCCAAGTAGCGACATGGATATAAACTCCATAACCATGACAGATGATAGAATCATTTTTCGACGCGGCCCAAGCGGACCTTTTTGTTTGAGGACCGGATAGACAATGCCAGCGGAAGAGGTGCATAAGGCCAGAGCAAAAAGAATGGATTGATTCCACTCGAAACCAAAAACATACCTACTAAGCAAATAGATAATAGCAAATGGGATGCTGTAGGCTATGAGACCTACAGTTAAACTCTCTCGTAATTTATGTCTAAGAAATCTAATATCAACCTCGAGCCCAGCCATAAACATCAACGTAGTAAGTCCGAGTTGAGCCATGATGACAAGAAACTCGCTCATGTTTACATCAAAAATATTACCAATCAATAAACCGGCTATTATCTCTAAAAAAGCCGTAGCTATGCCGCTGCGAGCGCCAATAATTGCGGCCATTAAAATTGATACACTAACCAGTAACAGGGTTGGGATCTCCATGGCCCTACTCTACCCTAAAAATGAGAATATCGCCATGTCAGACTCTATAAAAAAACACAGTGGCACCAGATTCAGAGGCGGTAAATTGGTGGCAAGGTTTCCAGTCTAGTAATTCATTACCTAGGCCAATTACGACGGTTCCGGGCTTGGCATGCTGCCTGAGAACTGTAGTCAACCTAGGCATGGCCCGACTAGTTAAAAAATAGTAGATGACATCTCCTTCCATTAATCTTGAGGTGAAAGCGTCTCCAACTATAATATTGCTGTTTTTCCTTTGCTTCCAAATTAGGATTTTACTTAACCAAGCGTGAAGTGGTGATGCTTCTATGCCAATAGACTTACTAAATCCTGAAGACGCTGCCATCCGGACAATATGTCCCAGACCGCTCCCTACATCAATAAAGGTCAAACTAGACAAGGGACGATCGTCAACTGTTTTAAGGGCCTCCAAGATTTGGCTCCACCTCTGTTTTGGAGTTCTAATGTAGGGAACTTGTGTGACAAAGAATACAAGAAAATTATAAGCCAGAAACAGAAGGCCTAGTAAAATGGCTGCTGATATTATAATACCCGAGATATCCATACTATTCGTATCGAAGAGCCTCAATCGGGTGAAGCTTTGAGGCCTTAAATGCTGGATAGAGTCCGAAAATCATACCAACCGTAACGGAGACGCCACAGGCGATGAAAATAGCCTGAGGTACAATGATGAATGCAACTCCCCAGTCTGGTTGGAAATAGTTAATTCCAACCACCGACAGCAGGGTGAGGCTCAACCCCATGGCTATTCCAATAATACCACCAACAGTAGTCAGAACGATTGACTCAACTAGGAACTGTGTAAGAATCGATTCATTTTTAGCGCCGATGGCTTTTCTTAGGCCAATTTCCTTGGTGCGCTCTTTAACGGTTACTAACATTATATTCATGATACCAATGCCACCAACAAATAAAGATATTCCAGCTACAGCACTAATAAATGCCTGTACCCCTAGTAGAACTGTGTCAAAGATACTTAAAAACTGCTCTCTACTGGCTACGTAGAATGGAAAGTCCTCAGTTTGGTTGTACCCGTTTACACGCCGAAGCTCAAAGTTAAGACGACTGGTAAAAGAATCTACATTAGTACCTGACTCAAACTGAACCAGCATGAAACTGATAGTATTTGATTCCGAGCTATCAATAAATAATCGACGAATTGTTGTTAGCGGAGCGAAGACCATGTCTGGCCCAAACCCTCCGCCAAACTGATCAAACCCTTCTACTACTCCAATGATTTGAAAAAGAACACCGCCAACTTTGACCTTTTTACCAACTGCAGAATCACCTTCAAAGAGATCTTTTTCTAAGTTTTGACCGATCACTAGAACACGAGCGCCGCTTTGAAAATCAGATTGATTAAAGATTCGGCCGCGTAGGGCTTTCTGGTTATTTACGGGAAAAATATCTGGCCGATCTGCGTAAATGGAAATCTGTTTGGTTGTGTTCTCAAATTGAAGATCCTTGATAAGAGTTTTGCCAGCTGAAATAGCAGTGATCTCTGGCAGTAAAGAGGAATGTTCTATTTGATCTACCTTATCATCAGTTAGTGTTGTTGCGTCGCTGTCCTCACCTAAGCCAATGGCACTTTGCGGTGAAACTTCAACCACGTTGGTACCAAACTGGCTAATCTGGCCAATCAGAAAATTCTTGGCGACTTCTCCCACAGTAAGAATAAAAATTACTGAGCCTATGCCAATAATAATTCCGAGCATGGTTAATACAGAGCGCCCCTTGTTTTTAATGAGTTGCTCCAGAGCAGTTTTGATGTGTACAAATACCATTGTCATATGATTTCTCCGTCTTTCATGTGAATAGTGCGCTTAGCCGAGCGAGCGATGTCCTCTTCGTGAGTAACCATGATAATGGTTCTACCTTCCTTATGCAGTCCTTTTAAGATATCCATGATTTCATCAGCTGTTTTGGAATCAAGATTTCCAGTAGGCTCATCACAAAATAACACCTTTGGATCGTTTACGAGAGCTCTAGCTATAGAAACTCGCTGCTGCTGTCCACCGGACAGTTCATTGGAGTAATGGCTAAGACGATGCTCAAGACCAACCCGCTCAAGGACTGATGTAGCCCGCGAAATTTGCTCCTTGCGAGAGACGCCGGCGTAGCGCAGTGGTAATCTAACATTATCTAGAGCTGAGGTGCGTGGCAGTAAATAGAATTGTTGAAAAACAAAACCAATGGTGGCATTGCGCAGCTCTGCTAAATAACGCTCATCAAACTCATCTATATTAACTCCAGCAAAACTGTAACTACCGCTAGTTGGAGCGTCTAGAAAGGCGAGTAAATTCATGAGCGTTGATTTTCCTGAGCCAGATGGACCCATTAAAGCCACGAACTCACCTTCGTTAATGGACAAGTTAACACCCTTAACCGCTGGAATGGCAACGCTACCATTCCAGTAAGTTTTTTTTAGGTGCTGCACCTTAATCAGTGGCTCGGCTTTGACTGTGGTTGCCATAATATTTCTACAAACCGATTGAGGTCTGCAGCGGCACGTAAAGCAGTACCTCGTCACCATCTCTTAAACCACTAGTTACTTCCGTATACTCATCGGCCTCAAAATCAATGCTGATAACTGCATCTCCTAATACATCTGCAACGTCTGCGGCTGATTTAGCGCTGGTGATAAAGTCATCATTGACCTCTGGAACCATATAGACAAAAGGATCATCATTATCGTCATATTGAATTGCCCCAGATAGCACTGATAGAACGTTCTCTTTTTTAGCTGTGATTATCTCTAAATCAACACCGGCCCCAACTAAGTTACGGAAGGCTTCCGGCAAGTTTTCAGCAGTAACTGTAACTAGATATCCAGTTTCAGCTGACTGACCGCCTCCGCTAGCAACTATTTGCTTCTTAACACTGACAGACTTAACTGTCTCAGTAAAAATTTCTTTGCTATTATCATAGGCTGGAATAGAAACGGACACTGTTTGCCCTGGCTCTAGTTCTAAAACTTCGCTGTCAGAAGCGAGAAAAGATATAACACTACTGCGGTATCCGTATTCAATTCCCGTTATGCCCGGCGTGACATCTTCTCCGACAAAACCATTCACAGCTATCACTCGTCCATCAAAGGGAGCTTTTAGTTCAAGTCGTCGCCCTGACACCTCAGTTACCATTGCCACATCATCCTTGTTAAGCTCATCCCCTGCTTTGACATTTAGCTCAGTGATTTTTCCGGCCACAGGAGAAATAGTTGTCATCTGCTCAGGAGACAACACTCCAGTAGTAGTGATAGTTCTTTGTAGGTCCCGCCTTTCTACGGAAACGCCATCTTTCAGGTAATCAAAACTGTCCCGCTGGCTTTGTTTTGAAGCTCTCATACCAAAAACCACAGCAAGAACTATGATAACTACCAGTATCATTAACATCCAGAACCACCACTTTCTGTAAAAAGACATTTTACTTGGCTTTGGGATATCGGTCATAATGTTCTTATTTGTTGTGAATTTAGTTTATTATAGCATGATCAGATTAATAAAAAAACAGCACCGGCTGATGCTGTTTTTTCGTGAATTATTTTGAGAGCCTGAATACTTCGGCACCATCGATCGTGTTTTCAGCAAGCATGTATCGGGTACCCTTGAAACGTAGCACGTTACTAAACAGAGCAAAATTCTCATTGTCTGTCCCTGCCACTAATACCCATTCCTTATCTTTATGGTTCCACCGGTACAACTCAGCACCGTCAGTTCCATTTTCTGTAGCGGCAAATAATGGTCCCTTTGACATAAACTTTGTCAGATGAGTAACTTGAGCCGTGTTGTCATTGCCCAATCCCGTATCACCAACCTGCTCAAAACTAGTAGATCCGAGATTTGATTGATAAACCCTGACCTGATTGTCACTATCGAGCGTAGCCACAACCAGCTTACCCGATTGCGCATTGATTGCAGTTACTTCTGAACTATCAACACTGCTCCAACCTTCTAACTCTTCCCAGGTCGATAAGTCTGAAATGGAGCTGATCAATAGACGACCGTCAGAGGTTCCAGCTATTAACTTTTGACTCCCACCCAACGGCATACGAAAGACACTTGTGACATTGCTAACGGTATCATCTATCAGTCCATTTACTCCAGCCTGATTCCAGCTCGTGCCATTTTTTGAAGTATATAGTTTAGCGCCCTCATCAGAGCTGGTAATGACGATTAACTGATTAGCTCTACCCGGGGCACCTTGTGGGTGTCGTCTTTTATATACTCTCTGCTTAGGGGAAGTTCGCTTGTTAATTACTGCGGTGATTTCAGAATCTGGGGAAAAATCAGTAGAGATCTTTGTAAAATCATCTTCACTCTTACTCGGCTTTCTCCAGATCTCTATATCTCCAGCCGTGTTCTTGCCAAATAGGAAGAAATTTCCACGGTAAAGTCTGATAAAATCTAACTGGGTCAGTGAATTTACGGCTTCTGAGAAAATAGTTTCCTCTGCTGATACATCCACCCAATTTTCAAAGTCTGCATCTGACTGATAAACGGACATTGGACCCCCCTCTTCAGCAGAAGATGTCAGTGTGTAGAGCGAGCCGTGGTACTTCATTAGTTTGCCGGAGACTGCATCTGAGCTCAGGTCTCCCACCTGCGACAGTGAAGCGGCCTGAGCACTACCAGCTGTCGCCATGAAAGCTGAAAAAATTACAATTGCCAAAAAGTTTTTCTTCATAGAATCGCACTTATTATTTATTGCTTACTCTAGTAGTGACTCCAGTTGGTTACGAATTCCCTCACGCAGAGACTTTAGTGCTTTAAATTGCTCACGAACTTGCGATAGCGCCTCTAAAGATGGCGCAGCCTCCGCTTGATCAACCATTTCCTGTGCTGTCTCTAGAGCTCTTTCAAAATTAGATATACTAGCAGTCAACTCACTTGTATCAAGTCCGCCTTTAGCTAATCTATCAGCGGTCTCACTTACGCGCGACACCAAGTCAGTCATTGGACTTAGAGAAGGCAGGCTCCGAGTACTAATACTCTCAGTGACAAGCTGGCGCCGCTCTACTTGCTTAGTTTTAATAAGATCCCTAATCTCACCTCTTAGTTGCTCACTCTTTTCAGGATCTGAGGTAGATTTTAGCTCTGCAATTAGACCGTCTAGATCACTTGAAAGCTGCTTTGTAACCTCTTGTATTTCTTTACGGTTATCACTATTTAGACTCTGAAAAACCTCCAAGTTCTCCGCGCTCTCAGAAATAAATATCCGCGCCTTGTCAGCTGTCGCCGTTAAAGTTTTTTCAGTAGGTTTATCAAATGATGACATAAAATAGCTATGACCCTTAGCTTGCAGATCCTTTGCAACATTATCGGGCTGCTCTGGATTATCTAACTCAACCCACAAGCTTGGATGAGAGGGTAAAAGATCAATTGATTCGTCAAAGTCTGGATAGGTTAAAACAGAAGGGTCATTTTTTTTCAGACCAGTTTGAGCGGCATTGACTTGATGCTGGTTTTTTTCACCGATGCCCATGGAACGCAAAAATTCCCTACGCTTTTCCTGAATATTTTGTCTATTTTTTTTCTGGGATAGATCTACTTGAAATGCTGATTGATTAGCATCGGGCTCAGCCATCACAGCTACACCAGGGACGCAAAGGCCAATAATCATGCACAAGCTAAAAAATGGGATGACACTTAAGTATTTCATAACGCCGCACTAGCTAATGCGCTGTCAATATCAGCAAATGACTCATCGTCTAGAATCGCTTCCATTTCATCTGTAATTATCTCTAACTCAGCCAGCGATGAATCAAATTCAGTGACCGTAACACCACTATCAAGCTCTTCAATAATAGCAGTCAGTTCCTCCTGTGTGTCCACTGCGGAACTAGCTACAAAAGTAGGCTCGTTTTCAATCTTATTGTTTTGAAGATTAACCGCTAGAAACCAGCCTGCCATGCCTGCGATTGGAATAGACATAATGGAAAAACGAAATAACCAATGTTTGCTTCTACTTTCCTTATTAGAGGTTAGGCGCGGCATTGTCGGCACAGGAACTTCCTGAA
>PFGC01000015.1:0-9866 GCA_002781785.1 Candidatus Kerfeldbacteria bacterium CG15_BIG_FIL_POST_REV_8_21_14_020_45_12
TCTAGGTCAAAGATTCTAGAAAAGTGTAACCACAGCGGATATCCCTGCATCAATATAAAAGCACCAAGCCCAACCCACACAGAGTCAAATAGTTTACTGCCGAGTAATATCAAAGCCGCTAGGAGCAACAGGCTCCAGAGCAGCAATGAGAGTTGTGGAATATTATCTGACCAACCTAACCACAGCCCAGGAGCGGCTACTATATAGGCAACCGGTGGGTAAACAGAATCTTCTATCAGTGGAGCCAGGAGGTGGCCATGCGCTAGACTATCTGCTAACACAGCCGTTCTCACGGAATGTCCTGCCATATCCCACAGCGGAGGGCTTTGGTCTTGAGTTACCCAAGCTACATGAAACACAGCGAAGATACACCAAATCACAGCTACTGTGACCACAATTATTTTTTGGCGGCTCGATAGTTCCATATAAGAATAGAGTAGCACATGCCTTGGGTCTTGTGTTTTTAGTTATAAATTTTTGAGCCACACTATCTAACGAGCCGAGCCCCCCTGTTAAGAGGGGAGAGCTACAAATTCTTCAAGGTCATGCAGAAAGCTTTTTAGAAATAGGAGATGGCGATACCAAAATTAGTGGCCAGGACGATCACATCCAAGCTTTACACGGTGGTATTTGTGTATGTTACAGATAATGGAGTGACTATCTTGCAGTAGTTTTTTACTTAAGCCTTACGCTCAGACAGTTTTGTTAGGATATTTTTAAACAGACACCGCAGAAAAATTGTTTTCTGCTCCAACTAAAAAACACTAAACTATATCATTATGCGTATTCAAACCATATTTGTCCCAATAATGATTTGTGCAGTTAGCTTCATTGCAGGAGGTGTGTTTTTTTCCTATCGTGAAAATACACGTACTATTCCTGCCACTAATACTGCTACAGTGGAAACAAATACCAATACTGTGACCGCTACGGACATGGACGACAAAATCAATACACCTACAATCAACACAAATACCAATAACAATTCATCAGATCAAATATCAGAGAGCACCCTTCAATTTGATCACGCAGTCTCAGTCACCCCAGATGATATATATCCGTATGGGGCATTTTGTCGTATTAATCATTATCAGGATGGTTTTTTTGTGACATTTGGTGGAAGTTCGCCACTGGCAACTGAATCAGCAAAAACAGCCGGCGGCGCTGAAAGTGGTAGTGGCTATTCGTATAAATTGTATACAGACGATCTTGAATATACTGGTGAGCACGGTGTAATTTCTTCTACTGGAGGAGATTCTGCATCTGTTTACGCAGAGGGATATTATTATTTTTTATCTAGCGATGGTGGTAGTTGGACTATTTTGAAGATCGATCCGCTGACTTGGCAACAAGTCGATTCTGTAGATGTTGATATTGATACTCAGCATGAGGCTACGAATGATCAAATGCTTGCATATGCTAATGGCCAAATTATCGCCAGCTCTTTATATGACCCAAATAATACAGGGCAACGAGTAAATCAAAAAGAAACTGACCCCACAAAAGGATATGGTACGCATAATCATGTTTTTGATCTTGACCTTAATCTTCTCGATGAATTCGTTTTAGAAGACACGCCACATATTAATGCTTCATCGTTGGTATTTGTTGATGGAGTATATAATTATGTGACGGCAACGGCGTATCGAGGGGATATTATTGTTATGCGATATGATGAAGATTGGAAATACTTAGGAGTACAAACGATTGCCGAACATGGTAATTGGGCACAAGGGACGGCATATGATCCAGTCCGAAAACAATTTTATGTCAGTTATGTTGATTCTGGTGAGCTGGGCGCAAATGGATTGCGTGTCCCATCTAATGGCCTTAACATCGCACTAGGTGTCTATGACGCAAACTGGAATCTTATTGAAAAAGTACCGGTAACGGAATATCGCACACCCGACACCGCTACTGGCCGGCCATGGGTAACAGTATATAACGATAAAGTGTATGTTTCTTACGATATCGCAACTTTTTTGAAAGGAGAGGAGAACAAGGACTGGAGCTGCACAGTGAGTGTGTATACACAGTAGGACAATATAAAAGAAAAAAGGAAATTATATGGTTTGGTTTCGTCGCTTTGTAAAGAGAGGCTTCAAAATGGACTCTTGATGTTTTTCAACTTTGGATTTGTTACCTGCGTATATATTTGTGTTGTCCGTATATTGCTGTGTCCTAAAAGCTCCTGCACATAACGCACATCGGTACCGTTCTCCAATAAGTGTGTAGCGAAAGAATGCCGTAACGAATGAAAAGTTGCAGGCTTGTTCACATTCGCCTTTGTTAAACTCTTGCGAAACATTTTTTGCAAAGATGTTGTTGTGAGTTTGCCGCCACGGTTTGACACAAAGATAAAATCATTCGCAATTTTACCAGCAACAATATTTCTCAGATCATCTTGTAATTTTTCTGGTAGCACACTAATTCTGTCTTTCTTTCCCTTTGCTCCTTTTATATGCACAACAAGTTCATCAATATCTAAATCTGCCACTTTGAGATTTGTAACTTCGCTCACTCTCATACCGCAAGCGTACCCAAGAGAGATCATCAGCCTATACTTTGCATTAACAGTTGCTTCGATAAGCCTCTCAATTTCCGTTCGCGATAATACTATCGGCAATTTTTTACTTCTCTTAGCAAATTTTAAGTCAACTTTCTGCGGATCTTTTAAGACTTCAGTATATAAAAATTTCACCGCATTCAGTGCCAGATTGATAGTTTGTGGAGACTGTTTCCGTTTATGTTTATCAAGCAAAAACTCCTCAATTGCCCTTTGCTTATTTTTAATCCCAGTCTTTTTAGAAAATTTGATATAATCTGTTATGTAGAGCAGATATGCTTTACGGGTTTTAGGGGAGTAGTTTCTCAACCTCAGAGCTCGATTGGTTTTGTCCAAGACATTTTCCATAAGCAAAGAATAACAAAAGTTTGTATAACATACAAGATATTGTTACAATAGAATTGTATAGTTCGTATAAAAACCAGTTGTACGAAATGCCTGTCTGCTAATACAATAAAAATATGGGAAAACTACTTGAAGGAACGGCGCTGGAGAAGCGCGCTAAAAAATTAGGAATTGATATTCAAGGTGATGCAATTACGCAAAGCACAATGGGCCGGCATTAGCGAGCGCACGATTCTGAATTACAAAGACGAGTAATTGAAGCAGAACGTTCAATTCGTGAAAGTCGCTTTTGGTGGTTAGCGCTAATTTCTGCGCTCGCTTCAGTTGTCAGCGCCGCCACTGCAATAATCGTAGTTCTTTCCAAATAAACGCAGCCAGGCACATCGTACAACAGCGCATATGCAGCTCGGCTTTTTTCTCGTGCGGCTGAAGCACGCACTCAAAAGCCTCGCCCAAATTCAGGCGCGGTGATAAAATTGTACCGCGCCTGAACTTTGCATATGCGCGGACGTTATATAAAATTTTGATCATATGGATAAAGAAAATATTCCTGATAAGCTTCCAGAAAATTCGGCAAAGAAAAAAATTACAAAAGGAGCATTGCAAATCGCTGGTGGCGCCATCCCATTCGCTGGAGGTATTCTATCTGCTGTTGCTGGGGCATGGTCAGAAGAAGAACAGGAAAGAGTGAACCAATTTTTTGATTACTGGATTAAAATGTTACAGGATGAAGTCCGGGAAAAAGAGGCAACAATGATTGAGATACTCGCAAGGCTCAATCTACAGGATCAAAAAATTGGCGAACGAGTTAAAAGTAAGGAATTTCAATCATTAGTCAGAAAAACATTTCGCGAATGGTCTGGTGCCGAAAGCGAAGAGAAACGAAAGCTTATCAGGAATATTTTAACAAATGCAGCCGCCACAGACTTAACCAGTGATGATGTAATTCGCTTATTCATAGATTGGATAAATACATATTCAGAATTACATTTTCAAGTTATAGGTGCGATATACAATAGTGGCGGCATAACCAGAGGTGCTATTTGGAAAAAAATTGGCAAAGGTGAAGTTAGAGAAGATTCCGCAGAGGCAGATCTTTATAAATTACTCTTCCGTGATTTAAGTACGGGCGGAATTGTTAGGCAACATAGAGAGGTCGATTATTACGGAAATTTTATTTCAAAAACACCCAGCAAAAGAAGACCTAAAGGCAGTGGCCCAAAGCCTATGACATCTGCTTTTGACGAAAATGAACAGTACGAACTTACCGAGCTAGGTCAACAATTCGTCCACTATGCTATGACAGATCTGCCTCTGCGTATTGAATACAAAAATCCTTTGCATGAAAATGAATAGTGGCGACTGCATTTGTAATCCATATGATCAAAACTTCATATAACACGGTATATCTGGGTTCAAAAATTTTCACTCTAAACTTATGACAAATAACAAACAAAGGGGTAATGACGGAGAAATTGAAGTAGTAAAAATGGTAGCTTGTCCTAATTGTAAAAAGGACTTGATGCTGCTACCACCAAATTATCCGTTATACGACGTGCAATGTACTGGTTGCTCATTTCGCGCACAGATAAAAACGATCAGCTCAAAGCCGAAGAAACTTTTCTTCGGGGCTGGCTGGGACATTATGGAAAAGGTTTTAAAGTCTGGATTTATGATCCCGCCACTTTTCGCAAACTTCAAATGGGAAGAAAAAAGCCAGCCCAAACAAGAAATTCGTTTTTATCCGTTCGTGCCAAAAATAAATTTGCGTAAATATCAGCTATCACCCACTGCACGTCGTGCAAACTACAAGATGTTTCACTATAACGACATGGACAAGCTACCATTTTTTACAGTTTACAAAACAAAAGAGTGAAAATTTTTGAACCCCAAATTGCTTGTTCGTTTCGGCGGTTTGCTCCGCAAAAATTATACCGCCTCTCTCACTTCGCAACTTCAGATATGCCGAAACGTTAGGTTCAATTATTGAACTGTATGAATCTCAATCCTACAATTACTGAATACTATCAATTGATTTCTTCGTTGGGAGTAAACAATCTTATTCTTTATTATTTCTATGCTTACTTTTTTATAAGCTTGGTAGTAAAATTTCTAAAACAAGAAATTGACCTCAAAAACTTTAGCATCATACCATCGTCAATCATTTTTTCGATGCAACAAAAAGCGCTATTAACCCTAAGTTTCTTTTACATTTTTAAAAGTCTACTTACCGTGGTTAATGAGTATGCTGATTTATCTAATTATGACTACCTAATCGTTACGCTGAGTTCCTTTTTGTTGCTCATTTTGTTTTTAAGAGTATTATTCGAAAAAATGATTTTTCAAGGGATCATGCGAAGAAAATTAGTCCAAATCGCAAAAAGTGACGTGGAAAATGAGCAAAGAAATAATAACAGGAAAGCAAAAATAAAAAGGGGCGAAATCAAAAAAGGTGCTGCTACTGATTTCAAAATTAACCCAGATCGCTGGTACGCATTAATGGTCAACCTTTTTGTTGTGATTATTATTATTGTACATGTTTACCAAGTTAGTGGCTTGTCTGCCATTGCAGTTATTATTTTTGCTTGTGTTCATATGTACGATTATTTTGTGGAGATAAAGAAATCAATTGATGACTACGAGAACGGCAGGCACGGAAGCTATATTGAAATTGTTCAATAACTGCACCTAACAGCGCGTAAGCGGCAATAATTCCGTTTCGTATACGGTGCATAAATGCTACCATATACTCACTCCGTTACTGCGCCTACGCGCGAACGTTCTACAAAATTCTGACACCAACAAGATTGAAAAGATCGCGCCCAAGAAAATACCGAAGGGATTTGGGATTGTCTCAAAAAGATTAGTTCGAACCACTTCGTGCGCGACTGCGCGCTGGCTCTTAATAAACCTCGGCGCGTAGCGCAAAAAAGGCACTGCATGTCGCTTCGCGACATGCCTGCTCCTGCCGGTTCGGGAAAAAGAAAAATTGGCGGAGAAAGGGGGATTCGAACCCCCGGTACCTTGCGGTACACACGCTTTCCAAGCGTGCGCCTTCAGCCACTCGGCCATCTCTCCTTATTTCTAGCGCCGCCGGAGTATAGCAATCATCCGCAGGAAATTCAAGATATTCATCAATTTCAATGAGCAGGTGTGTTAAATAAGTCTGCCGGCATCTTCAAAAATATAAGTAGCGTCATTGCTCTAGGAGGTCTTCTAGTGTAGTCTTCTTCAGGCATGTCAACAGAAACAACCAATGAAAACGAATCGAATTTGCCGACTTTAGCCCTCTTTGATTTTGACGGAACCATCAGTCGCCGAAACAGTTTTCTTGAATTTATTGCCTACACCAAAGGCAGGCCAAGTTTATACTTTGGGTTATTCACCTTTATTCCAACCGCCGTACTCCGCGTTACCAGACAAATATCGGCGGATGAGTTAAAGCGTCGATTCTTCGCTAAATTTTGTGCTGATTCTTCAGCGGAAGATTTTCACCAATCGGCCAGTGACTTTGGACAAGATATTTTACCAGACTTCGTTCAACCGGAGGCAGCTGCCGCTATTCGTCAGCACAAAAATTCTGGCGACACCGTTGTTGTTGTCTCGGCCTCTTTCCAGGAAGTTCTCAAACCCTGGTGCGATCTCATGGATGTTGTCTGCATTGCTACAGTTATGGAGATTAAGCATGGCATAATTACCGGACAGTTAGACACACCAATCTGTTGGGGAGAGCAAAAAACTACTAGAATCAAACAAGCCCTTGATTTAACAGCCTTCGGCAAGATAGTAGCTTACGGCAATTCACGAGGAGATAAAGAAATGCTGGCTCTAGCCGATGAGGCCTTTTTTAAGCCATTTAGATAGCCGCCACAATAATCAGATTCTTGTCATTTTTCGCCACTCGCGCTAGTGTCCAGCTATGAGCACACCAGTCGAAGAAATAAAGGAGCGCCTCAACATAGTCGATATTGTTGGAGAGTACGTTACCCTTAAAAAAGCTGGAGCCAACCACAAAGGGTTATGTCCATTTCATGGCGAAAAGACCCCTAGTTTTACGGTGTCTGAGCCAAAGCAGTTTTTTCATTGCTTCGGGTGTGGCAAAGGTGGCGATATCTTCACTTTTTTACAAGAGGTTGAAAGTGTCGAGTTCGCCGAGGCTCTGCGTATGTTGGCTCAGAAAGCTGGAGTGGAGCTTAAAAAAACCGACCCTCGTGATAACAACGAGCGCACACGTTTGCTCGACTGTCTGGATTTGGCAACTAGTTTTTTTTCTACGGCACTAAAAGAATCAAAAGAAGGGGAGCGGGCCAGAACCTATTTGGAAGAGCGCGCGGTCTCTTCAGAGACAACTACTCTATTTCAAATTGGTTACAGTGGAGATTCTTGGGACGCCCTCATGCAGTTTTTAAAAAAAAGAGGCTTTACCAATACCGAGCTTGAACACGCGGGGTTAGTGGTGCCTTCACCAAAAGCCGGTGGCTATTACGATAGGTTTCGAGGTCGTTTAATGTTCCCCATTCATAATACGCACGGTAATGTCATTGGTTTTGGCGCCAGGATTCTTGAGTCTGGTAAGCACGAGGCTAAGTATCTAAACTCGCCTCAAACCCAGGTTTATAATAAGAGCGCTGTGCTTTATGGTTTAGACATGGCCAAGCATTATATTAAGAAGATGGACGCAACCATGATTGTGGAAGGTTACATGGATGTCGTTACTGCCCACCAGGCTAAGTTCCGAAACGTGGTGGCCTCTTCAGGAACAGCTTTGACCGAGGAGCAAATTCGTTTACTTAAACGTTTCTCAAATAACGTCATTCTTGCCTTCGATGCCGATGCTGCTGGATTGTCGGCAGCTTGGCGGGGTATGCAACTAGCTATTCAGCAGGGGATGAATATTAAAGTTATGAACCTACCACAAGGTTCAGATCCAGATGAGTTAATTCGGCAGGACGCCCAGCACTTTCGGAAGTTAGCCGTTGAGGCCAAGCCATTTATGGAATACGCCTTTGATACCGTGCTAGCGCCCTTGGACCTTATGAATGTTCAGCATAAGAAAAAGGCCGCCTCTGAACTGCTTCCAATGATTTCGCTCTTTCCAGATAAAATCGAACAGACCCATTATCTTCAGCGGTTGGCTACTCTTTTACATGTCGATGAACAAATACTGCGAGATACCATTAACCGTGGTCGGAAGAAAACAACCAAATTACGACCCAAAACCGTAGTTCAGGAGCCTATAACTCAGCCAGTAGCGCCAAAAAACCCCAAGAATGAGGCCCTTAGTGAACGCCTAATGGCCTTGCTTTCCTTGGAAATCCAGAATTTTCCAGTCTTACTGCAGCGTTTACATGTTGATTCACTTGAAGTTCCACATTTGCGAGAGGTTTACAAATATCTCGAGTCTCAGTATAATCAGTCCGGTTCTATCGAGCGCAACCAGCTTGTATTTTCTAACGAAAAGTTGCTGCTAACCTGGCAAACCCTTGAGCTAATCGGCGAGGAGTTGTACAGCCAGTTATCATTGCAGGAACGACAACAAGAACTGCTCGCTTTGCTCGACCGACTTGAGCGCGATCGCATTAAACGGCGACTGCAGGATTTGAGCACAGCTCTATCCTCCGCCGAAGCTAGCCACGACAATGGCGCGATTGAGCGACTGTCTACAGAATTCCGTATTCTTACGGATGAATTGAAGAAATTAGGGTAATCCAAATGGCACGCAAGTCACCAACTACAAAAAAGACTATAAAAAAGAAAACATCAGCCAAGAAGGCAACTAAGAAAGTTGCTAAGCGGTCAGTTTCAAAAAAAGCCAAACCCAAACCCAAGCCAAAGGCGGCTAAGGCCAAGAAGGCAACTGTAAAAAAGTCGCCTCGCGCCAGCAAGGCTACTGAAACTACCACTCCTGCACCGCGCGGAAAATACGTCAAGGCCGAATGGCCTGTTGATGTTGCCGAGGAACTTTTTCAAAAAGGTAAGCTTCGTGGTTTCTTAACAGAAAACGAACTGCTGTACATTTTTGATTCCCTCGAAGATTATGTGGACGATTTCGAAGAGTGGCTCAACCAGTTAGAGGACGATGGCATTGAAATTCTGTCGCCAGACGGCGCTCCAATTTTGGGTCTGTCGGCGGCTGCTACTGCTGTTTCAAAGGATGAGCCAGAAGACGCTCCAAAGGTTAATAGTGGAATTCTGGACCGCGTCATGCAGAAGAAGCGTCAGGAAAAAACTTTTGACCTGGGCGACATCGCTAGCGATTCTATTCAAATGTACCTCAGAGAAATCGGTAAGGTAGCTTTGTTAACTAGCGAAGAAGAGGTACGCCTGGCCAAGTTAAAAGAAGCCGGAGATCTTGAAGCCAAGCAAAAATTGATTCAAGCTAACTTACGCTTGGTTGTATCTATTGCTAAAAAATTCACTGGCCGTTCCCTCTCATTGCTTGACCTGATCCAGGAGGGGAACGTTGGTCTGTTCCGCGCTGTTGAAAAATTCGATTATCGTAAGGGTTATAAATTTTCGACCTACGCGACTTGGTGGATTCGGCAGGCAATTACTCGGTCACTAGCCGATCAGTCAAGGACCATCCGTATTCCGGTTCACATGGTTGAAACCATTAACAAGTTTCAGCAACGCGAGCGCCAGTTAATTCAAGTGCTAGGTCGTGAGCCTCTGCCAGAAGAAATTGCTGCTGAAATGGACCTTAGTATTGATAAGGTTTTGCACATCATCAAAATCTCTCAAGATACCGTTTCGCTTGAAACCTCTGTTGGAGATGACGATTCAGAAGATTCTACCTTAGGTGATTTCATCGAGGACGTTAAAACTGTTGGACCGTCTCAGGTTGCTGCTTTGGAGCTGCTGCGAGACCATGTTCGTGAAGCTATTGCTGATCTACCACCTCGTGAACAAAAGATTCTGGAAATGCGCTTCGGTTTAATCGATGGCGTTTCCCACA
>PFGC01000015.1:9976-10875 GCA_002781785.1 Candidatus Kerfeldbacteria bacterium CG15_BIG_FIL_POST_REV_8_21_14_020_45_12
GGGTTTGTCAGCGAATAAGTTTATTTTGTTCTGATGAGTTTAATTAATTCACCTCTCATTGGAACCTGGAAACTTATACAGTGTCAGGGTGTATCAAAAGAAGGCGAGGTGTGTTTTCCCTATGGCGATAATCCATATGGTCAGCTTATTTACACCGCCAAAGGAACAATGTCGGTTCTTTTCTCTGATACTTCACGCCAAAATTTCGTTTCCGAAGATTTAGAAGCAACTACTGATAACGAGAAATTAAAGGCCTATGAGACCCTTGATGCCTATTGTGGCAAATATACTGTCGTTGAAAGCGATGAGATTGTAATTCATCATATCAAGGCTGGTCGTGTTCCAAATTGGACTGGATTAGACAGGTCCCGGTCTTTTAAGATAATTGGGGACCAGTTAACTCTTAAAACAGAATATTTTCCTATGAGGGGAAGTGAGTGGATAGTAGAAGTAGTATGGCAGAGAGTTTTATAGGATAGCTTCGTTTTTGAAGTAATAGGTTGTGGTTTTCTATATTACTTTTAAACTCTCAGAATCATAGTTTATCGATTGAGAAAATCATATGCCTTATAAATCATTTCACTCTTTATTAATTGTCTTGTTTCTTTTGCTTACAGGATGTGGTCGTTACGTAGAGCCTGTGCCACCTGAAATTTTGGCTCCTGAACCAGTAAAAGATTTTTCAGCGGTAGCTGCAGAAGATGGCGTAGTATTTTCATTTCATTCTTCCGAAAAAGATAACCGTGGCAAACCACTTCAAACATTGGAAGGGTACAATATCTATCGCAAGCAGTTGACCGAAGAAGATATGAGTATTTTTAAGCGTGAAGGCTATTCACTAGTGACAACTATACAAGACAGCCATTTAAAACCTCTGCAGGAACTTCAACAGCAGGCTC
>PFGC01000032.1 GCA_002781785.1 Candidatus Kerfeldbacteria bacterium CG15_BIG_FIL_POST_REV_8_21_14_020_45_12
TGCCAAAAGGGAAGAGCGGCGACAATGCGACCTCCTGGTTTCAATAATTTTACAAACTCGGCAAAGGCGTGAAGATAGAGTCGATTGAGTTCGGCTGTTTGATCAGCTACGTCATGAGCTTGAGGATTTGGAGTTCCTAAGTATCCCTCAAAAACAATTCGGTCAATCGAATGTGGTTTAAAAATTCCATCTCTAACCAGTCTTTCAGCTGCGTACTTTCTGAGTTCTACATTAGAACACTTTAGCCACTTGAGGTTGGCGGCAGTGTCTTCTATGGCCTTGCCGCTTTTGTCGCTGCCGATGACATGAGTGTATCCCATAAGCAGAGCTTCCTGAAGAACCGTTCCAGAACCGCAAAATGGGTCAAGGATAGCCGATTTAATAGTTGGTTGGCTGAGGTTTAACATCATGCGCGCCAATTTTGGTGGCAACATACCAGAACGAGCGTCGCGTTGCGGTCTGCCGTAATCTCGTTTTGAAAACTGCTGAAACGGTTGGACCGCCAAAGTGTATCCAAAACGAAGTTTGTGATCATCTTTCAGGATAACTACATCGACACCATTTTTTAATAGTCGCTCTTTATGGACAATCACTGAGGATAAGGCTAGATCCTTTGATTGGACAAAGCGGGCAGAGATGTCGTCGGCCCGGAACTGTTTTTTTAAAGCTAGTCCCAAGGTGAGCAGGGTCTCCACGTTTTTATTTTTTTTCAGAACAGGCCCTAGTGAGTACATGGAAAAACCAAAGTGGAATTTAGTTTCATAGTTGATTCGATCATACAACCAGTCAACTAAAGCTTCTTCGTCAAAGTCTCCAACCATTTGGACAATTTTAACGGTTCCTCCAAGCTTGTTCATTAATTCCACTGCGTCTAGAGCCTCATCGGTTTGCATGAAAGCCACAGGACCCTGTAATTTCAAATCGGTCTGGGGAAGCACCGCCAAAAGCTCAGCAAATGAGATTTCTGGATGGGAACCGAGAATAAAGGCGTATTCGTATTTGTCTATTTTTTCCATGGGCGCATCATAGCACATGCTGGCCAATGTCCAAGGGCAATTTAACTTGGTCCATCGAGCCCTGAGTTATGGTATTATTAGCTGATGAAAGGTAAATCTATCCAATTAGGAGTTGGTGTAACCGTGGTCTTGGCTGTAATTGGTATATTGGCAGGTTGGCAATATGCGTCGTCAGCTCCAGCTAGCCTAGGGGTTGATACACTAGACGCCTGGGGCTGGCTTGGAACGCCGACTGACCAGGTAGCTACTCTATCTGGAATCTCGACAGAATCAAGTCCTGGTTTTTTACACCTAAATTGTAATAGCGCTGCTGGATATTGCGACACGGTAGATGGACTTTATCCTAATGTAACAGTTGATGTTGATACCGGAGATGTCTCGGGTTGGGGCTGGCTTGGGACGGCTGATGTTGTTAGTGGAACACCTAAGAGTATTGGTTGGGTTAATTTTGATCCCGATCCATTAACTGCCGTTACCTGGACGGACGGGACTTGCCCAGCTCCAGATTTCTATCCATCTACTCCGTGCCATTCGGCACAGGTTGATACTGTTAATCAGCAAGAGTTATCTGGGTGGATAAGAGTTCCATCACTGGCTCTATCTGGAGACAAGGAGCTGGGTACAACCAACTCGCAAAACGATTGGGGGTGGGTTTTGTTACGCGGTAACAATAGCAGTGATGGTGCTGAGTATGGTGTGCTTTACAGGAATGGATCTTTTGAAGGATGGGCCTGGTCCGGTGGGGGTAGTTTAATTAGTGGTTACTCCAATGAAGTTGGTTTGGGATGGATTGATTTTACTACGGGAGGGAGCGGTTCTAGTCCAACAACCGGTGCTCCTTATCTATCAACTGAGCGGGGTGATGTGTATGTACAAGGTGGAATTACTAACCCAGTAGGCTCTAGCACGTTGTCACCAACTCAATTCAACGGAACTTTTATGATTCTTAGTTCCGGAGGAGTTGGCTCCGTTGTCAATTTTAACAGTGAGTTGTTGGGTGATAATAACTTTGTTGATGAAAATTATCTGAGTTCCGATCCGCTTAAGCTGCCAGACGCTAGCACTGATTATTATAGTCAACTGGGCAGAATAGATTTTGATGCGTTAACTACCGTAGTTTCGGGATCAGAGAATATCTATGGAAATTCGGTAACCAGCGCCTCGTCGTTATCAGCGATCACTAGCAGTTCATTTTTAGACGGACAAGTGTTTGTGGTTGACGACGGTACAGGTGCGGGACAGTCACATAATTTGACTACGGCGGTGACCTGGACAAACGGTACTGCCGCGCCAAGTACGGGAAGCAATTTCGATGGCTCTGGTGTCATTATAGTTGAAGGGGATTTAGTAATAGACGCTAATACCTTCTATAACAACACGGCGTTGGTTGATTTAAAGAATCTGGCTTCCGTGGCTTGGATTGTTAAGGGTGACTTAATTATTTCTGGAAACGTCTCGAGTGTGGTGGGTTCTTACTTTGTGCTGGGCGACGATTTTATCGGAGATGGCGTCAGTGATGGAGTTGTTAGGACAGAGCCGAGTAGTTCATCTCAGTTGGTAGTGTACGGTATGATGATGGCACGCGGTTTTGAATTTTTACGAACCTACCAAGGTCCACCAGGCTCAGACGAGCCAGCTGAGCTGATTTATTATGATGGCAGGATATTAGCCAACCCACCAGCGGGCTTACGCGAATACGCTTCACTGTTGCCTCATATTCAGTAAGTCTATCGTTTAGGTTTTGACGTGCTCAAAAGCTTTTGGTGCTGTCAGTTTGTGTGGCTTAAGATTGACTTGTCGGAAAGCGTAAAACATGTTATAATTGAACCAACTTAGAGATATATATTATCCAAAACTTTGCATATGAGTTTGTTTGGAGGTCACAATAGCTATTTGGGAATCGATATTGGTAATTCGGCAGTAAAAGTGGCTGAATTAGAGAATGTCAAAGGTCGCCCAAAGCTTTTAACTTATGGATATCTAGAGCAGGCTAGTGAAATTTTGACGAGCAACAGTAAAGAGGCAAAAGATAAAATTATTGAAGCTCTAGTTCAAATTCAAGAAACGGCTAGAACAAAATCCACCAATGCGGTAGCGGCTTTGCCTAGTTATACGGTTTTTACCTCGATCATCCATTTGCCGGAGATGCCAAAGAAGGAATTGGTGGCAGCGGTAAATTGGGAAGCCAAAAAATTCGTTCCAATGCCCTTGGAGGAGATGATTTTGGATTGGAAGGTGCTGGACGATAATGTCATGGAGTCATCTTATGCAGCCAATGCTTCACCTTTGGTCGGGGGAGGGCAGTTTACCGGTCAACCCGGCACCCAGCCACAGGAGGCTAAGATTCAGTCTAAGAAACAAAAGTTTTTGAAGATTCTTTTGACAGCAGCGCCAAAGGATTTGGTGTCAAGATATTTGGAGGTGTTTAAAGCTGCAAAATTGAACTTGGTTAGTCTTGAGACAGAGGCATTTGCCCTGGAGAGAGCGTTGATTGGAAATGATAAGTCGCCGATCATGATTATTGATGTTGGTGCGGCTGCAACAACTATTAGTGTCGTACTTGACTCAGTGCCTTTGATAAATCGATCGATTGACATAGGTGGTAGAACTATCACAAAAGCGATTGCTAATAGCCTTAATATTGATGTTGAGCGTGCTGAGCAGTTTAAGCGTGACTTTGGTTTAACCCCACAAACACAGGGTGGCTCTGATCAGATCCCCAAGCGGATTGAGTTTATGGTGCAATCGATTATCAATGAAGTCAGATATGTGTTGAATTTGTATCAGAGTCAGGGCAATACCAGTTTAGAGAAGATTGTGTTGGCTGGAGGGTCGGCTTGGCTGCCAAATATTACGCAGTATTTGAGTAATGTCTTAGGAGTTAAGGTGTTTATTGGTGATCCTTGGGCGCGTGTAATGTATCCAATGGAGATGAAGTCTGTCCTGCAGCAAATTGGGCCACGTATGGCTGTGTCTGTAGGATTGGCAATGCGAGAAATTTCTTAATTGATTCGGCATTTTGTTAACGATTGCATGCCTAAAGGAATTAGTTTTATACCATCGTCTGATAACAAGCGGTCACACACAAGTGGCGGAGATATTGAATATACAGAAGGTGCAAAGCTGAATTCTAAAGAGTCAAAACCAAAGCCTCTACCGCGGGTCTCTGAGCCAAGACAAGAATCTGGTTTTTCTTCCTGGCTAAAGCGCAGACGAGAACATCAGGCCAAAAAAGATGAGGTTCGTTTGGCAGCAACGGATCCGACATTACCGGAGATGACACCGGGAGATACAGTGACTCCTGGACTTTCAACTAATTTAATATCTGGTGAAATTTATGAAGACGAAGAGGCTGACAGGCGACGACGAGCTGATGAGCTAAGACGACTGCAGCAAATTAGAACAAAAATACCCAGTCAGCCTGCAGTTGTGGTTGAGGCTGCACAGCCTGATCCAGCACCAAGCGCCGTTCATGAGGGAGAGGTCGTTGGCTTAGGACAGGCGCCTGATTTATTACAGGCCTTACCTTTTGTAGCTCAGCACGTTGTTGACCCAGCTCCAGCTGGATTGCACGAGCCTGTTGCGCCACAACCTCCAATTCTAACTACTGCTCCAGTTGTGGTGAATTCAGGGCCAGTACTTAAAACCAAGCCGTCTGAATCAAAAAAATCTAAACGGGAACGTAAACACCGCGAAAAGAAATCGCTTAAGTCCAAACGTCCGGTTAAGCACGCTGAGTTGCCGGTTCCTAATCGAGGAGTCATGCATCAAGCGCCAGAGCAAACTGGGGAGAGTCGATCGGTTGATGTTAATTTGATTCCGCACGCGGTTCTTGAGGGGCTGAAGTCACGTAATCGGATTCAGGATTTACTTTTTGTTGCCGCCGGGGCGGCTGTGGCGGTTTTTATCGGGTTTGGTTTAATGAAATGGTATCAAGGTCAACTGAACGTTGACATTAGGGACACGGAACAGCAAATCGCTCAGGTGGAAGCGAGAATTAATTCATATGATAGCTTACAGGCGAGTGCCAGTGATTTGCAGGACGAATTAACTGGGCTTGATGAGGTGCTTAATCAGCATATTTATTGGACTCCATTTTTGGAATACTTAGAAGCCAGCACTTTACCGACAGTTTATTATCGTTCGATGTCTGGTTCGGCAAAAACTGGTTCATTTACCTTTAATGCTGTGGCACTTGATTATAGCCAAATAGATCCACAAGCAAGATTGCTTCGCGAATCTGCTCTGGTTGACGGTGTAAATATCTCAGCAGCATCTCAGTATACGGAATCTAGAGGTCCTGAAACTACCGCAGAATTATCACCTGGATCAGTTGCTGGTAGCAGCAGTCCGGAGCAAACTTATGTGTCATTTTCTATGACGGTTCAATTTTCGCCGTTGTTGTTTCGACATGAGAGAAGGTCGTTAGATCGTCAAATAGAAACATCTTTATGACGATTAATCGAGAAAAAGTCATTGAACAAGTCAACAATTTCATCGGGAGGCATTTTGGGATTTGTGCAGGACTAGTGATTGTGTTGGTGTTTATGCTCGGATGGTTTTTATTACTAGACGGTGAATATAAGACGATCCGTGAATCCGGAGTTTTGGGTTATGAGTCGGCAGTTGAAAACCTACAGAGCAGACAGGAGCGCTTGTTTAGCTTGCAAGACTTAGAAAAGGAGCACAAGGATCTTGAGGGTGAACGCCTGGCTCAGATTAATGAAGTCTTGCCTGTTGGTTTTGAATCTACTTCAGCATTGAATACAATTCAGTCTCTGGCTGAGTCGGCTAACTTGAATATCCTGAGCGTGGACATTTCTAATCAAACAGCAGTAACAGAAGAGCCAAGTGGCAGTGCAGATCAAACTGGAGTGCAGGTCAAAAGTGAAATTACCAGTCCGCTGGTGAAGGCAGCTGTTGTAACTTTGAATGTAGAAAGTAAAGATGAGAGTAATTACGATGACCTGAAATATTTCCTAGATGTTTTGCAGTCCTATGTACCTCTGTTCAATATGCAAACTCTTAACTATTCTCCAGATACAACCAGCTTTGCTTTGCAATTGGTGACGTATTATTTGGAACCACCTAGCAGTCTATGAGCACTCCACAGGAACAAGAGATAGCTCAACGCGCCTATAAAAGTCGACGGCGATGGTTATTTTTGAAAGAGGTAACTTTATTACTTTTAGTCGCAGTAGTTGCTGGTCTTTCTATGTATGTGGCGCGAGATAATCACACAGCCTTGGGATTGTTGCCAGGTAGAGTTGCCTTGGCGGATGAGTTGCCGGTGATTACTTCATTCCGAACACCAATTCTTTCTAGTGAGCCTTTCTTGGAGCTCGATTTGCGCGAAATGTCACACGTTGAGCAGCAAGTGGCCGGAACGGTTTTTGATCCAACTAATCCACCTCCAGTTGAGATGCTAAGTGCATTAAATAGTAGGATTGGCGGAGAAGTGGTGTTGTTTTGGACTTTGCCGAAAGGAGTGTCTGAGGTGGCTATCTATCGAACAGCCATAAAAGATACGGAGGTAGTTAGTTTACAGAAACGGGATACAAAAAACGAAACGAAAATAGTTGATGATTTAGCAGCGGAGTCTTATGTTGATACAGATGTCACCGATGGTGAGGCTTATCAGTATAGAGTGGTTTCCTTGCAGACGCACGATGGCAAGGTTTACGAATCAGAGGAGGGCTCGGTTGATGTCGTGATTCCTAGCGATGAGGTACCGCCCCAAGCTCCGCAAAATGTGATTGTTAGAACTTCCACAGTGGATGACAAAACAAGTTTAGAGGTACTATGGGTTCATACCGACAGTGAAGACTTTGATCACGTTCGAGTTTATAGATCATCTATTTATGGGGACAGGGGAGAGGAGGTAGCTTTGGTGCAAGCCAATCAAACGGCTGCTTATATTGACGACTCGGTTGATCCAAATGAAACTTATTACTATACCGTTGTGTCTTATGATACCTCTGACAATGCCAGCAGTGCTGATTTTCAAGCACCGGCTCCAGGTAATTCAAGCCCATTTGAACCATTTACTGTTAATTCAATCACCGGTGAGGTGATCCGTTGAGTGTATGCGACCCCAAGATAGTTTAATAGTTATTCAACGGCTCCAGGAAAAAGGATTGCTCCAACCCTTGCAGGTTCAGACTGTATTGCAAAAAGCGCAGACTAGCGGCAAAGATGCTCTAGTTGTTTTGGAAGAGGAGTCTATTGTGCCAGACGAGCAGCTTGTGCAAACGAAATCTGAGATCTTGGGTGTACCGTATGTTGAGCTGGCAGATAAGGAAATAATGCCAGATGTATTAAATGTGCTGAATCAGGAAATTGCTGAAAACTATAAGGTGGTCCCGTTTGCTAGAAAAGATAACGAGATCGCTATAGCCATGCTTGACCCGCATGACTATAAGGCAATTGAGGCGCTTGATTTTGTAGCCAGGAGAGATAATCTGCACATGAAGTTTTACATAACTTCTGAGACCAGTATGGATTATGTGCTGCGAAAATATGCCAACTTAACCAGAGAGGTGACTGAGGCGTTAGAGGGTGGGAACGATGATTCGATAGCTCTAGATGATACTTTGAAGGAAGAGTCGCAAGAGGCTTCACAGAATGCCCCAGTATCTAAAATGGTTTCGGTTATTTTACGATATGCGGTAGAGGGAAATGCCTCTGACGTGCACATCGAACCGGCCGACGATGGGACAAGAGTGCGTTATCGTGTTGATGGAATATTGCACACGTCGTTGCAAGTACCAAAAAATGTACACGATTCTCTAGTTGCTCGCATTAAGGTAATGGCTAATCTTAAACTGGACGAAACTCGCTTGCCACAAGACGGCAGATTTCGAATGACTATTGATGGTCGGGAAATTGATTTTCGTGTTTCAACCTTGCCGCTATTTGATCGTGAGAAAGTGGTTTTACGTATTTTGGATAAGGAGGCCGGTGTACACAGCTTGGAAGAACTTGGGTTTAGTGACCACAATCTACAAGTAATAATGCGCAATTTGATGCAGCCGCACGGCATGATTTTGATGACTGGTCCAACTGGATCTGGAAAATCTACAACACTTTACGCGATGCTTGAAACCTTAAATCAAGATGAGCGGAATATTATTACCTTAGAGGATCCAGTTGAGTATAACATCCCAGGCATTTCACAATCACAGATGCGTCCGGAAATTGGCCTGACTTTTTCGCGGGGATTAAGATCAGTTTTGCGCCAAGATCCAGATATTATTATGGTTGGTGAAATTAGAGATAATGAAACGGCCGAGCTAGCTATTCATGCTGCCTTAACTGGACATATGTTGTTATCAACTCTGCATACTAACGATGCCATTGGGTGTATTCCAAGACTGGCTGATATGAACGTTGAACCATTTTTAATTGCTTCAGCCCTGAGAGTTGTTGTGGCCCAACGTTTGATTAGAAAGATGTGCGAGTATTGTCGTGAAGAAGTTCAATTGCCTCCAGAGATGGAGAGTAAAGCGATGATGGAGTTACAGGCGATTCCAAAAGAATCTTTACCGGAAGATATTTTTGTCGGGTTACCGTTAAGAGTATTTCGTGGAAAGGGTTGCCAACGGTGTGAGGATACTGGCTACCGTGGTCGTATTTCTATATCGGAAGTTATTGAGGTGACAGAAGGCTTAAAGGATATTATTGCTAAGAGAAGTTATCAAGATTGGGGAGCGATGGATCAAGAGCTGCGAGCTCAAGGGATGATCTCAATGAAGCAAGATGGTTTAATCAAGGCCCTTCGAGGTGACACCTCGGTTGAGGAGGTTTGGACTGGAACTGAAGAATAAACTTATGGACACTTCTGTAGAGTTGGTAATACGAAAATTACTTTCAGCGGTAGATACCTACCGAGCGACTGATTTGCATCTATCTGTTGGTAATCCGCCAATGATGAGAGTCGCCGGTAAGTTGGCGCCGGTTCCTGATCAGCCACTGCTGACTCCAAGTTTTATGGAGACGATTGTATTATCGTGGCTAGATGATGATGACCGAGAGCGATTGTACGAAAAAAAGGATCTCACTGTGGCCAAGACTTTTGAAAATAAAAAACGTTTTAGAATTTCAGTATTTTATCAACAAGGACACCTCTCAGCGGCGCTGATGTTGGTGCCTGATATCATCCCAACTGTTCAGCAATTAGGCCTACCGGTAGCGGCCCAACAGTTGGCTTCGGTGAATTCAGGGTTAGTGCTGGTCATTGGGCCTTACGGTTCTCAGCAGGATCTAACGATTGCAAGTTTTATTGAAAGCAGAAATCAAAATACGCAAAGTCATATTGTTACAATAGAAGAGCCGGTTGAGGTGCTATTTAATGACAATCGTTCAGTTATAGATCAGCGAGAAGTTGGCAAAGACGTGCCTTCTGTGGCACAAGGATTAAAATTTATCTTAGAGGAAGACGTGGATGTTGTTATGGTAACGGACCTGTCTGATCACGATGCTATGCGGATGGCCCTGCAGGTGGCTGGTTCAGGAAAAGTTATTTACGCTATTATGAATGCAACTACAATTGTGGGAGCATTAACTACAATTATTCATAGCTATCCAGGTGAAGATCAGGATCAGGCCAGGAGCGAGTTGGCAGGAAATTTGGCAGGGGTAATAAATCAGCGTTTAGTTACCTCCGTGGCGGGTGATAAGGTAATGTTGGCTGAGGTGATGGTTCCGAATGATCCAATTAAAAATATTATACAAACCGGAGAGCTGGCACAACTACCTAATGCTATGCAGACTTCGGTAGGCGATCCTGGTATTAGGACCATGACACTGGCTGTGCAAGAGGCCGCGCAACGGGGATTAATCACTCGACAAGATGTTGACCGTTTAGTGCCGCAACAAAGAAGACTCACATAAGCCTATGCCTGACTATAAATACAATGCGAGAAATCAGCAGGGTGAGCTGGTGGCCGGAACTATTGATGCTCCGAATGAGGCGATTGTAATGGAGATAATGCGAGAGCGTAATCTTATTTTGCTCGAAGTGAAATTGGAAAAACACCGGACGCAAAGTTTACGAGATTTAGAGATACTGGGCACAGGAATAAAAAACAAAGATGTGGTGATTTTTGCTAGGCAATTGGCTGTGTTGATTTCAGCCACGGTGCCTATTGTGCGGGCGCTAAGAATTTTAACGAAACAGTCAGAATCAAAGGCCTTGCAGACGGTAATTCAGGATGTCGCTGATCAGGTTGATGGTGGCGCTCGTTTGTCCGCAGCTCTGCACAAACATAAACGGGTTTTTGATGACTTTTTTGTCTATATGATTAGAGCTGGTGAGACGACTGGTAGACTAGATGAGGTATTAGTTTATTTGGCTGACCAAAAGGAAAAAGATTTCCAGCTCCGCTCTAAAATATTGAGCGCTATGATATACCCTTCTTTTATTGTTGTGGTGTTGATTGCGATTTTCATTTTTATGATGATTTTTGTGATTCCAAAATTATTAGGAGTCGTGTCTGAAAGTGGAGCTGAGCTGCCTTGGGTTACTAAGATTCTTCTGTCTGTTAGTTCATTTTTTACGGGCTATTGGTGGTTGCTATTATTCCTGCTATTTATCGCAGTTGCTGGATATATTGTAATGAGAGGTAAGCCTAAAGGCCAAGAATTGATTGATGCAGCTAAGCTGCGTTTTCCTATAATTGGTGGCATCTTCCATAAAATATACTTGGCTCGTATTTGTCGGAGCCTTTCAAATTTATTGGCCTCCGGAGTGCCAGTGAATCGGTCTATCACTATAGTGGGGGATGTGGTCGGAAACAATGTCTTTAAGATAATTATGGCTAAAGCAGTTGAGGACATTGAGGGTGGACGATCAATATCTCAGTCATTTGCGCAACACTCACAGATTCCGCCCATGATGGCTCAGATGGTTAACGTTGGTGAAGAGACCGGTCGGTTAGATTTAATCCTGGGTAAGTTAGCGGAGTTTTATAATAATGAAGTTGACGCTTTAACGAGCGCTCTGGTTAGTTTGGTTGAGCCAATTATCATTATTCTTTTAGGTGTTGGCGCCTTAATTCTGGTTTCCGGAGTATTACTACCTATTTAC
>PFGC01000023.1 GCA_002781785.1 Candidatus Kerfeldbacteria bacterium CG15_BIG_FIL_POST_REV_8_21_14_020_45_12
AGGATTTACTCGAGGCCGACTTTATGAAGTTGCAGGAGGTCGAAACCGATGTCCAGGTAATCTCAGGGCAGATTGCCTTTGTCGGTAAAGTAACCGGTACCGCTCGGGTAATCAAGGGTCGTGATGATTTCGCTCGTTTTACAAAAGGGGATATTTTGGTAACAAATCAAACCACTCCAGAGTTTGTGCCGCTAATGCGACAAGCCTCTGCCGTAGTGACTGACCAAGGTGGAATTACTTGTCACGCGGCCATTGTATCAAGGGAGTTGCAAATTCCTTGTATTATTGGTACAGATGTAGCTACACGTATCATCCAAGACGGTGAACAGATATTGGTTGATGCAGAGATAGGAGTTGTTAGTCGGTTAAACTAGGTAGTTGGTTATGATGTCATTTTCGGAATTGAAAACGACGGTGAATCGTCACGAATGGTGGAGTGAGGACTGTCCTGTAAAGTGGCAGTATTGTTATTGGGCGCACGCTTTTGTAGAACAGCGGGCTTATTTTCATCCTGATTTCTTATCACTTTGTGCTGTGGTGGTGTGTGATGGCTTTGGTCAAGAAAAGACCTCTGTCCAGGAAAAGCTGGCAATTTATGACTGGCTAAAGGCGCAGTATCAAGAAGATCACGGATATTTTGATAGTGAGTATGATAGTTGGATGAGAGTAAGAGGTGACCTTATTGACCAAGGGCGGAAAGTTATTAGCAGTTCCAGCCAGTGGTCAAAAGAGGAGTTAAGGGTTGAGTATGCGCGCTTAATGACTTTGGCTTTGGATTCAATTCGGTGGGGAGTTATGATTGAGTGCGCTGATCCGTATGGTGAGAGTGTGTTGCCACTGCAGCTGGCTAGGGCTTTCCCAGATCTTTCAGCAGAGGATTGTAATAATATTATAGTCACCTTGTCAGCCCCGCTGATTGTAAGTTTCATGGAGGAATTTGAGCTGGAGAAACTCCAGATTTTAGCTGACTATCGTGAAGCACTAACTAAGGCAGCTAATTGGGAAGATCTGAGTAATGAAGATGTGCTTAGTAGAATCAATGAGGTAGCTAAGTCTTATCAATGGTTGACGGTAAACTACGCGGGCAGCCCGCCTTTGTCTTCAGCTGATGTATTTAAGCAGTTAAAAGATGACGCGGCGGTAAGAAATCACGATGATATTTTGCAGGCGATTGAAGAGGTTCACAGTAAGGTTGACCGTACGCAAGCTGCTCAGGTAAAGCTTTTGGCACAATATGATTTTCCTGAAGATATTTTGGATGATTTTTCTATTTTACGGGAAATTGGTCGATGGATGGATGAGCGCAAGGAATCTATGGTTAGAACTAACCTAGCTTTGTTTAAGGTCCTTGCAGAAATTTCAAAGGTCAGCGGTATATCAAAAAATGAATTGGAGTGGTACACGGTAAAAGAAATAGACAATCTTTTAGAAAGTGACAACCGTGTTTCAAGTCAGGATATAATCAATCGATCAACCAAGGCTGTTTTTGTAACTGAGTATGATGGCGAGGGAGGTAGTTATTTAGAGATCTACACAGGTGACAGAGCTAGTGAGCTATCTGAGCTACTTAATTCAGACAGTGATGAGCCCCTGACTGGCATGGTGGCGGCTAGAGGGCATGATGAACAAGAATCGTTTTCAGGCACGGTTGAGGTAGTACTTGATGCAGCGGTCGACAATTTTACGCTAGGAAATATTTTGGTTACCTCTATGACCCGCCCAGACTTCGTGCCACTGCTAAAAAAAGCTTCAGCTATAATTACAGACGAGGGTGGAGTAACTTGTCACGCAGCCGTGGTGTCTCGCGAGTTAGGTATTCCTTGTATTATTGGCACTAGGCACTCTACAAAAAGATTAAGAAGTGGTGATAAGGTCACGTTGAATTTACAAACTGGTGTAATTGAGCGATTGTAATATGGAGCAGAATATTTTTTTAGATCAAAAAATCTGGCGTTGGGGACCGGTTAAAGGCTGGGTTATCACCGCTGATTTTCCGTGCACAGGAATACTGGTTAGAATGCCAAAATATACTGGCTATGAGTGGGCAGCTGGTACTTTATTGATGAATCAAGGTGAAATGATCTGGACGCAGAACTGGCTACCAATGGTTGAGGCTAGCACGAGAGCCTTTTATGGAGTGATGATGAGTCCAGAGAAGCGCAGCGAAATAGCTAAGTCTTATGATGCTGTTGTTGGTGAGTTGAGAGCTTACGCCAAATTAGTTTATAGAGATGGAGTGAGTGATCTTACCGACGAAGTTCTGATTGAACAATTTGCCAGCTGGCGTGAGCAGGTGATGGATTTTTGGGCATGGGCGTCACCGGGTGAGTGTGCAACTTTCGGAGGCGAAGAAGAGATTCGTTTAGCGGTAGAGGCTAACTGGAGTGGACGAGAAGTTGCGGAAATTATGGAGGTGTTAACTGCGCCTATTGCTTTGTCATTTTTTCAGGACGCTGAACTCAATTTATTGGAGCGAGTATTGGAATGTGAAAATGAATCGCAAGCGCTGCAAGAGCACGTCACTAACTTTTATTGGTTGGATAATGGTTACTATGGTTCTCGCAGACGCACCGAAATCGAGGCTAAGAAAATGCTGGATAGCTTGTTAGAAGATCATGGCAGTCTACAAGAAGCTATTGATTCAATACGAAACTATGAACAAGCTTTGTTTAGTCGGCGAGCGGCACTGAAAGAGAAATATAAAATAGATGATGATTTAATGAAGAAGAGCCTGGCTTTGGGTGATGCGGTTTCCTGGCAGGATGCTAGAAAGGCAGAGCAGTTCGTATACACGGATGTACTAATGGAGTTTTTGAAAGAATTTGCGAGAAGGTTTAATCACGAAATAGAAGATTTGTATTGGTTGAGGACTAATGAAGTTTTGGAAAATATCAAAGACCCCAAGGCAATCAAGTCTCTGGTAGATAAAAGACGACCGCTCTGCGCGATGGTGGCTAGTCGCGATGGTGTTGAATTGTGGGACGGCAAGCGTGGGCAAGAATTTGTACGGCAATTTTGGGATTCAAATGAAGAGCATGGTGATATGCAGGGGATAGTAGCTAGCTTTGGAAAACAATCTGAGAGAGTAGTTACTGGATTGGTTAGAGTAGTGCTAGATCCGCATGTTATAGATCATTTTATTGATGGAGAGGTATTGGTGGCCCCGATGACTTCGCCTGATTATATGCCTTTAATGAGAAGAGCTTCGGCTATTATAACTGACGAGGGGGGATTAACGGCGCATGCAGCGGTGGTGTCTCGAGAGTTAGGCATTCCTTGCATTGTTGGTGCAAAAACGGCCTCTAAGCAACTAACCACCGGGGACCGTGTTATACTAGATCTTGATAACGGCCAGATAAGAATTGACTCCTGACTTTATGCCAAAACGCGACTTTGTTCACACCACAGATTTTGAGAGAGCTGATTATGAAGAAGTCTTTCGTCGAGCGGCTATATTTGAAAAGGGGATACTAGCTGGCGAAAATTTTACACACTTGCTACCGGGCAGAGTTTTAGCCAGCATGTTTTTAAAAGAGAGCACTAGGACAATGACAACCTTTCAATCAGCCATGGTTAGGTTAGGTGGAGGTTGGACCGGCTTGACTGGAACTGCGGGAACTTATTTAGCAACGGGAGAAGAGGATATTGGTGACATCGTGGCTTCAGTGGCGGAAGTTGCTGATATCATGGCACTGCGATATAACGATTGTGATCCAGTGGCGCTAGCTAAGCTTATTGACATCCCACTAATCAACGGAATGTGCGGTGGAGAGGAGCACGCTTCAGGCGCACTGGCTTTAATGTATCCAGTCATTGAGGCCTTAGGATCTTTGCAGGGTAAAAAAATTGGTATGTATGGCATGGTGAGTGCGTCAAGACCGATGAGTGCGGTTTTGTCGGTGGGTGGAGCGCTAGGGGCCGAGTTTTATTTGGATACTGTTTTACCTCAGTTCAAACCGACAGCAACTATTTCGGAGATTTGTTTAAAACGTGGTGGAAGTATTTCTTATGCACCGATGGAAGAGTGGATGGGGGAGGTAGATTTAGCAATTTGGGTTGAAGGTTTGCCAGTGGCGGGAACACCCGAGGATGACGTTAATGCTTTTAATGAAAAGTTACACATTTTTACTAACGATGATATTTTACGTCTGAAAGATACCGCGTTGTTTGTTGGTGTTATGCCGCGGGCGACAACTGATGGACGTTTGGTGATGGCTAAAGAGACGGATTATCATGAGCGAAATATTACCCTGCCTTTGTTGAAGAGATTTCAATATGTAGCTATGGGACTAATGACTTATTTATTAGAGGTTGAGGTTAAATAAGTTGAGTTGGAGCTGGTTTTGCAAGCCAGGTCGATTTAGTTAATATAGTTGACAAATTGTTTAAAATACGTTATAGTGCGTGGTCCTTTTAATTTGGCCCAACCTGGTTTTAAGGATGATCTTTTATAACTGACTACTTTAGCTAACCTTAGGCAAAACCATAAGGGAGTGTGTGTTGAATTCCTGCTTTTTTTTCAACATAGATTCCCTTATGGTTGGACCGTCCTGGTTCTGCCGATAGGTCTTCCCTTGAGTCTTCCCATTGGGGATTACTCGTAACCGCAACTCTTGGAGGTGCTCCATGCGGAGCGTTCGCATCAATGGCCCGGTCTACACGGGCAAGAGCTGGGTGACCAGCATCACTGTTCGGGGGGGGCGTCATCGTCTCTCTGGACAACTACGGTGGTGACGGCACCATCGTGGACGAGGAGATCGAACTCCTCGGAGGCGGGATGGTCTGCCCGGGGCTCTTCGGAGCCCACGAGCACTACTTGCACGGGCTCTTCGGCGCGCTGAACCAGGTCGCCAGCCTGGCCCAGTGTGCCACCCTCGAGGCGGTGCGCCTGGTCCTCGTGGACCAGCTCGCGCATCAGGCAACTGGAACCGTGATGGCGGTCCAGTGGAACTCGGCCAACGTTCCGGTCGCCGCGCTCACGCGCGACTTCCTGGACACGGTTGGGGGCGGCCGCACCATCCTGGTGTGGGATCAGTCCTTCCACGCCTGCGTCGTCAGCTCGTCCATGCTGCGGCAGCTCGAGACGCGTGGCTTCCCGCCGCGCATCAAGGGCAGCAACAGCAACGGCTACCTCACGGAAGAGTACGCCATGTTCGCGATGGCGTGGCTCGAGTACGAGCGTGACCATTTCCGGCGCCTGCTCGTGAGCCAGCAGGAGATCTTCTTCTCGCACGGCTTCACGCGCATCGCCGACAAGGACGTTCTCGGCCACGGGCTTCTCGGAGCCCTGGTCGAGGCCTACGACGACGGCACGCTGGTCCTGCCCTGCGAAGGGTCGATCCAGTCCTGGATGATCGAAGATGGCGTCCGTCCGCTGTCCACGGACAACGGACTGTTCAACATCAACGGCATCAAGGACTACGCTGACGGGGCCTTTGGAGCCCGCACTGCCGCCTGTGCTCCGCACCACTACCATGGGACGGAGGACACTGGTCTGCTGATGCGCACCCCGGAGCAGCTCCAGCGACTGATCACGCTGGCACACCGGCACGGCTTCGGTCGTGTCGGCGTCCACTGCATCGGCCCGGAGGCCATCCGCCTCCTCGCCGGCGTCTACACCAAGGCGCTGGACGAGATGGGCGGTGACGCCTCAGGGGTCATCTTGGGCTTCGAGCACTTCGAGGCCCCGGACTTGGCAACGGTGCAAGCCGTGGCCAAGATGCAGCGTGCAGGCGTCCCCGTTGAGGTGGTCACGAACCCCACCTTCAACTCGGACATCGGTGTCTACGGAGACCGGCTGGACGAGACCGTCCTGCGCATGATCAACCCCTACCGGACCTTCGGGGCGGAAGGGCTGATCGTCCAGGCCGGTACCGACGGCATCCCCACCCAGAACCCATGGACATCCATGGGCTGGGCGGTGGATCGGCCGGCGCAGTTCGGGGAGGAGAACGTCCCCGTCGAGGACGCCTTCGGCATGTACGCCGATGGTACGCTCGAGGTGGGCAAGCCGGCCACCTTCATCATCACCGACCGGGACTTCATCCGGCGGTCCGATGAGGTGGGTCAGGTCCAGGTCCGCGAAACCTGGATTGGCGGTGACCGTGTCTGGCGACGCGGCCACAAGTAGTCAGTCGGCTGGGGTTTGTCGGAGCGGAGAGATGCTTGCATCTCGACGTCTCCGGCAAACCCTGGCACCCCTTTTTTTGCAAAATCAACTTAATGTGGGATACTTCTGTTCATGCAACGTTTACCAGTAGTACTGCGTGGAAAGGTCAGGCGCGGCCAGCAATTAGGTCGCAAGCTTGGTTATCCAACTGCTAATATTCGATTACATCAAAAAGATATAGACGAAGGCGTCTATATCTCTGAAACTAGAGTTGAGCAGAGCTGGTTACCTTCTATAACTTTTGTAGGAGCCGCTAAAACCTTTGCTTTAAAACAACCTTTAGTAGAAACTCATATTTTAGATAAGAAGATGAATTTGTATGATAAATGGATCAGTGTGCGCTTAATTAAGTATCTGCGTGGGAATAGAAAGTTTAAAACCCCAGTCGATCTAACGGCTGCTATGAAGACGGACGAGCAAAAGGCTCGTAAATTTCACCGAATGTAAGGCAAGGCTGTAAGTTAGTTTAAATTTATTATGTTTACTGGAATTATAAAAGCTTGTCAGGAAGTTGCATCAATCTCTAAGGAGGGCGGTATTTTAAGTGTCCAGATAAAATTGCCCAACGGTTGGGAGTTGGAGATTGGTGAGAGTATAAATGTTAACGGGGTTTGTTCGACTGTGGTGATAGCCAGTCAGGAGCATTTTGTAGTTGAGTACATGCCGGAGACTTTAAAGCTGACTACGATAGGTCAAATAAGTCATGGAGATTTTGTAAATTTGGAACGCAGCCTGACTTTGACTGATTTAATTTCAGGTCATCTAGTGAGTGGTCACGTAGATGGAGTTTCAGAGGTGATTGATGTTAGAGAGGATGCTGGATCATTTCTGATTACACTCGCTATTCCAGAGCGAGGAGCTAAATATTTAATTCACAAAGGTTCAGTGGCAGTAAATGGCATTAGTCTGACTGTTATAGATCCAACTACCAGCTCTTTTCAGGTTGCCATCATTCCTCATACTTGGAAGGAGACCAATCTTCATAAACTGGTTGCAGGTGATAAGGTTAATCTCGAGTATGATATTATGGCAAAATATATTGAACGAATGCAAAATTATGGCTGAAAGACAAGAGAAAGATAAACTTAAACTACCTAATCGAAAGTTTCGGATTGGGATTGTGCAGGCTCAATTCAACCAAGACGTTACCGATGCCCAGTTGGCGGAGGCTATGCGCTGTTTGGATGAATATGGTGTTGAGGTAGACGTTATCAAAGTTCCTGGTTCTTTTGAGCTGCCGTATATTTTACAGCAGCAAGCTGCTTCTGGTAAGTTCCATGGCCTAATAGCTATTGGATGTTTAGTAAAGGGAGACACCATTCACTTTGAGGTTGTGTCATATTCATTGCCAGTGGCTTTGCACAGATTAATTCAAGAGTATAAATTACCAATTGGATTTGGTGTGGTTACGGCCAATACTTTAGAGCAAGCTGCTGAGCGTAGTTGGTTGGCCTATGATGCGGCCTATGCTGTTTTACAGTCGCTTATTGAAACTGAATCTTTACGCACATGAGTCACATCAAGCAATTTTCTGAATTATCAAAAGACAGTGTCGCTGAGGCTGGTGGTAAGGGCGCGAGTCTTGGAGAAATGACCCAAGCTGGGTTCGATGTGCCAGAAGGCTTTGTTATATTATCATCGGCTTATCAAGCCTTCTTAGCAGCCCATCCTCGATCAGAGGATATTGAGGCCCAGCTGAAAAAGGTTAATGTGGACGACATGAATTCTGTGGAGAAGGCTGCGGTTGTGATTCAGGATATTATTCATGACTTTCCGATTCCAGATGAATTGGCTATTGAGTTTAATGAGGCCTTTGAGAGGCTAGGTACTGAGTTTGTAGCGGTTAGGAGTAGCGCAACGGCTGAGGATTCCAAAGTAGCGTCATGGGCTGGCGAGTTAGAATCCTTTTTGAATACAAGGCAGCCAGACTATTTAGAAAATGTAAAAAATGCTGGGCCTCTTTATTTTCGCCGCGGGCGATTTTTTATAGAATTGAAAATGCCATGGAAGATGCTGAAGTGCATGTAGCCGTGGTCGTTCAAAAAATGGTTAATGCTGACATCGCGGGTGTTATTTTTTCAGTTCATCCCGTGACCAAGGACACAAATCAAATGATTATAGAGGCGGGTTTCGGATTGGGAGAGGCCTTGGTGTCAGGGCAGATCACTCCGGATAACTACATCGTCCATAAAGACTCACTGGATATTGTTGATACTTACATTGGACACCAAAAGCTAAAAATCCAGCGTGATAGAGATGGTAAAAATGAAACAGTTGAACTTAATTCGGAACAGGGGAGTCTCCGTAAATTGACGGACGACCAGGTTAAGGCTTTAGCTCAAGAAACGCTATTAATAGAAAAGCACTACGGATTTCCCGTTGACATTGAGTGGGCTATGGAGGACGGTAAGGTTTATATTACTCAAGCCAGACCGATTACAACGTTGTAGAGGTGGTTTCGGTTGCGGCTGCTTCCGTATCAGCTTTGGCCTTAGCAATCAGTTTTTCGTCGGCCACTGGAATTGAGATAGTAAAGGTAGTGCCATTGCCCTCGCTGCTCTCAAAATCAACTCGGCCGTCATGTCGGCTGATAATTTCATGAACGATGTAAAGTCCTAAGCCAGATCCATCGGCTTGGACTGTCTGAATATTTGAACCGCGATAGAATTTGGAGAAAATTCTGTCCTGTTCAACTTCAGGAATGCCGTATCCTGTGTCTTTGATTGCGAAAATAACTTCATCCTCTTCAACGGTGAAGTCTACCGAGACCGTACCTCCTTTTGGAGTGTATTTTATGGCATTGTCTACTAGGTTGTGAAAGGCGATTCCAACTTTCTCTGCATCAGCCGCTACAAGAGGTAGCGGTGTAGCTGGTTCGTTAATTTTGATACTGACCTGAGCTTGGTCTGCGGCTTGTTCAAGATCGGCACAACTTTCTTTAACCAGCTGGACCGGGTCGTGAGGTAGAAAGTTAAAGGTAAATTTTTGAGTTTCTATCTGAGTAACATCCAGCAGGCTGTTTATTAATTTAATCATCCTTCCAACATTTTCAAGACCTTTCCCAAGTTGCTCCTTAGCTTCATCTGGGAGCTTTCCTAAATCACCGTCAACGGCCATGCTCATAACCCATTTAATACCCGACATCGGTGTGCGAAGTTGGTGAGCGGCAATCGAAAGAAACTCAGTTTTTTGTCTATCCAACTGTTTAGTTTTTTCTAACTCAATTGTTAATGACTCCTGCGTAGCTTTGATGTGCTGTGTCATTGTATTAAAGGTATCAGCAAACAAACCAAGCTCATCACGTGTGTCAATGTTAACAAAGCGAAAGTCGCCGCTGGCCGCCGACTCAGCAGCTTCAGTTAATTTCTGAACTGGTTCGGTAATGGATGTTCTGGTAAATGAAAACAACATTCCCAGAGACAGCAACGAAATAAAACCTACGATGACGACGTTAATAATGGTTTGATTTACCCGCTGGTCCGTCTGTTCTCTTTCTTGAATTGATTCATCGCGAACCTTTGTTTCTATTTCTTCCTCAAGAAATTTTGAAAATGAGTCCTTACGTTCAGCCACTACACCAAGCTGTACTTGGATGTCGGAGGTTGTCTGTCCACTTTCATAAATTGTAACAAGCTCATCAATAGCGTCGTTAATATCATTAATGTGTGTTTGGAATGAGGTGGTAAATTCAAAATCTGCTTCAGAGCTTGATAGGTAAAATAAATTTATCTGTGCAACTAGGGCGCTGCCTAGCTCATCCTCGTATTGTTTTTTGCTCTCTGGATTACCCGTTTGGACGTAATCATACGCTGACAAAATTGCGGCGTTGAGACGATCCTTGATAGCCGAGGTTTCGATTAAGCGAGGGATTAAGGTGTCAGCAATGTGTTTAGTGTCAGTCCTAATGTCGGTAACCGATGTGATATTCAGAGCGCCCAGGTCAAACATTAGCAAAAAAAGCACTACAAATATCAAAAGAATTTTGTATCTGACCTTTAGATTACGTAGCGTGTCCCCGAACGCGTTTGCCATATTACGATTATAGCAACATTCCGTTGTCAGGAAAAGAAAAAATCGTTATACTATGATTCATATGGCAGACACTCCACTTCCACCGCTCGGGCAAACGCCTGGGCCTGGTCAGCAATCACCAGTCAGCGGTAATGCGCCGCTCGGCTCGCAAGCTCCACAGGATTGGGATCCTTTGGCTGGTTTCAATCAGCCACAAGCCCCAGTTTCTAATTCGGCTCAGTCCAGTGCTGGATCAGCTCCACCAGATTTATTTCCTGGTCTAGGATCTCCACAGCCAGCTCCTGGTAGCGCGTCGGTAGATACAGCTAGTACGCCTACAGATATTTGGCCACCGCCATTACCTCCAGAGATTACTCCAGCTGCAGCTGCGACGATGTCAAGTCATGATGCTATGGCTCCGATGTCTAGTGATTTTGGATTACCTCCAGCGCAGGCCGGTGGTGGTTACCCAGTGCAAGCGCAGTCAGTAAGTTATGACCCGCTGACTAGTCCGGTTAGTGTGGAGCCGTTGCCTCCTGTGCAAGGCATGACAACTCCAGTAGCTCAGCAGCCGATGACTTCTGAGTTTCCGGCGCCTACCCCAATCGAATCCACTCAGGCAGCCTATCCGCCAGTTTCGTCGCCAGATCCGTTGTCTGCAATGGGCGGACAAGAGGTTGCTGCAAATCCATTTTCTGATGCGCATCAGGTGGTACCGCCAATAACTCAGTCAGGTGGATATCCGGCTCCAGCCGCTGATCCGATTAGTCAGTTTCCTCCAGCACAAGCTCCAACAGCTCAGCCAATGGCTGGTTTCCCGGTTTCACCAGCTGGCAGTACGGCATATCCGACAGTGGCTGCGATGCCCCAGTATAATCAAGCAATAGATCC
>PFGC01000059.1 GCA_002781785.1 Candidatus Kerfeldbacteria bacterium CG15_BIG_FIL_POST_REV_8_21_14_020_45_12
CTAATCTTTTCCCCGAACACCTAAATTACCACGGTTCACTAACTCAGTATTACCAAGCTAAGATGACCGTAGCTCAAAAACAAGTTGCCGGTGACACGTTAATTTACAACGTAGAAAATGAAGCTCTATCAAATCAAGTTTCAAATCTTACTTCCGATTCAACCAAAATAGCTTATCCTGAAACTAGCGGCGCTTACGTCAAAGACCAATCAATATATTTTGCCGATGAAGCAGTTATTGATATTTCTGATTTACCCCTACTAGGAAACCACAATATCACAAACACTCTAGCTGCTATTACCGCTGTTAAACAGCTAACTGTTGCCACTGACATAATAAATTCCGCCTTACAATCTTTTCAACCACTTGAACATAGACTTCAAGCAGTTGGCACCTTTAAGGGCGTCAGCTTTATCAACGACTCTATCTCCACTATCCCAGAATCAGCTATGGCTGCCCTGGAGGCTATTCCAACTATTGACACCATGATCCTCGGCGGCCTGGATCGTGGCTATGATTTTTCCAAATTAGCCCATGCCTTACAAATTAAAAATGTAGGCACCGTGATCTTGTTTCCAGATTCTGGAGAAAAACTGAAAGAAATTTTTAAAACAATCAACTATCACCCACGCATTTTAGAAACCTCAGAAATATCCGCCGCTGTAGCTTTTGCCTTTGCTCATACTCCAATCGGTAGAACCTGCGCTTTGTCACCGGCCTCTCCAAGCTACAATCTATTCAAGAATTTTGAAGACAGGGGCCACCAATTTATTCAAGAGGTGAATCGACAAGGAGCTGAATAAAGAATAAAAATACCGGGGTCGTCCCGGTTTTTTTATTCTTAAATAATCCAAACTAATAACCCAGTCCAACTGTTTTATAGACCTCGTCTAAAGTTACTTGGGCAATTCGATTAGCTTGTTCAGTTCCAGCTGCCAAAATAATATCTAGCTGCGCAGGATCATCCAAGTATCTCTTCATTTCTAACTGTACTGGAGCTAGCCACTCAACAATCACCTCCGCTAACTCTGCCTTAAAATCACCATAGCCTTTACCAACATAGTCTTTCTCAATATCAGAAACTTCTCGACCCGTCAGCAAACTATAAATAGTCAGTAGGTTCGTCAGAGCTGGCTTATCATCACCAGCGGTCACATCAGATCCCGAGTCAGTCACGGCCTTTTTAACTTTTTTTCTAACCACATCCGCGTCGTCTGAAAAAGAGATAAAGTTTAAATCACTAGGAGCACTTTTACTCATTTTAGCAGTAGGATCATCAAGCCCCATGATTCTGGCTCCACTGGAAGGAAAAACTCCTTCTGGCACCACAAAAGTTTCTGTCTTATAGTAATTGTTGAAACGCTCTGCAATATTTCTAGTTAACTCAATGTGTTGCTTCTGATCATCTCCAACCGGAACTGCTGTCGGTTTATACAACAAAATATCAGCAGCCATCAACACCGGATAGGTAAACAACCCAGCGTTAATTTGACCAGCACCTTTCCCCTTTGACTTGTCTTTGAACTGAGTCATTCTCTCCAACTCTCCCATTTGAGTAAAGGTGGAAAGCACCCAGGCTAATTCAGCGTGAGCTGAAACGCTAGACTGCACAAAAATAGCTGACTCCTGAGGATCAACCCCACAAGCCAAGTAAGAAGCCGCTACTCGTCTAATATTTTCATGCAATTTTTTTGGATCCTGCCTGGCCGTAATCGCATGTAAATCCACAATGCAAAATAAACTCTCGTGAACCTGTTGTAGGCTAATCCACTGCTTAATGGCACCAAGGTAATTACCGAGATGCAGTTCGCCTGAAGGCTGAATTCCAGAAAGAAGTCTTTTACTCATACGGGGCGATTGTAGCACAGCCTCTCCAAACAGAAAAGCTTTTTTGCACCACAAAAAAACCGCCCACTTGGGCGGCTTTTTAAAATAATTCCAATTTACACCTCAACTACAACGGGCAAAACCATTGGCCTACGTTGGATGCGTTTAAATAAGAACGATCCCAACTCATCACGCAGTTTATTTTTCAAATACACTGGATTTGGATGCTCCTTCTTTTTATGTGGTAATAGAATTCGAGTAACCTCTTTTCGAGCCTCATCGATCAAAGCTTGATTTCCCTTCATGTAGATAAATCCACGTGAAATAATATCAGGTTGACCAACTAAGGTTCCGGTTTGCCCATCAATAGTCACAATGACTACGAACATTCCATCTTCAGACAACATTTGGCGATCCCGTAACACAACTTCCGAAACATCACCAACTCCCAACCCGTCTACAAAGACATAAGCAGCTGGCAATTTCTCTTCTGTAATTCTTCCTTCGCCAGCGGCATACTCCATGACTTGGCCATTCTCCGGCACGAAGACGTGATTTTTATCGTATCCAAGCTCATAAGCCACTTTGGCATTATCAACTAGCAAGTGATGATTTCCTTCAATTGGCACATAGAACTTTGGCTTCACCATACGGATCAGTAACTTCAAGTCCTCTTGTTGTGCGTGACCACCCGCATGAACATCCATCATCTGGTAATGAACGATATCAGCGCCTTGTCTTAACAACGAATCTTTTAAGCTTTGTACAGACCGTTCGTTTCCTGGAATGACCGAAGATGAAAAGATAACCATGTCACCCTCTTCGATTTTGAAAAAACGATGTTCGGCTGTAGTAATTCTCATCAATGAGGCATTCTCTTCACCCTGAGCGCCTGTGCAAATGATCATCACCTTGTGCGGTGGCAACTTCATGGCCTCCTGTGGCGTAATGATAGTTTTCCTGTCTACTTCTAAGTAACCAAGTTGCTTAGCGATTTCCACATTTGTTTTCATGGAAAAGCCCTCCAGCACAACATAACGCTCTTGCTCCTCAGCCACCCACAATAATTGTTGTACGCGATTAAGGTTTGAAGCAAAAGTTGCAACTATGACTCGTTTATCAGCTTTCTCAGTGATGCCGCGCAGGGTCTTTCCAATATGAGTTTCTGACATTTGATGTCCTGGCTTGCTCGCATTGGTAGAGTCAGCCATTAAAGCCATAACTCCTTCATTTCCAATGCGAGTCAACTTAGCAAAGTCTGTCACCTGATCACCAATTGGCTCCAGGTCAATTTTCATATCACCAGTATGAATAATAGTTCCTTCTGGTGTATGAATCACAATGGCCAAAGAATCCGGCACACTATGATTGATGCGAATAAACTCAACGGTAAAATCACCCAATTTTAACTGACCATCGATATCTACCTCACGAAGATCCGGACGCGGCGCGTCTGGAAAGTCCTCTTGTCGCTTTGCAATAATGCCAAGCGTCAATCTAGCTGAGAAGATTGGCGGGTTATGTAAGGCTGCTGTAATGTGTGGAATTGCACCAATGTGATCATAATGAGCGTGCGTGATAACAATACCCCTAATGTTTTTCTCCTTACCCTTAAAGTAAGTCATGTCTGGAATGATGTAATCAATTCCAGGCATTTCCTCTTCCGGGAACTGAAGTCCAGCATCGACAAAAATAATGTCGTTGCCATATTCAAACATGGTCATGTTTCGACCAACCTCCTCACAACCACCCATTACGGCAACGCGTAATTTATTAGCCCCGTTGCTTCTTGGAGTGCTGCTTGGACGTGCCTGAGCTGAACCAGCCGGAGCTGATGGCGCCTTTGTCCAATTCTTGGAAATATTCTTCGTAACTCGACTACCTCCACTGCTGTTACCGCCACCTGAACGGCGTCGGCGCTGACCGCCACGACGCGCGCCCTGAGCCTGTCCGCCACTGGAAGTGCCTGATTGATTATTCTGATGCTGGCCACCCTGAGTAGTTTTTCTTCCACCCGGACGACTAGACTGCTGCCCACCGCTATGGGGGGCTGATTTCTTGATTTCTGCTGTCATACTTTCTGTTCTGTTTCTTATTATTTAAATTATTTTTATTTCCACACCTCGTCGGGAGTGGAAAAAAACAGATAATTGATTTTTTCTGGTGCCGAAGGAGAGACTTGAACTCTCACCCCGTAAACGGGACAGCGCTCTGAACGCTGCGTGTCTACCAATTCCACCACTTCGGCAATCTATAAAATAAATTTTGCTTTATACTTATTACTTCCTACTCACAAACTCGAACTTCTAGCTCTGTATATTGAAGAATCATCTAAACGATATTATGGAGTGCTGTCAGTCACTGCTGCATCACTATTGTTATCATTCGAATCAGAGCTGTCATCACTAGCAACTTCCTCGCTTGGAGCATCCACTGCCTCGACATCTTCATCAATCACGCCTACCTCTGTTTCACTCACTGTAGCAGCTGGGGTTTCTACAGTTTCACCATCTTCAGTTGGAAAAAATCCTTCACTTTTGAACTGACGGTCAGTTTTAATGTACCACCCACCTATACCTGCGAATCTATCAGCCGGAACCGTAATGTACTGATCAGAGTTCACACCCTTAACTTTCTTGTGTACTGCGTAAGTATAGTGCGGATTGAACAAGAAAATAGCCTGGACACTGTTTGCAATATTGTTCTGAAAATGAAGATATTTTACTCGACGTTCTTCATCGTCAGTGGTTTTTCTAGCCTCTTCCAGCAATTGATCAATTTCACTGTCTCGAAAAATAGATAGAGCTAAACCTGGATAATCCTGCTGAGATGAATGCCAGAAAGGATATGGATCCGGATCAGTGCCAACAATTTCACCAAACAAGAGCGCTTCATAATCACGCGTCTTTACAACGCTATTCTGAATATCCTGAGCGCTGTATGAGTCAACATTAACCTTAACGCCAATATCCTGCCAGCTTTCCTGCAAAATAGCAAGCGTTTGCTGATACTGTGGCAAATCTACAGTTGAAACAGTAAACTCCAGCCTTACTCCATCTTTCTCACGTGGTGAAAACTCTAATGTCTCATCGCTGTCTTCGCTGGCTTCAGGAAATGTCCAATCGTCCTCCTCGAGCAGACGAATTGCCTCATCTCGATTAAACTCATACTTTTCAACATCAGCATTATAACCCACGTAGCCAGGTAAAATAGCACTGTAAATCGGCTCGCCCTGCCCGTGGAGCACCTCATCGATCAATCGCTCACGATCAACCACCTGAGCTAGAGCTTTTCTAACTGTTTCATCTTTTAGTACTTTATTACTCTGTTTTTGATTAAAGAACAAAGCGATATATTGCGGTATGCGCAGTGAATAAAACTCCAAATCGTTATTCTTCTTCTCCACATCAGCTTGCTGATCGGCTGGATAAAACCCTAGACCCTCAATCTTTTTTGCCTTAAGAGCGTCAACTGCTGAAAAGACATCAGGATAAAACCTAAAATCCAACTCATCCAGAAATGGCGCTGTACCATAATAATCTTCGTTTCTAACCAACTGCAGTTCAGTAATCGTTCCACTGCTTTCACGAACTAATCTTGAAAACTTGTACGGGCCAGTTCCAATCGGCTGAACATTTAACTGAGTAAGTGCGACATTTTGAGCTGGCACGTTAAACCACAAGTGCTCTGGCAAAATACCAAAAGTTAACGATGACAGGAACGGAGCAAATGGCTCAGGCAGCGTCATCGAAAACGAAAAGTCATCAATTTTATTAGTATTTACTCCTTTTAATGCTGATTGCAGGGCACTCTGTACTAATGGGTCCTGAATCTGTGCGATAGTAAAGATAACGTCATCTACTGTAAAATCCTCACCATCATGCCACTTAACACCTCTTTTAAGATAAAAAGTATAGGTCAGTTGATCATCAGAAATTACATAGTTTGTGACCAAATCAGTTTTCAACTCATTGGCATCAGTGGTACGAAATAAGCCAGAAAACACAACTTTAGTCAGATCAGAATCTACATCTGTTAAGGATGATAATAAAGGATTGATGTACTGAGGTGATCCAACCAAGCCCTCTGTATACTTACCACCGGCTTGTGGCACAGCTTCAGTAGCACGAAAATAACCTCGTCCAAATAAGAGAATTAAACCAATTGCAAAAGCCAATAGTGCTGTCCAAAATACCCTTCGCTCAAGCTTATTCATTAAGAAAGGAAAATAACGCAGCTGGGCAAAGCTTGGTAGGCGGCGAGTTTCTTTAGTTGTATAGATGAGTGACTCGGCCGGGACCTCTTTTGAGGTATCTGACTGGCCGGGTGACACGTCAGTTTGATTTTCCATGTATAGAAAACGAAGTCCAAATTATAGGAACATTCGTGAGGCGGCAAGTCCAATAAAGACTGCTGCTAATACTACAGTAATGTTAAATAGCCCTTTTTCGGCTCCACGTCTGGTAATTTGCACAGAATCGCCTCCCGCAAAGGCTGATCCAAGACCACCAGATCGTCCTGATTGGAGCAATACAGCAGCCATTAATAAAATACCGACAACAAGTTGTGAAATATCTAGAAACAGTTCCATAAATAATGCGCGAATATTAGCCAAATTTCTTTTTTGTTCCGCGGGTCGAAGCCCGCGAGTCAGGAAGTAGACTATCATGTGCGTGTCGAAGTGTCAATCAAGATATGGACAATCTCTTAGTTGACAAATTACTTAAATAATGCTATTATAAAAAAATGAAGTACGCGCGAAGGGATCGCCCACCTCAACCACTTAACCGTCAAAGAGCCGCGGAGCTATTGCCGGGACCTGAAGCTACTGAAGATATCACGCCAGAGAGTTTTTTTACTCCAGGCATACTTGAAAACATGTCTGATTTTTTAAAAGGGCTCCAGCTAGACCTTGCGAAAGAGACTGACCCCAACTTCCGACCACTGACCCTAAGGCGCCTGTATGTGTTTATGGCAGGTTTTCTTGATTTTATTCCAGAAGATAAAGTAGCTGAACTTGGCATTATAGATGATAAAATATCAGAATTATTGGAAGAAGCTCGCGTATTTGCAGCTGAAGATCTTGAAAAAAACAAAAAAAAGTGTGAATCAGCGGCCGAAGAAAGTCTTGAGAAAAAAGCAGAAGCCTTGTCCAATTATTGCGTTCGGATTGCAGAAATACGCCACTTATACCCTGACCTTTTCACTCAACATCGAACACAAGAACTGCAAGACGAGCTTCAACAGTGCATAAAGTCTTCTCGAGACAGTTCAAATGCTCTTGCTTTATCGGGCGCTCTTATTGGATCTAACGTGCTTTTCCCCGACGAGCTTATTGCTGAACTAGGTCGAAGCTCCGATTGGATAATGGTCAAACTTTTTCTTGAATCGACTCCTGACGAATCAGGTGAATATAGAGCAACTGCCGCTTTAAGTTTTCCGGAACATCGAGATGAAATCCTTAATTTATTTGAAATGAAAGACTATCTAAAGAGGGATATAGAATCCTCTGTTTATAACAATAAGTATACTTACGTCTTTCAAAATCTAAAGCTTTACTTTATCTTCACCGCACCAAAAGTAAAATATACCCACGACGGTATCGTTTTTACCTACCCAAACAAACCAGAAGCTCAGCCGCTACCACCTCGAAATCAAGTTTAATTACTACCCTGCCTCAAATCATCTAGCTGGGTCCAGAGTCCAAAAAAAACATGTGCTACAATGAGTTGCCATGACTCAAAAAAATACCGTGACCGCGGGAGATCTAATTCTCCGCGAGCTCAACGAACAACAACAAGTAGCCATTCGTGCCAGTGAAGGTCCAGTTTTGATTTTAGCCGGCGCTGGGTCTGGCAAGACCCGCACCCTAATTCATCGCATCGCTTATCTAATTGCTGAAAAGGATGTGCAGCCCTGGAATATTTTAGCTGTGACTTTTACCAACAAGGCAGCTAGAAACATGCAGGAAAAAATGAACGAGCTGCTAACAAATGTTGAGCATCGTCCAGCCATGGGTACTTTTCACTCCATCTGCTCACGACTACTGCGGCGTGAAATAGAGGCCTTAGGTTACGCCTCAAATTTTGTAATCTATGACGACGCCAATCAACAGACGCTCGTAAAGAAAATTATGAAGGATATGGGGCTTGATACAAAACAAATTGCTCCACGAGGAATTCATTGGAAGATTAGTAGCGCTAAAAATCTCTTAGTCACGCCTGATAAGTTCGCTGATCAAGTCGACGACGCTGTGAGTGAAATTGCTGCCAAGGTTTACCCCATCTACCAGGAAGAACTACAAAGAAACAATGCTCTGGACTTCGATGATTTGATTATGAAAACTGTTCAGCTCTTCCAACAATATCCTGAAGTGCTTGAAAAATATCAGAACCTCTGGCAGCACCTAATGGTTGATGAGTACCAAGATACCAATCGTGCTCAATACACCTTAGTGTCACTGCTGGCAGATAAACATAAAAATATCTGCGTCGTCGGCGATGACTTTCAATCAATTTACTCGTGGCGACAAGCTGATATTCGTAACATTCTTGATTTTGAAAAAGATTATCCAGACGCAACTGTCGTACTACTTGAACAGAACTATCGCTCCACGCAAAATATTTTAGACGCCAGTAACGCAGTAATTGCAAAAAATAAAAATCAGAAAAAGAAAAAACTGTGGACAAATCAAATCGCTGGTGAGCCTCTTTTTATTAGTGAGGTCGCCAACGAACAAGGTGAGGGTCGCTACATCGTTGAACAAATTTTAGGCATCAACAAAGACGCTGCGGAATCCGAGGAAGAAGAAATTACATACGACGACGAATACTCTCAACCAGATCCAGAAACTGCCATTAAGCCAGGTGAAAGTATTTTGGAACGTGTCATGGGAGCCAAGTGGAATCAGGCCGACAGAGAATCAAAGGAACTTTCCAGGCTTGTTGAACAACGCCGCAAAGACATAGACTTCTCTCGCTACGTGGCTCTCTATAGAACCAATGCTCAGTCTCGTGCTATTGAAGAATCATTTCTAAAATATGGCGTACCCTATAAAATTATTGGTGGCATTCGTTTCTACGAACGACGAGAAATTAAAGATGTCGTCGCCTACCTACGGTCCATCTTTAATCCATCTGATTGGGTATCTCTTGAACGCATCGCCAACGTGCCGGCCAGAGGTCTGGGCGACCGCACTTGGTTTAACATTGAACAGTTTGCCCGTGAACATAAATTCGATGTGATTGAGGCCGGCAAACACGACATTCCAACCGTGCAAAGCCATAGAATACAAGGGTTTACTGAACTTGCTCTAACTCTCGAAGGAATTCGTGACAAGCTCGAAGAGCTTAGTCCTACTGACGTTTTAGACCTCCTACTAAAGGAGGTGGACTACAAAGAATACCTGCTGACAACCAGTGATTCAAAAGATCAGGGAGAGGCGCGCTGGGAAAACGTTCAAGAGTTAAAAACCGTCACCCAAAAATTTAGAAACTTGCGCGGGCAAGCTGGCATGGAAGCCTTTCTTGAAGACATCGCCTTAGTCACTGACCAAGACGAAGTTGATGAAACAGACAACGCCGTAAAGTTAATGACCATTCATGCTGCTAAAGGTTTAGAATTCCCAGTTGTATTTATTATCGGCATGGAAGAAGGTTTGTTCCCTCACTCACGCGCCTTGTCTGACCCTCACGAAATGGAAGAAGAACGTCGCTTGTGTTACGTTGCGTTAACACGCGCTCAAGAACAAGTGCATTGTATTTTTGCATCACAAAGAATTCGTTACGGAGACGTTCAAGTAAATCCACCGTCACGATTTATTGACGAACTTCCTGCCAAACTTGTTGAGTGGAAACAGTAATTCAAAAAAAAATTTACACGCAAGAAAACTTTTTTATCCACACCTTGGTAATTTTACTCTTCACACAGTTTTTTTTCAGCGTATAATAGATATTGTAAAAACATGGACAGTATTTATCCATGACTTATCATTTACCAAACGTAACGTATGGCAACAGCCAAACGAAAAGTTGCAAAGCGAAAGCCTGCAACACGTAAGCCAGCGAAGCGCAAGGCAGCCCCAAAGAAGAAGGTTGCAGCAAAGCGTAAGCCAGCGAAGCGCAAGGCAGCCCCAAAGAAGAAGGTTGCAGCAAAGCGTAAGCCAGCGAAGCGCAAGGCAGCCCCAAAGAAGAAGGTTGCAAAGCGCAAGAAACGCTAGTTAAAGGAGAAAGGAAAGAACGTGCACATTTGCACGTTCTTTTTTTTTATTGTATAGTCACTGACGATCTCGACGGACCATGAGTCCGATCTTAAAAAGAAAAATACGGAGGACATGGCAACCAAAAAAAATTCCCCATCAACTAAGGCGCTGGATACAAATGCAGTAACCTCAACGCCTGCAACCAAGAAGAAGAAAAGCACCGGTAAAAAAAGGGCTGCTGCATCAAAAAAAATATCGGCAGTTAAAACTACCGAGCCAGTCGCAGAAACAAAACCAGTTGTAATAAAAAAGAAAACAGTCTCAAAAAAGAAGACTGTTAAAACTGTATCCAAAAAACCTGCCTCCTCAAAAAAGAAGCCTGCAGTCTCAAAAAAAGCCACAACTACTACAAAGCGCCAAACTAAAAAAACCACAGCTCCCGCAGCCAGTAAACCAAAATCAGCTATTGTCGTGGCGGCAACCACTGCCACTCACAGTACGGTCAGAAAACCAGAAAGCCATGCAGCTGCTAATCTAGAGACGTCAAAAAAGGTTGCTCCAGTCAAAAAAAATACACAGTCAGATAAAGTTGGCTTCTTCGCACACATTAATCTGGTGTATATCGGTGAGCTCTATCTAATGTTCCTAATGGCCTGTTTAGTTCTACTCAGCATCGTTTACTGGGCAGTGGCGATGTCAGCAGACCCAACCGTTTCTTCAGCCATTACCGGCGCCTCTGAGTTCATGACTCAACAACTCAGCCTACTTTAAAAGCT
>PFGC01000005.1:0-8957 GCA_002781785.1 Candidatus Kerfeldbacteria bacterium CG15_BIG_FIL_POST_REV_8_21_14_020_45_12
GAAAAACATCTTGATGTTAATCACATCATCGGAGCGGCTGGCTTAAAAAAAGTTGGCGAGTCCCTACTCTACCGTCGAGACCAATCTACTGTTGGTCGTGAAATTTGTATTGCCGAAATAGATGCTGCCGCAATTTCCAAAAAATCTAAGAATGACCAATCTAAGAGTGGTGAAAAAGTGTAATGTCTCCGTCCTGAAATTCATACTCCTTTCCTTCCATTCGCACTTTTCCCTTGGTTCGGCCACCGGCCCAACCACCACAAGCAATAAAATCTTCGTAGGTAATTACCTCGGCTCTGATAAAGCCTTTTTCAAAATCTGAGTGAATCACTCCAGCCGCCTCCGGCGCCTTAGCTCCGCGGCGCACTGTCCAAGCTCTGGCCTCTTTTTCGCCCGCTGTGAAATACGTAATCAAATCAAGCGTTTTGTAACCCTGACGAATTAACCGCGTTAAACCAGACTCACCCAAGCCCAAGCCCTCCATCATTTCCTTAGCGTCTGCCTCAGGTAACCTAGCAAGCTCCGCTTCGATTTTGGCAGATATTAACACGGGGCTATAGGGATGCAAAGCCTCTGGAACATCTTCAATAGTCGCACCCTCGTCGGCGTTAGCTACAAACAAAAATGGTTTTCTAGTTAACAACTGAGACTTCCTGGCAATCTCCGCTTCTTCTTCATCAAGCTCCAAAGTGTTGGCTAACTCACCAGCATTTAAAGCCGCTTCAATTTTTTGATAAACGGCTAATTCTGCCACAGCTTCCTTATCCTGACCTCTAGCTTTTTTATCGGCTGCTGCGATTAATTTTTCTATAACCTGCAAATCCGCCATCATCAGCTCCAAGTGGATAGTTTCCATATCATCTTTAGGGTTGGCCTGACCGGCCACATGAATAACATCGGCATCGTTAAAAATACGGACTACTTCAGCAATGGCGTCCACCTCCCGGATGTGTTGCAAAAATTTATTACCCAAACCCTCGCCTTTGTGGGCGCCAGCTACTAAGCCAGCGATATCTACAAACTCAATTGTCGTGGGAATGATTGTGGCAGTTTTAGCCACCTCAGCAATTTTACCAATCCGCTCATCCGGCACTGCCACCACACCAACGTTTGGATCAATTGTACAAAAAGGATAGTTCTCAGCTGGAACTGCGGTACGCGTCAGCGCTTGAAATAGAGTAGATTTTCCAACGTTGGGCAAACCAACGATGCCAATTTGTAATGCCATAGAACGCAGCCTATCTTACTTTGCAGCAAGTGGCAATACCTTTTTGAAAGATTGTATTTTAAAGCTAAAAAAAGAGGACCAGACTGCATCGCGGGGCGTTGCGGTCTGGTCTTGGGCCTTGGTCAGGGCCTCCGGAAGCGAACTAGCCGCAGTCGTCGCCGAAGCGCTGACCGAAGAGGTTGCCGAAGAGCGCCTCGAGCATGTCTGCTTCCACCCACATCTCGGGCTCTCGGGAGGGGCTGGTGTAGCGGTCCCAGCCGAAGTCACCGTAGAAGTGCTCCTCTCCGTCGTAGTAGCCGAAGCCGCCGAAGAAGGTCATGAAATCGTCGGGCAGGCGGAACACGCTCCGGGTGACGACCGGCTCACGCCGCTCAGGAGCTCCTCCCTCCTGCGCGATGATCTCGGTGGTCTGGGTGACCACCTCGATGACAACGTCGCCGTAGAGCTCAGAGCTGGTCGTGATCGTGCTCACCACCTCCAGCTGGCTGCCGACCAGCTGCTGGTGCGCCTGGAGCTGGGTGGAGCGGGTCATGGACACCTGAATGCCATCACCGAACTCGAAGGTGGCCTCGTCGATGACGATGCCGGGCTGGACCGTACGGAGGTAGCTGACCGCGCAGTACTGTGTGCACCCGTCGGCACAGGTGACCACGCCATCACTCCTCTCCTCCATGCTGGAGTCTGGCAGCTGAGCCACGATGGCCTCGAAGGAGGCCATGGCCACATCCTTGGGGTCGATGAACAGGAACCGGAGGGAACGAAACATCTTCTCGCCTCGCAATCGTGCGATCTTCACTGTGGAATTCATCAGCCCTACGCTGATATCCCCCTTTCTTAAATCTAATCTCACTGAGATTAGATCCCAAAAAGCAGAACATTAGCCGCAAAAAATAACTAATTTATTGAAAAATGTCAAGCCAAAACAAAAAGACATATTGGACCAAAAAAACTATTCTGTAAAACCTTCAATGTGGCGCATGGCTCGCCAGGTATTCTGTAAGAGAGCCGCCACTGTCATCGGTCCCACTCCACCAGGCACCGGTGAAATATATTTAGCAACTTCCGCGACTGCATCATAATCTACATCTCCCACTACCCGGCCTTGGCGTTTACTAATCCCTGCGTCAATTACCATGGCGTTTGGTTTAACCATATCGGCTGTGATTAAATTCGGCACACCGGTGGCACTTATCAAAATATCCGCCTGGAGAGTCTGCTTACTTAAATCAGCCGTACTGCGACTACAAACGGTAACTGTGGCGCCCTTATTTAACAAAAGCGTGGCTGTGGGCTTACCAACAATATTACTTTTACCAACTATCACCACGTGCTTACCCGCCACATCCATTTGCACAGACCTAATCAACTGCCAAATTCCCAACGTAGTTGCCGGAACCATGTGTGGCCTACCAATAGATAACCAACCAGTATTTTCGGGATGAAAACCATCAACATCTTTCATCGGATCAATCGCCGCCATCACATCAAATGGTTCTAGGTGATCTGGCAAGGGTAATTGCACTAAAATCCCGTGAATTTTTTTACTGCGATTTAATTTTTGAATTATTTTCAACAAACGTTGTTGTGGCACATCCTCTGGTAATTCAATTGTCTCCAAATACATACCAACTTCCTCGCTGGCTTCAGATTTAAATTTAACGTAGACCTGTGAGGCCGGATCATGACCGACTAGGATGACTGCTAAACCTGGACGAATCCTAGATTGCGAAATTTTCCGCTTTAAATCAGTCCGGATTTTTGCTGCCAACCCCTTACCACTTAGTACCTTTGTAATATGTTCTGCCATGCCTATGAGTAAAGTGGAAATTCTTCAGTTAACTCTTTTACCATTACTCGCGCCTCTTCCTGGACAGTAAGGTCTGCTGTGCTCTTTAACAAACGGACCATCATCTCACCAATCCGAGTCATCTCGAGCTCGCCCATGCCCCGAGTAGTCAGGGCTGGGGTTCCCATTCTAATGCCAGATGGATCCATCGGTTTGCGTGGGTCCCTCGGAATCATATTCTTATTAACGGTAATTCCAACACTATCTAATAAAGTCTCTGCCTCATGACCAGTCAAACCCAACGGCGTCACATCAGCTAAAATTAAATGATTGTCCGTGCCACCAAATAAAATCCGCATACCGCCGCTTTGTAGCGCGGCACACAGGGCTTTGGCATTCTTAACAATCTGCGTACTGTAAATCTTAAACTCAGGGGCAGCGGCTTCTTTCAATGCCACGGCCAGAGCTGCAATTTGATTTTCATGTGGGCCACCCTGAAAACCTGGAAAGACAGATTTATCAATCACCTTGGCAAACTCTGCTTTACAAAGAATGAGTCCACCGCGCGGCCCTCGCAAAGATTTATGTGTCGTGGTTGTAACAATGTCCATTATCGGCACAGGATTCTTGGCCGCACCGCCGGCTACCAACCCACCAATGTGCGCCATGTCCATCATACTAACCGCTCCTACTTCCTGAGCAATTTCGTGAAACTTGGCATAATCTAATTCACGCGAGTAGGCAGAGAAACCAGCTAATACAATTTTTGGTTTATGTTCGTGAGCCAATCTACGCAATTCCTCAAAATCAATCTCTCCAGTATCTGGGTTACAAGCATATCGCACAAAATTATACAGCTTAGCCATCGTGGTTACTGGATGACCGTGTGTCAGGTGACCACCGTGTCCAAGATCCATACCAAGCACCGTGTCACCTGGTTGCAGTAGCGCAAAATAAACAGCTATGTTCATTGGCCCTCCCGAGAGAGGTTGGACGTTGGCGTGCTCAGCCCCAAATAATTCTTTAGCTCTATCAATAGCAGTTTGCTCAATAATATCGACAAACTCCATGCCTCCATAATAGCGCTTTCCAGGGTAACCTTCGGAATATTTATTTGTAGCGATAGATCCCAAGGCCTGCATGACAGCCTCGGACACAAAATTTTCTGACGGGATGAGCTCCAGACCGTGCTGCTGCCTGTTAAGTTCGTTGGTGAGCGCCTCCCCGATAGTCGGATCTTCTTCTCGTAAAAGTGAGTAATCAATCATAGGTGTAAATCATCAAATAAGAGTGGATTCGGGTTGTGAGGCTAGGTTACAACATGATCAGGAGTATAGCACAGCTATTTTAGTTTTTCTTCCAGTGTGCCCATTTTCCAATTTGCTCAGCAAATAATGGTGCAACTGATAATATTTTGATTTTTTGAATACGATTCTCTAGGGGTAAATAAATTGTATCCATTAAAATAACCTGCCTGATATTAGATTTAGCCAAGCGAGACAAGGCCGGCCCAGACAGCACACCATGGGTACAAGCAAAATAAACATTGTGAGCCTTTTTTTCTTTTAGAATATCAACTACTCCCATCAAGGTTCCCGCTGTATTTACCTCATCGTCGATAATAAGTACATTCCTACCCTTCACCTCTCCTTCGAATTCATCAAATTTAACTTCGTCACGTTTTCTGATACTGCGATGTTTATAAACTTTAATCAATGGCACACCAAGGCCATCGGCATATCGCTTCGACTCAGGGATGCTACCTTTATCCGGAGCCAATACCACAAAATGGTCTAGCTTCTTTTTACGTAAGTGATCAATGATTACTGGAAAAGCCCGGAGCTCCTTAGAGATAATTCCAGCTTCCTTAAAATATTTTGCACTTCTATGCTTATGCAAATCTATTGTGAGCACACGAGAAATTCCAGCTGCCTTCATCAGTTTAGCAATTAACTGAAAACTGACCGCCTCTCCTGAAACTGTTTGCTTTTCCTGTCGGCGATATCCAAAAAACGGCATTACCGCCGTGATCTTTTTAGCTTTACCACTTCGCGCTGCGTGCGCCATCAACAAAAGCTGCATGATGTTTTCATTGGTCGGCGCTGAGGTCGCCTGAACAATATAAACATCTCGATTTTTGACATCCGCATGCAAGAGCACGTGAGTCTCGGAGTCAGAAAATGTCGCTACTTCAACTCGCCCCAAGCCTAAACCCAACTCCTGAGCAATTTTTCTAGCAAAGGTCTTACTCTCGGTTCCGGCAATAATAATTGGAGGCTGATCTGACATGGTATGGATTTTGAAGTCGACTACTTGCAAAAGTATACCAAAGAAATTACAGTATGACGAGAAATGAATCGCCACAATATACCCACATGGAGTCACTTAAACAGCTCGGATCTTTAAACGGAACCGCCCTTTACCAAATCAACGGACCTTCTCCGCTTTCCCGCTACATCAGCACTTCACCTCAAACTCGTTCAATCTGTAATGACCCTTTTGTTTTGGGCGTCGATTATACCAACAAGCTACAAGCTGGAATGACGGCCATGCTTGAGCAAATGAAAGAACATAAACAGATAGACGTATCTGAAAAAAATGCCGTTGTCCTTAATATCTTGCGCGGAGGACTAAACTTTGGCTTGCGTGAGGCGCTCGCTGACGCATTTGATTGGAATCTACACGGTTCGGCCTTCTTATCCTCCCAGCGAGCCCAAGATAAATCTGGTCATTGGCACATTACTGAGAATCGTTACGAGAAAATTTCTGTGCCAAAAAAGGCTGATTTAATTGTCGGCGACGTGGTTGCTACTGGCGTTAGCTTAGAACACGCTCTCAATAGAATTATTGAGGCTGCTATTGAACAAAAAACCAGTATCCGCTCACTCACCTTCGTAACCATTGGTGGTAAACGAGCTGAAGAAATTATTGAAACTATAGACGCCACCTGCAAAAAAAGTTTTGAAGATTTTATTGGTAGTTCAGTTATTTACATCGAAGGTAGATTTTCTGTCGCTGAAGAAAATGATCAACGTCTAAAAATAGCCATCGGGGGCACTGACCTGCTGAGACGAGACTCACTACTAGCTCCTGAGTTTATAGACTCTCAAAGTGAGGGCCAGCCTTTTGCGCTTGAGCGCTGTACTATCTACGACGCTGGCTCCCGGGCTTTTCAAATCACCGAGTACCTTGCAGACGTTCATGACTATTGGACTCAAGTTAAAGCCTTAGCCCAAACTGGCACAACCTACGCAACCTATTTAGAAGAACGCTTCCCCGAAGATGCTCGCCTGCAAGACAAGGCTTGGGTAGGAGAACACAACTCTACAGAGGAGCTCGCGAGTCTGGCCGACGGACAAATTAAAAAAGCCACCGAATAACTATGGCCGATACTCCAGTTAAAATCTACGTCCACGGATCACTTGCTTTTGATCGAATTATGGATTTTCCCGGCTACTTCAAAGACTGCATCCTGCCAGACAAAATTCACGATCTTAGCGTCTCTTTTACGGTTGAGTCAGTCAATGAATTACGCGGTGGCTCTGGCGGAAACATTGCCTACAACTTAAGTCTACTTAACGAGCAACCTTATATTATAAATGGAGTTGGCACCGACGCAGAATCTTATCTGACTTTTCTCCGAGAACGTAATATTCCAACCGACCACATTGAGATCCATTCAGAGGTTGCTACCTCATCAGCCTCTATTATTACTGATCGTTCTAACAATCAAATCACTGGGTTTAGCATTGGCGCCTCTGGCAAACCAACTACCTTCAGCTTCCACAACGTCGATGCCGATGCTTCCATCGCCATTTTCTGCCCGGCTAGCAATACAAGTGACTCAATGAAATTAATCAACGAATGCAAAGAGTTAAAGATTCGTTACATTTTTGAACCGGCTCAAACCATCAATGACTTCACCGGTGATCAACTGAAGGCAGCCATCAGTGGTGCCGAAATGTTTACCGTTAACGATTACGAGCTGGAGCTTGCCCAACGTATCACTGGATGGGACGAAGCTCGCATCCTGGAAGAAACTAACGTGTTGGTTGTTACGGTTGGAGAAAAAGGATCGGAAATGCGTACCGACGAAAAAATCGTAAAAATTCCCGCGGCCAATAACCACGAGTTAAAAGATCCAACTGGAGCTGGCGATGCCTATCGTGCTGGCCTCCTAGTCGGCATGGCTAGAGGCCTGCGCCTTAAACACCAAGGTCGCCTCGGCGCCGTAGCCGCTTCGTTTGCAGTAGAACACATCGGCACACAAGAGCACGTCTACTCCATAGATGATTTTCGAACCCGTTATCAAGAAAGCTTTGAGGCAGATTGTCCGATTTAGCTTTCTAACTGCGTCAGCTTAACTGACATAACATGGGAACACTGTCCGACCAATCCAGAAAATTCAGCTCGACCATTAAAAAGATCGCAATCACAAAGTAGCGATCCTTTTTTATCTACAGTTAACACGTGCGCTGAGGTATCCCCCGCTACTCTCCACTCATTATCGGAAAAAATAACTTTAGAACCAGCTACATAAGCTATCGCATTATTAAAAAGTTTGAATACATATTCTAACTGCCCATCGGCAACCCAGGCTGCTGCCCACTGTCGAACTAGTTGTTTCTGCTCTGTCGAAAACAATTCATAATTTTCAGCTTGTTGAGCAGCTGCCAAGATGCACCTTGGTAGGAGGTCACGATTTTCTGAAGTGACAGTTAAGACCATCGTTGACTCATGAGCCTTAATGGGCCTAGCAAAGGCTTCGTCATCATAAACAATCGTTCCAATAATGTGAGCTGGAGAACTAAGCAAGTCATTGACCGTCTCTAAAAAAGATTTGGAAAACGCCTGCATCCGACCAATCTCATCTAACAAAACAATTACACCCAGCTCATTTAATCCTCGCTTAAGTTCTGGAACTACAAATTCATCAAAGCAATTGACATCAACAAAAAATTCTCCGACCCTATAAGTCGAATCTGTAAACATATTCCTGTGAGCAAAGACTCGCCGCCGACCATCTATCGTCACCGCTTCAAAACCAACTCTCTCACCAGACTCGAGCAGCTCTCTGCTGACCACACCAGCTAGCGCGCCATTGTAATTGTCGACTAGATACTGGATCAAGGTGCTTTTGCCAACTCCAGGCTCTCCAGTTAGTAATATATTCATATTTGCGCTAATTTTCGCCAATTTGCCATATTGTACCTTAAATTATAGCCAATAACCAACCAGTCCAGCTAAATGCTTGACAAATGGCAAAAAAACGGTATACTTATGGAAATTTTGCCCATATGATGATATCACACCTAGGTCATAATCCTGCCCCAGGATGCCCAATCTCAGAAACCCGCCCAAGCGCGGGCGTGGGCCCTATTGGTTCCATCCATTCCGTCGTTAGCCGCTGATGTCAGCGGCTTTTTTGTATCTTCTACCCTAAGGAAGATGCCAAAAAGTCGCCGAGATCTAAACTAGATCAACGCGCGCCCTTCGAAAATAGATTCTCACTCATACCCAAACCTCTGAACCGGAGTTACGAGATGACCACTACCCATCGGTGCCCCCGCACCATGGCCGCGGCAGTCGTTCGCGACTGGACCGAGGCAAATGGGCGGCCACCGACCCTGGTGACCTCCTTCGACGTCAACGGCGTGCTGCTGCCCATCGGCAAAAGCACCTTCGACCCACGATTGCGAGCGGAAATGCAGCGGGCTCGGCAGCTGGGCGCGATCCTCATGATCGCCTCGGCCAACAACCTGAGCTCGCTCCAAGACTACCTGCGCTGGATGGGGATCCCTCTCGAGTGGATCACCTTCTGGGGAACCGGCAACGGTCGCAGCCTCTACGGACAGGTCAACAACCACTGGCACATCTACCACAGTGTGCCTGGGGTAGACCTGACCGAAATGCAGCGCCGGATGCACCTGGTCTACGCCGACC
>PFGC01000005.1:9119-9968 GCA_002781785.1 Candidatus Kerfeldbacteria bacterium CG15_BIG_FIL_POST_REV_8_21_14_020_45_12
GAGTCTGTTCGAGTATTTGAACGGGGCAATGGGATTCCCCGATACGGCCCGGGGCCGCGAGGATCGGGAATGCTTCAATCTTCTCGTGCGGTCGGTGTATCCCGAGATTCTTATCGACCTGGCCGACCGGATCTATGTTCAGCACGAGCGGCCCGCCGTGTTTCTGCATTTCGATCATATCAACCTCAATCTTCGGCGCGACAACTCGCAACGTCCGGCGTTGTTTGCGAGTTTAAACCGCAGGATGGAGGTTTTGTTCGATGCTTTCACGGATGCCTTGCGGACCTGCGGTAATCTTGCGGGAGACGCGGAAGTGGTGCGGTGTCTGAGCGAGGGATACAGCCACTATTTGTTCCGGACGAAAAATTTCCCTTGGGAGGAGCCGTTGCAGAATTTCCCGCCGGAGATGTCTCTCCCGGTTCTGGACGTGGCGACCGGGCTTTCGGGGTTCAATCTTCTGCACGATTGGCCGGCCCTTTACCCGCGCTTGATCCTGACGGACAACATGCCTTTCATCGTGCGGGGGCTTGCGCATTTCAAAAATCTGCTGGGGCGGGAAAATGTGGAGGTCCGTTACGGCGATTTTTCAAACGGGGGTCCGGCGGGAGAAAAAGTCGGTTGCCTTCGGGTGCAAAAGTTCCTTCATCATTTGAAGCGCCCGGAGCGGCAACGGTTTCTTCAATGGGCTCTCGGTATCCTGGAACCGGGGGGTCAACTGCGGGTGCTGGACACCGACCTGGAATTGCGCATTCTCCATCTCGCCGGGGATCCGCAGGTGAGGTCCCGGCTCATCCGGGGCTATCCCGAAACGCTGGTGGAGATCGAAAACGAGTTTTGCGGGAACGTGGT
>PFGC01000054.1 GCA_002781785.1 Candidatus Kerfeldbacteria bacterium CG15_BIG_FIL_POST_REV_8_21_14_020_45_12
GACAGCATGCAGCGGTTCGACTACGCCACGATCTGCTACGCCGATGAGTGGATCTCTGATGACTACACCATCATGGGGTCGACGGAAACGGAGACCTACACTGTCATCAGCACCGTTCCCACCCAAGAGGACATCCCTGTCTTCATGGTCTATGAGCCCGGTGAGGGAGACTGGTACTGGATCACCTCCAGCGGCACTTCCATGCGGGGTGCGGAGTCGGCAGAACCGGTCGGCTGGGCAGAAGAGTCCAACAACTACTACTACGATACGTTCTACACGGACGTAAACGGGGATGGCATCCCGGATCTCGTGGTGTACCAGAACGTCAATGGCGCCTGGTACGTGCAGTTGGGCGACGGCTTCGGGGGCTTCACCGATGACGGCGCTTGGCGGACGGGCTACGGCACGTCTTCCAGTGGGACTCAGTACCAGGGCAAGTTGGGAGATGTAGACGGCGACGGACTTCCGGATGCCATCATCTACGAACCCGGCTATGGCTACTGGTACGTGGCGTACAACACGGGGTACAGCTTCGAGGATACTCACTACCGAGTGCTCGAGGGCTGGGCGACAGCGACCTTCACCGGTCGCTACCAGGTCTGGGCTGCTGATGTCACCGGAGACGGTGTCGTCGAGTTCATCGCTTGGGAGCCGGCTTACGGCTACTGGTACGTGGCATACAACACCAATCCGGCAACGGACGGTGCTGCCTACGCTCGCGAACCGGCGGTTTGGGCCTCTGGTTGGGCCAAGTCCAGCACGGCTGGCAAGTACATCTGCGACCTCGCGGACGTGGATGGTGACGGAGATGCCGATGTCATGGCTTTCGAGCCTGGCTACGGCTACCACTACGTCATGCTCTCGAACGGGAGCTCTTTCCAGAACCAGGGTCTCTGGTTGAGTACTTGGGCCAAGGCGTCCTTCTCAGGGCAGTACGTGCCCTTCTACGAGGATGTCAACTTCGATGGGATGTCGGATCTCGTGATCTGGGAGCCGAACTACGGCTACTGGTACGTGGCCCCCAGCACGGGTAGCTCCTTCTCTCCAGGTTCTACCACTCTGTGGCTGAACCCCGGTGCGCTGGAGTCTTTCGATGGGCAGTACGAGCCCATTCCCAAGCAGTAGAGCTTCTGCTAGCCAGGCAGAAGTAGGCACCAACCGCCCAAAGTTGAAGGTTGTTTAAAGTCATCACCCAAAAACCATGCAGAGCATGTCACCACCCCCGACGCGCTTATCTGCAAGTTCGTCGGACCACACTAAGAGCCTGAGCTTAAAGTGAGGTACCGTGCTTTGTATGGTTTCTTTTTTTACAAGATTGTCAAAAAGTAGACGGCTGCCAGGAGAGCAGTCAATAATGTCGATGAAGCAGCTGGCTCCAGTCTTCTGGTTAAGTTATCCACTATTTTTTAGCCGTCTCTATTCCGCACATATTTCTATATTTCTTAAAAACAGGGCATTTTAACCAAAAGTTTTCCCCAGACGGCGCTGATTTCACCAATTGACGTTAAAAGCACCCGGGTGTTGGGTATATATACAACTGAATACGGGACGTCACGGGCCGAGGAGAGATCTTCGGCCCGACCCTATAAATAAGGTTACGCAATATACTCTATCATTACTCCATCGAGTATGAACACACTGTTTATCGCCACCATCGTTAGTGCACTTGGCAACGTTGGTCTGGGATCTTATGCTCTTGCCAAAGATCCACAATCGAAGACTCATCGTTTTTTTGCTGCATATGCATTTATTTTGGCCGTGTGGGTTGCCGAGTTTTATTGGAGTATAATCATGCCAAATCTCTGGTTGATGCGCGGGTCAATTTTCATCGCGGTTTTTGAGGTAACAGCCCTTTATCTTTTTGCGAACAGCTTTGTGTTTGAGAAAATTTCTCGTAAATTGGAAATATTTTTAACAGCCTTATGTTTTGTGGTTGCCGCTCTCACACTGACACCGTTTGTATTTTCTGGATCTTTCATATCAGGCGCTCAACTACTCCCGTCCGTCCAGTGGGGTGTGGTATTTTTTGCACTTTATTCGATTGGCGCAGTATTGGCCTCCTGGTTTTTGTTTGCTCAATGTGCCTACAAATCAGTTGGAAAAAAGCGAATGCAGTGTTTGGTCCTATTTTTTGGATTGTTTTTTACTATGGGGATCATAGTGTTTTGTAATTTTTTTAGTGTTGTTCTTTGGCAGACACAGAACTTTTTTCAACTTGGAATGATCTCGACGCTTCTATTCACAAGTGCAGCCTTTTTTGTCATGGTCCGCTACCGCTTTATGGATGCGCGCATGAAGCTGACTCGCAAAGTCGCGCTGGTTGGCTCAAGTGCACTTCTTGTTACCACGTTACTTATTGTTATTTGGGGCGCGGCTTCTATTGGTTCAGGTGATGATTTGAATAGATCAATTAAGTTTGTCAAAGTTATTTTAGCGACATCTATTGTATTTGATGCGTTTGTGTCTATTTGGGGTTTTGCTGTCATGCGTGCTGAGCCACGCCGACGCCTAATTTTTCTTATTACATTTCTTACCATTGCACTTTGGGAATTTTCCATGTGGGTGGATTTCTTTGTTTTATTGGAGGGCGCTGCGGCAGCGCTGAGTGATATTCTCACTTATGTTTTAGGAGGTCTCTCTGTTGTGCTTATGCTACTCTTTGTTCTTGAGCTAACAGATATGTGGAAGCGGTATCAGCGCGTATGGGTACCTATTGCTGTAATACTTTTTTTACTATCGATTGCAAGCTCAATACCAGGAGTTGTGGTGAGCCCTCGCGTCATTGCTGGTTCATTACCCTGGCAAATCTATTTAACACCTGAACCACTAACATATTATTTCTATCTTTCATTATTTCCTCCATTATTGTTTTCTGGTTTTGCCCTTTGGAAGGCGCAGAGTGAAACAGAAGGGGTGGAGCGTACAAGGTTACGGCATGTAAGTTTTGGAGTACTCTTTGCCACGGCTTTTGCCCTTGTCACTAACGCAGGTATTCCACTAGTTCTTAAGTATTTTTCTTTCGATACAGCATTGTGGTCTAGTAATCTTTTCATTTTTCAACAGCTCGTTGGAGTGATTGCTGTGAGTGCGCTTACGTTTTCCGTCGCCTATGCTATGACCCGCTATCGATTTTTTGGAGCTCGTTTTATTATTACCCGAGCTTTGTCCTATGGAGGTGTGGTAGCAGGAGTCTTGATTGTAGGTGTCTTTGCAGTTTGGTATATAAGTTCAACTGTTGGGTTCAACCAAGCTTCATCAGGCCTGCTGGGTTTAGCAGTTGCTCTGCTGTTGACCATTGGAATTTTTTTGGTAAATCACGAGCTTCGTCATCAGATTAGACGACTAGTGCCAGAACAAGGTTATGATTTTTCTTTTGTGGAAGAGGCTCCTGAGCTTTTTGACACTTCGACTTATTTTACAATGTTGCGCAAAGACATTAGTGAATCTGTTGTGGCAATTATTCCTGATGCAACAGTCGGTTTGTTTGTATACTTAAGGCCAGATGATCGCTGGTTGCCGATTGACAAGGAGGAGTGGCCGAGGCTTTTTAGTGACCACCCTATGGCTGATTTGGTATCTCGGATGAAAGATGCGGTAGTGGCAGATGAATTGCGCGATTCTCGTTGGGTATTTGAGAACTCAGTAAACCCAGCAGATGCAACGAGAGCTCTTAAATTAATGGAGAAAATTGGCGTGGATATTGTGTTGCCGGTTTGGTGGTATCAGGAAGAGATTCGTGGACTAATTGTTGTCAAAGCCCCCAAGAGTGAGAGACGATTTTCGCTAGATAAAATTGATGCTCTAAAACATATTGCAAAAAGTTTTGGTAGTAAGTTAAGTATTGTAATAGCCTATCACTATGCGGTAAAAAGGGGAGAACGCACTCATGTGGGGCTAGATATTGAACGGAAAGATTAACCGTTGGACAGCTATTTGTATTTTAATTTTTGCGTTTTCTTATTATATTTGTATACTGTATTTATACTATCTAAATTACATACATGGATATAAAAGTGGTTAGTTCGTTTGGGGTGGGTAAAACTCTCCTTTCAGCTTTTGATGCGGCTCTATTCAATTCCGGTGTACACAATTATAATTTGATTTATCTTTCTTCTGTAATTCCACCGTCTTCTAATATTACTGAGGTTAAGCAGGTTACCGATATTGGTGGGGAATGGGGTGATAGATTATATGTGGTTCACGCTGATTCAAGGAGTGATGTAGAAGGTGCTTATGCTGGAGCAGGGGTTGGTTGGTATCAGTTTGATGATGGAAGGGGTGTTTTCGTAGAGCATTCTGGCAAGTGGGGCTCCATGCTTGCTGCTGAAGAATCTTTACAGGATCAAATAAGAAAATCAATCAAAGATTTATGCATTGTCCGGGGTATCAAATATGTTGAAAGTGATGTGAACATGAGGTTGTCGGTAGGTGTTGTAAAAAAAGAACCAGTGTGCGCGCTGGTGTTAGCGGTTTTTAAGGTAGAAAGCTGGTTTAATTAGTGGAAAGCTATTATCAATAAGCTTGCATTTTTAGCGACGTTTGTCTGAGAACATTGGTTTGTCAATGTCAGAAGTTTGATTATTTTATCTATTAAACACCAGTAATGTTGGCAATTGCAGTGATCTTGGCTGTACTCGGGACTGTCATTTGGGCCTTTTTAAACTTAGCAGATGATTTTTTTGTAAATAAAATATACCTAGATCCAATTGAGGGTCTGATCATTTCCAGTGCGTTTGCATCTTTGCCAATTTTTCTCATTTTTTTTACTGGGTATAATTACCCAGGCTTACTGGTTTTGATTTTCTCCATTGCCGTTGGCCTATTTACATCATTGGGTCTCTTGTTCTATTTTCAATCCCTATTAAAAGATTTTGCCTCCACTGTTGTTGCTTTAATGAATCTCACAGCAGTCTTTGTAGTTCTGCTTAACTATTTTATTTTTGGTGAGCAATTGTTAATAAATCAATATATTGGTATTTTTATAATTATTGCTTCTGGATTCTTATTGAGTAAAAAGGCGGGCATGCCATCTGATATTAATTTAATAATTAAAATGATCTTGGGCTCTTTCTGTTTTGGAATTGCTGCAATTCTTGAGCAATACGTGTATTATGAATCAAGCTTTTTGAGTGGCATTCAATATATTGCAATTGGCTTCTTGTTAGCTGCTATTATTTTTTCAATATCAACAAAAGCTGGAAGGGGTGTTTTAAATCAAGGCCTAGCTAGAATGAAGAAGTATTTTTTATTATTTTTCTTTTTTGAAATATTAAATCTATCCGCCTCTCTTTTAATTAGCTATTCTATTAGCTTATCTTCAGCTTCAATCGTAAAAGTCATTGAAAGCTCTCAGGTTGCGTTTGTGTTATTGATTTCGGTGACATTTTCATTATTTGCACCAAAGACTTTTCGTGAGGGTGTGAAGGAGGTTACTTTAAGGAAGTTGGTTCTTATTTTATCTACAATTATTGGCCTATTTCTTCTTGGGTGATACTTGGTATTTTTTGAACATTTTTATTGGCATACTCTTCTTTTTTTTGTATCTTAGTCCGGGAAGTCCTAAGTCTTGTTGAATATTGATTTTTTCAACCCCTGTTTCTTTTAGCTTTTTTGCAGTATACCAATCTAAAGCGTCAAATGATCCAGAAAAGCTAATGTCTGTTTTCATGAAATGATTCATTGCATATTTCTTTTCAATAATTTCAGATATTGAAAATCCAACCATCGTCTCTTCAATATAGCAGGTAGTTATAAGAATGTTGTTAAAGGTGTGGTGTTGAGTCAAGAAATTAAGAAGTGCATTTATCTCAATTTCGAAGAGAGAGGTTTTTTCTTTATTTAATTCCACCCATTTGTCAAGAGTATCCTTGATATTTTTTGTCAGTGTCTCGTTGATATCTATAGATAAATTAAAAATCGCGTTTGGGTAGAGTTGTCTAAATTTTGATATTGCACGAGCCTTATTTTTATGATCCTTGCCCTTTAGTTCTAGAATATTATCTACGGATAGTACATAGTCAAAATTGTCTTCATCTTCAGTGAATACATAATTTTCATTTTCTCCCAATATTGATTTAACTTCAGCCGGTAATAGTTTAATCGCTATTCCACCGTTCATCTCACTATAATTAAAAAGTGTTGCAAGAGTCTCTTCAATTTTATTTGTACCCACTAATGAAAGAAATGGAGTCTTGTCTACGTAGTCGATAAATTTAATAACTATATTCTCATTTAACATGCTCATTTTATTCTCCCCGTGATAGTTGTATGAAACAAGGCTTAGATGATTAAAATCGGAATGATCCTGAAGCATGCTTGTGGCGCTCTTTATTAGACTGACATTGCTTCTTGTAATTGTTGTAAATCTCGGGAATGTGGCGATTGACTCCATGATTTTGCTTTACGTTGACTCGTAGCTTTATCTCGTTTATACTACCAGAGTCGTAAATATGCAAGCTTCCATGAATAAAAATAAAGAGTCAAGGAAAGAAGAAATTAAATATCGAGGACTCGAGCTTTTAAGCCTATTTGTTTTTGGAGTGCTCATTTTATTTTTAATTCTGATAAATTTCGATGTCGCAGGATTAGAGTCTTACAGAGATTTATATGGTGATTTTTATGGAATACTAGCTTTTTTAGGAGGGCTGATAGGACTTTTTGTGTCTAGGCGTTGGGGTCATTATCACAGTTTATTTGGTAGGGCTATATTATTTCTATCGTTTGGATTACTTGCGCAGGTGTTTGGTCAAATTTCTTATTCTTATTATTTTTATGTACTTGGAGTATATGTGCCATACCCATCAGTGGGAGATATTGGATATTTTGGCAGCATCCCTCTTTATATTATTGGTGTTTATTATTTGGCAAGGGTTTGTGGGGTCAAATATGGAATGAGTAATATTAATAGAATTTTGCAGTCCATAATTATCCCATTACTGGTTTTGTTTTTTTCATATGTATTTTTACTCATGGGTTACTCTACTGAAGGGGTACCTTTTTTAACGGTTTTACTTGATTTTGCTTATCCCATCGGACAGGTTGTTTATATATCAATGGCTCTTTTGGTATTTATGTTGTCACGTGGAATACTGGGCGGCATTATGAAAAAACCAGTTATAGTATTATTAACAGCTTTGGCTGTGCAATACATAGCTGACTACTCCTTTTTGTATAGAAATAATAGGGATATATGGCAATCTGCTGGTATGAGTGATTTTTTCTATACCGTTGCCTATTTGTTAATGACGCTCGCCATTCTGGAGATAGGAAAAAGAGTTTCAATTGGTAGCAAGGAATGATTATGGACACTTTTTTGGAAATTGCAGTTAGAATCATTCATGAGCAGGAGCTTATTATTGGTCCTTTGGCCTGGGAAGAGGCGGAGAAAGTTAGTGGGCTATCAGTTAGTAACAAGGATCATGCCGTTACCTTTGAGGTAGAAGCAAGTGTTGCAATTGATGGTTTGATAAGTCAATATGAGCGTTTATTTGGAAGAGCTTCAGTAGAGGTTTGCAAGGAAGCTGTGAAGGACATAATAGTAAAAATGGCCGTTGACCAAGTACCGTCTCTTTTAAAATAGGATAGTATAATATGGTTGCCGAGAGAGATGATGGGAATGACCAGTCCCTAAATCCTGAAAAAGATGATTCTGTTTCAGATGGTCATCTTCAAAAAATAAACGAAGAGTTATACAAGCGCAACTTTGAGCTTGCTGTCAAGAATAAAACACTAGGACTTTTAAGGACTCTTTACGAAATTTCTACAGGAACCTTGGAGCCAGAGGAGCTTTCTAGACAGTTAACCCACGAAATTCGTGATGCTCTTGGATTGTCTGTTGTTAGTATCTTTGCTGTGGATATTGATGGTTTATACCTTTACCCAATTGGTCTGTCAGTTTCAAATGAAATTAGAGAGTCGTTTTCTAAGATAGAGGATGATTTTTCGTTACTTCATTTACAGTTAGCAGAAGATCCTATTACCAACTTAGTAGTAAAGGTTGTGAGAACCGGTCAGGCAAATAGGGACACCAACTTGTCTGATCTTTTTATTCCATATTTAAATCAAAAGGAAGTAGATAAAGTGAGAAAGGAGGCTGGCTTACAAAGCTTTGTTGTTTTTCCACTTATTATTTCTGGCCGTCCGATTGGTGCGCTTGTTCTCTCTCTTGATAAAAAGTATTCGGATCTGAATAGTTTTACAAGGGAATCTATTGAAAGCTTGGTGAACGTGGTAGCCGTGGCGGTTGACCGTGCCTTCATTTATGTAAAACTTAAATTCGCTAATTCTCATTTACAGGAACTAGATAAAGCCAAGTCAGAATTTATGTCTATTGCCTCTCATCAGTTGCGCACCCCGTTGGCTGGAATAATGGGCTACCTGTCCATGATTGATGCTGGTGATTATGGAAAAACCAATCCAGAACAGGCACCGATTATCCATGACGTGCTAGATGCTACACAACGCCTGATTAGAATGGTGAATGTATTTTTAAACGTTACCAGAATTGAAGCGGGTAGATTTGTGATGAATTTCACCAAGGTATCGTTTAATACCATGATCGAAGATGTCTATAAGGTTCTTAAACCAACTGCTGATAAAAAAGGAGTGAAGCTCACCTTTAAGTCTATAAAGACTTTGCCAGAAGTTGAGGTAGATGCCGACAAGATTAAAGATGTCATTCTCAACTTTACAGACAATGCCATTAAATATTCACCCGAAGGCAAAGTTGAAGTATGGGGCGAGGCTACTAAAAAAACGGTTATTTTTCATTGCAAGGACACCGGAGTTGGCATTGCTAAAACTGAAGTAGATAATTTGTTTGCTAAATTTGTGCGCGGATCAGGCATCGCTCAAGTTGATCCAAGTGGATCTGGACTTGGATTGTTTATAGCCAAAAAGGTAACCGAGGGTCACGGCGGTCGAGTGTGGGCTGAGTCACCCGGCGAAGGTAAGGGTTCGACATTTAGTTTTGAAATACCTATCAAGGCTGATCCAGAGGCCAAAAAGAATACCGAAGAGTTTATTGCTCGAGCCACCAAAAAATAATGTTCCAAAAAAAAGAGCGCTACGGAAGCTGCTAAAGAGCGGCTTTTTTCGTCGCGCTGTCGGTGGTTTATTCGCAGACACCCCATTCCCAGACGCACTCGGTGTCACCACTGGTGTTGTCGCAGCAGATCAGGCTGACCTCCCAGACGCTGCCGCGGCAGGTGCACTCGTCTTCCTCGGGAATAGCAGCTGAAGCGCGGCCGGAATCATCCGATTCGTCTCCCTCCGGCAGCAGACTGAGATTGACTTCGAGTTCCTCTCCGAACTCCGCTAGCTGCAGCTCGCGCCAGTCCAGGTAGGGCTGAGTGAATCCACCGTAGCCACCGATGAGCCAGTAGCTGCCGAGCTCCTCAACGGTGATCTGATAGCTTCCGTAGTAGTCAGAGGTCTCCCAGGCGATGACCTTGAAGGGGTCGGCCACGAGCAGAACCTCGGCCCCGCGCACCAGGTCGTTGTTGGCCAGGGTGTTGCCATGTACTTGGCTGGTGGTCGCCATGGCCGGTTCGGTCGCATTCCAGCGACAAAGCGGATCGTGGTAGCACTGGTTGCAGCCGGTCAGGACCGACAGGGTGAGAACGCAGCTGAAGGTGACGAGGAGATGACGAATCATGACTGACTCCTGTGTTTCTGAGGTTGCACACAAAAGAGCGCCGCAGAGGCGCCCATCACCAGGAGCTTACCAAACCAGGTGGAGTGGGCAAGGGTTCTGTTAACCTGTTTTCCTCAGACGGCTGACGGCTCTCTAAATGCCAAAACCACTAAAAATACTTATTTATATACGCCTTGTAACTTGGAGTAAGAGAGAATATACTTTAGCTAGTTAGAAATTTTTTGTTTATCATATCAATTCAATTCGAAAATTATGGCCAAAGAACGATCCACTGATCAATCAAGCGGTAATGGAAAGAGACCTAACCGAAAAATAAATCCATTGGTAATTGCCGTTTTGGCGGCGGCCTGTTTATTAGCGGCGATTTTGATTATGTTAGTGTCAGTGCAAGATGCTGATGATGATCTTGATCCGGCTGTCGCAACAGTGGCTAATCGTGCACAGGGAGAAACTCAGAAAATGGAAGACGATGATCTAGCTGATAATGAGGTAATCGATGACGCAGACGGCAACGAAGGTGAGGAAGTTAATGATAACAATCCGTCTCAAGATGTTAGCGGTGTATCCTGGCTTACTAAGCCTGAGTTAACGGACAGCCTGAATGCCTTTAATGATGCAGACGGGTCGGCAACCTATTACAAAGTTGGTGATACAGAAGAGGGTGGAAAAATTGTAGCCGCGCAGTTTCAGTCTATGGGTATA
>PFGC01000020.1:0-42083 GCA_002781785.1 Candidatus Kerfeldbacteria bacterium CG15_BIG_FIL_POST_REV_8_21_14_020_45_12
TGAGCCGGTAATATACGGAGTCATGAGTTACGCCACCGGCGAGTGGCCTCCGCAGGAAAAAAATAACTGGAAGATGCTAAAAGTAATACGAGCGATGGCAAAGGCTCACCGCTTGGCCTATGGTGAGATCAAAGCAGAGATGCATAAGCAGAGACGTAAGGCCCACGTTGGCATTGCCAAAAATATGATCGATATATCAAGCTATAATCACCGGGTCATTGATTATATATATGTCAGGCTCTCAGAGTATTTTTGGAACGAGTTATTTTATCGCTGGACCAAACGCTCTCACGATTTCCTCGGGGTCAATTACTATTTTCACCAGCGCGTTAGACGCAAACGCGGCGGAGGTTTTATCTTTGTCGATGTTAGAAAAGAGGAGGGGAGAGAAAGTTCAGACCTTGGCTGGGAAGTTTTTGCACCTGGTCTGTTTGAGATTCTGATGAATCTAAAGAAGTACAAACTTCCAATTTATATAACCGAAAATGGAATTGCTACAGTAAATGATGACAAGCGATCCCGCTTCATTGTCGCGCACACTAAGGAGATCTATCATGCCATTCAGGCTGGTGCCAAAGTTAAGGGGTATTTTCACTGGTCGTTATTAGACAACTTTGAGTGGGATAAGGGGTTTGAGCCAAGATTTGGTCTCGTCGCCATAAATTACGGAACGCTGAAGAGGACTATTCGCGACAGCGCTTACGTCTATGCGCGTATTGCCAAGGAGAATGCCATTTCTCATGACCTACTCAGATTCATCGGACACGGAGCTCCAAAAGAACATCAGGAGCAATAGTCTATGCCTCGGCACACCAAGAGACACATTAAATTATTTATCTGGTTTCCCATTGTCACTCTTATAGTGGGCGTAAGCTTTTGGTTTTGGAGTCAGTATGGTAACAATCCCTACCCCAATTATTCTATTCAGTATGGCACGACCTTTAGTAGTAAATATGCTAAAGAGCTAGGTCTAGATTGGCAAGCTGCTTATATTGCAACTCTAGATGATTTGGGAGTTAAGCACTTGCGGATACCAATCTACTGGGACGAAGTGGAAACTGAGCCAGGTGTATATATTTTGACTCACGTTGAGTGGATGTTAAACGAAGCTGCGGGTAGAGGAGCGGATGTTACTTTAGTGGTTGGGAATAGAGTTCCTCGTTGGCCAGAGTGTCACCCTCCGATCTGGACGATCAATTTATCCGAATCAGAGGTTAACCAAGCTGAAGCCAGGCTCGTTCGGGAGGTCGTCACCACCTTCAAGGGGCATCCTGCCCTCAAGCGCTGGCAAGTTGAGAACGAACCATTTCTCAGTGTCTTCGGTGAGTGTGAACCACCTAACGATACCCACATTGCTGCTATGTCCCAACTTGTCCATGATCTTGATCAGCAGCATGAAATTATGATTACCGATAGCGGAGAGTTGAGTAGTTGGACGAAGGCCGCCAGCGGCGCTGATGTGCTTGGAATTAGTATGTATCGAGTAACTTGGAATTCTTTTTGGGGATATTTTTATTATCCAATACCTCCAGTCCATTACTCTGCCAAAGCCAAGTTAGTTGAACCGCTGGTCAATAAAGTCATTGTTTCAGAGCTTCAAGTTGAACCTTGGCCTCCAGGACTACTAACGGCAACTCCGCTAGCAGAACAATTTAAATCCATGAATCAGGAGAGAATTAACGCTAATATAGATTTTGCTAGACGAACTGGGTTTTCCGAAGTATACCTTTGGGGCACTGAATGGTGGTACTGGTTAAAAACCGAGCAAAATTCACCAGATATTTGGAATAATGGAAGGCAAATATTTGAATCAAGTCGGTAGCCATACTATTAAAATCGCTAACAATCTGATATAATCTCCCCCATGGATGCCATTTTTTTTGAAAGCATATTCTTTGAAGTAAGTGCCGTTCTGGTTGTCGGAACCGTTTTTGCTGCTGTTGCAGTATTTATGCGTCAACCGACTATCCCAGCTTACATTTTGGCCGGAGTAGTTATCGGGCCAGCTGTTTTGAATATTCTTCATAATGCAGACTTGCTCAACGCTTTAGCCGAGTTTGGTATCGCATTTTTACTTTTCCTAGTTGGCATAGAGCTGGACTTGCGCAAGTTAATGAAAACGGGTCGAGTGTCCATTGTTTTGGGATTTGTGCAGATGGGTTTTTCGGTAGGTTTCGGTTATGTGCTTATTAGAATGCTTGGCTTTCACAGTTCAGAGGCAGCCTTTTTAGCATTGGCTCTCGGTTTTTCTAGTACCATTGTGGCTGTTAAAATTCTGGGTGAACGCAAGGAAATTCACACCATGTATGCACAAATTGTCATAGGCCTCCTTTTGACACAAGACTTCATAGCTATCCTTCTTCTAATTTTGTTAAATGTCTTTGGTGGTTCTGGTATTGAGTCTAGCCTTGGCACTGCCATAGGCGTGGCCTTTGTGAAAGGAGCGGTTATCGTGCTAGCAGCTATAATTGCCTCACGTTACGTTCTGGGTCCACTTTTTAAATACTTCGCCAGATCTGACGAGCTACTTTTTTTGGGTTCAATTTGTTGGTGTCTAATTTTTGCAGCAACCGCCCATGTACTAGGCTTTTCAATTGAGCTTGGAGCCATTGCTGCCGGACTTAGCCTATCATTTCAACCTTACAGCGTGGCTATTGGCAATCGAATTAAGTCTCTTCGTGATTTCTTTCTACCATTTTTCTTCGCTGTCTTGGGTGGTCAGTTGGTCTTTAGTGGAACAGAGTCAGTCTTCATGCCCACTTTAGTTTTGTCCACTTTGGTGCTAGTAATTATGCCAGTCATAGTTATCGGAGCCTTGATGTATTTCGGTTATCGAGCTCGAACAAGTTTTCAAGCCGGCATGGCTATTGGTCAGGTTAGTGAATTTTCATTTATTGTTATGAGTTTGGGTTTTTCGGCAGGAATTATATCTCGTGATATCGTAGCTCTAGTTGCCTTGATCGGATTAGTCACAATGACTTTGTCTAGTTATATGATGAAGTACTCGGAGCATCTTTATGTTTATATACGTCCAATCCTAAAACGCTTTGAGAGGAGCACCGTTAGACTTCAAGATGATACCGAGGGTGAGCGACTAAAAGGTCATGCTATTATTTTTGGCTACAGCACCATGGGCTCAAAAGTACAACAGTTATTTGTGCGCATGGGGCTACCAACTTTGGTTGTAGATAATAATCCAGACGTTATTGATCAACTACAAAGGAAGAAAATACCGGAATTATACGGAAACCTTAATGACACTGATATTCTAGCAGAGGCAAATATTTCTCAGGCCAAATATGTTGTTACTACTGTTCCAAGCACAAATGTCGTACGTGGACTTTTGGAGTGGGTACAAAAAAATAACCTAACTTGTACAGTAATTGTTACAGCCTTTGAAATAGACGATGCCCTTAGGTTCTATGAAATGGGGGCTGATTTTGTGCTGTACCCAACCTTTATCAGTGCAGATTATCTGGATGATTTACTGACTAGCAAGCAACTGGTTCGTAAGCGCAAGAGGCACATTGGTGAAATGAAAAAGCTAAAAGAGCTGACGATATGAGCCAGGCAGTTGAGCCAAAGGGTCAGATCAAAGCAGATTCAACTGCAGAGGGCTCGTCCTCCCAGTTTGCGCTGCCTTCGCATTTACTCAAGAGTAAACTAAGGCCATGGGTAATTATCGGAACCTTTATTCTGTTCGCGCTAATAATAATAGCGCCGACACCAGACGGTCTTAGTCGAGTGGGGCAAAATGCCATCGCTATCTTTGTTCTATGCTTAATTTTCTGGGTCAGCAACGCTATTCCGCTCATGATAACGAGCATGCTTGCCATTATTCTATTGCCTCTTCTTAACGTGATGGAGGCGAAGGCAGCCTACGCCTTATTTGGAAATCAAGCTGTCTTTTTTATTCTCGGCGCTTTCATTTTAGCTTCGGCTGTGATGCAATCCGGCTTAAGTTTAAGGATCGCCCTACGGCTGCTGCAGTATTTTCAAGCCACAAGACAGCGGTTACTGTTTGGTTTACTGGTGCTCCCAGCTGGGCTTTCTATGGTGATGTCAGAACACGCCGTTGCTGCCATGATGTTCCCGGTAGTTTTAGAAATGTGCGTGGTACTAAAGTTTGAACCGGGCAATCGATCAGCTTTAACGATGATGCTGGCCATGACTTGGGGTTGTATTATTGGTGGAATAGGCACTTTTCTAGGGGGTGCTCGGGCGGTCTTGGCAGTTGGTATTCTCGAGGAGACCACCGGTATATCAATTGGATTCCTGGAATGGGCTCTGGCGGCTATTCCTATCGTTATACTAATGCTGGGAGTTGCCTACTTACTGCTTCTGTTTATTTCACGTCACGAACCAAAAACCTTTTCCGGAGCTAGAGAGCTTCTACAACAAAAGCTGACCAACCTCGGTAAGCGTACCCGGCGCGAAACCTACGTCGGACTGCTAATGATTATTACCATCCTGGCTTGGGCCACCGTCGGGCATTACTTTGGTCTAGCCAATATAGCCTTGGCCGCTGTGGTTGTGGCCTTTATCTTTAAGTTACTGAGCTGGAAACAGGTAGAAAAAGATGTGAATTGGGGAATCATTCTGATGTATGGAGGGGCGATAGCGCTTGGATTTACACTTGATCAATCAGGGGCTGCTAGCTGGCTAACACAGCTTATCCTTGGTGATGGAGTTATGACGGGAATATTCCTGGTCTTCATACTGGCAGTTATAGGTACAGTTCTGACCGAGGGTATTAGTAACAGTGCGGTTGTCGCGCTAATGATGCCGATTGCTATTGCTTTAGCTGCTCAAAATGGAGTAGATGTCAGAACTGCAACATTGGCACTAGCCATCCCCAGCGGATTAGCCTTTATGCTGCCAATTTCTACGCCAGCAACAGCGATTGCCGTATCGTCTAAGTATGTAACTGCCAGAAACACCATGAGCACTGGCATAATATTGAATTCAGTTGCCATTGGCCTATTTGTGCTGGCCGCCCTCTTGTATTGGCCGTCAATTGGGTTTACAGTCTAACTATGACCAAGCTTCACACAGAATTGAACAATACTGACACCTTGCGAGGAAAGGCAATGAATTCACTGCGAGAGGTGGTTTTTGGGCTGGAAGACGGTATCGTATCAACACTCGGTTCCATCACCGGAATTGCCGCTGCGACACACAACTCTTTTTTCATCATTTTGGCCGGATTTGTCATTATTTTCGTAGAATCTTTGTCGATGGCTGCTGGAACCTTTCTGGCCTCAAAAACAGATAGAGAGATGAATCAACGCATTATTGCTGAAGAGAGGGCAGAAATAGATAGTGACCCTGAAGGACAAAGGCAAAAACTCTCCGACCATTATCGCGCTAGAGGATTTAATGATGAAGAAATCAGCATTTTAGTTAACCGAATAACTCAAAACAAGGATCTGTGGTTGGAAGAAATGGCTCACAAGGACCTTGGTGTCAGCGTTGATCCGTCTCATACTCCTGGCTTGGACGGAGTTTTTATGGGAGTTTCCTACGTGATTGGTGGTTTTGTATCTTTAATACCCTACTTCTTTTTGGAGGCTGCCACAGCAATCCCTCTTTCCATTGGCGCCTGCGTAATCGCTTTATTTGCCGTAGGTTGGGTTAAGGGCTACCTAGTTAGAGTCAATGCTGTTAAGAGTGGTCTGGAGATGCTGTTAATTTCACTATCGGCTGTAGCCGTGGGTTATGGTGTAGGACAAGTCATTAGCTACTACTTCGGGGTATGAACATGGCAGCGCGCCTGCTTCCACTGCTGATATTTATCGTTGCTATACCCATCGTCATTATTTTGTTTGCAAATGATTCTCCAGAAGTAAGAATAGGACTGACTCACTATATTCTAATCGCTCTTTTTTTATTTCCAGTAATCGTCGCTTACATCATTATTCTAGTAGTGGCTTTTCACCCTACTGCTTACAACTTTCAGCCCCATCCTGAAGACGAAGAAAAAAAAATTGACCCCATTCATCATGCCGCTATTGGATTGATGATCGCACTGCTGCAAGATTTGTCTAATGGTCATGTCGAAGATTCTCGTTTTTATAGACCAGAATTGCAACAAATGCTGGCATACGAACAACAGCAATACCGAATCTATTTCGATCGCGGCTATCATTTTGTGTTTCAGTTTCACAACGATGATCACTATGAAACACACTTGTTCTCAAAGTTAAGTGATGATGAAGTTATTATTGAACTCGAGGGTTTGTTCGACTACTATTTTGAGCGCAATGGTGAGCGCCACCGTACTCCTCACGGCTATGACACTACTGAGCCACTATTGCGGTGTCCTGCCAGGGTTCGTTGTCGTTTACAGCGACTGAACCAAACTGCTCCCTGGCAACTGGCTGGATTTAGTGAAAATATTCGTGGAGGACAGCTAGGATTAGCCACTCAATAATCTATGAAGGTCCATGGGGCAGAATCAGGTTTTCGTCGCATCCGGGCAGTTGACTTGGCTCCTGTCGAGATTAATCATGAGAAAAACTATTTAAGCACTGAGGCTCTTGAAGAAAAGTTAGGTCAGATTAAAGCAAATTTAAAAACCTGGGGTCGCTGGGCTTGGGGCTTGAGTGAGACAACAGATCTTGCGGTTGTATCTCTTGAAGGGCTGACTCAAGTGCAACTCTTCGAGGGCCGAGACAGTGGCTTGGTAGAGGGGACGATCGAAGGCCTAAGAGCTACTTTAGATAATATTCATGGTGACGGCACTATTAATAACTACCGGATTGAATCAGCTGAGATTTGTAGAATCGCGGCCGGCCTTCTGTTGCTGGACCCAAGCCTAGTCGACCGCCTGCCAATTTTAAAGATTCTAGGAAAGCGCACATTTATTAGTGACCTTATTGAGAGCGTGCCTTCCTGGGCGGTTACAGATTCTGCCAATGAACTTTTAGCTGAGCAGATCCTCGAGCCTAAGCGCCGTCAACACCACAAAAACATGCGATATGATAGTATTTGCTTAAAATTATCGGAGCAGCCTAATGTCTCTCCTGTCGATCGCCTCTATCTCTTGTCGACCTGGCAGGTGGTAAATGGAGGTGGGGTAGATCAGTTTTTGACAGCCAATGACCGTAGCCTACTAAACTCGATGCGCTCTTCGACTGCTGCCAATCCATTTGAAAGCGCCCGCCTGGCCAGACTGCTTTTGGCGGATAGTATAAATATAAATCAGCCTGGCTTACTAGAAATTACCCATAAGGCAGCCGGTTCAATTCAAACACTGCCAAGCCGTCCGATAGTCTAGTTTTTCTTTGCACTTGGCCAAAAAACTGTTATAATATGCCCTAGTTAAGGGTAAGTTTATTGTGTATTTTTGCGTATGAAAGCTATTTCTATTGAAGACATTATCTCCCTAGCCAAGCGCCGGGGGTTCGTATTTCCATCCTCAGAGATTTATGGGGGTTTTGCTGCAGTTTACGATTACGGGCCTTATGGCGTAGAGCTAGCTAATAATATTAAAGCTGCTTGGTGGAAGGCCATGGTCCAGCAACGTGAGGATATCGTCGGACTCGATTCAAGTATCACCATGAGCCCACGAATCTGGGAGGCCAGTGGTCACGTTGGGGGGTTCGCTGATCCGCTGACAGAGTGTCGACAGTGTCACACTAGGCATCGTGTTGACCATTTGCTCGAAGATATTAAAGTTCAAGCTGACGAGAAAATGAGTGAGCCCGAAATTAACTCGCTGTTTGACGAGCACAAATCTAAACTAAAGTGTCCTAGCTGCGGCAAGAGCGATTTTAGCGCAGTAAAAAAGTTTAATCTGCTAGTAAAAACCAATCTAGGTAATTTTACTGGAGACATGGATGATCCAGTTTACCTTAGAGGAGAAACTTGCCAGGGTATTTATGTTAACTTTAAAAATGTCCTAGACTCAAGCCGAGTGCGAGTTCCCTTCGGCATAGCTCAAATTGGCAAGGCCTTTAGAAATGAAATAACCGCCCGACAGTTTATATTTCGAACACGAGAATTCGAGCAAATGGAAATGCAATTCTTTTGCTCCCCGGACGATGAAATGAATCAATATGAAAAATTGCGTGAGGCTCGGTGGCAGTTTTACCTAGACCTCGGCATTCAGCCTGAAAATCTACGTTGGCATAAACACGAGAATCTAGTCTTCTACGCGAAGGAGGCGTACGACATTGAATATAACTATCCTTTTGGCTGGAAGGAATTGGAGGGAGTGCACGCGCGAGGTGATTATGATTTGACGCAACACGCTAAACACTCTGGTCAGGCCTTAACCTACACCGATCCCCATACTAATGAACAGTACGTGCCACATATTGTTGAATCATCAGTTGGCGTTGGCCGCACCATGTTGATGGTCCTGGCTGATTCATACAAGGTTGAACAAACCGAGGCAGGGGAGAGGACTGTTCTGAAGCTGCCAAAGAAACTAGCGCCTATACAAGTGGCAGTTTTTCCACTACTTCGCAATAAACCAGAGCTCGTAGCCAAAGCTAGAGAACTGTTCAATCAGTTAAAAGTTCAGTTTATGTGCGAGTTTGATGATAACGGAAACATTGGTAAGCGCTACCGTCGCCAGGACGAAATTGGCACGCCATATTGTGTTACGGTTGATTTTGAAACCCTTGAAGACAATGCCGTAACTCTGCGTGACCGTGACACTATGGTGCAATCCCGCGTTCCTCTGTCTGAACTAATAGCCCTCTTAGCTGAAAAATATTCATAACTAGTTCATGAAACAATACACTCTGCCTAACGGCATTCCAGTTATCTTAGATCAAATGACAGGCACGGATGTTGTCACCGCTTTGGTTTTATTCAAGGTTGGCTCTCGTCATGAAACTAAGTCTATTAATGGCATTTCACATTTTTTGGAACACCTATTTTTTAAGGGAACCGAGCACCGGCCAACCACTTTAGACATCTCACGTGAACTTGATGGAGTAGGGGCCGAGTTCAATGCCTTCACTAGCAAAGACTACACCGGTTACTACGTAAAAGTAGCTAGTCGTCATACGGCACTGGCTGTGGATATTTTGGAGGACATCCTGTTTCATCCAATTTTTGATCCCGCTGAGATTGATCGAGAACGTGGGGTTATTATAGAAGAGATCAACATGTATGAGGACAATCCGATGGCGACAGCTGAGGAGCTGTCAGAGGAAATGTTGTTTGGCGCAAATCATCCACTAGGCTACCGCATTGCCGGACCTAAATCCAACATCAATAAGATTACTCGCAAGCAAATCATGGATTATCGCGACACCTATTATCATCCAGATAACATGATTGTGGTATTGGCCGGTGGTTTACCGAAGGACACTTTGCAGATTATTAGACATAAGTTTGAACAAGCGCCGGAATCTGATCACAAAACTCCCAAGCAGAAGTCATTTAAATACGCGCAGCGTAGTAGTCGATTTCACTTGGAGCATAAGCCTACAGCCCAGGCTCATTTGGCTTTAAGTTTCCCTGCTCCACAGTATAAGGCAAAGTCAGTTTACGCGGCCCAGGTCTTGAGTACAATCCTAGGTGGCAACATGAGCTCTAGATTGTTTATTAATGTCCGAGAGCGACAAGGCCTTTGTTATTACATTAGGTCTGGTGTTTCACCCTATGAGGATACCGGTGCTTTTACCATTCAAGCCGGCTTTGATACGACTCGCATCCAGCAGGCTGTTGAAGCCATTATGGCTGAGTTATCTGCTTTGCGAGATGCTGGGATTGAGGGTCATGAATTGAAAAACGCTAAGGAGTACCTACGCGGCAAAGTTAGCATTGCCATGGAAGATTCTGAAAGCATTGCAAACTGGTGGGGAAGACAGTGGCTTTTTTCTGAGATGATCGGTAGACCAGCCGTCTCCTCTAAAGATTACTTGAGAAAAATAAACGCAGTGACTATATCTGAGGTTAATAAATTGGCTAAGGATTTATTCATTTCCAGCCATGCTAACTTAGTTGTTATTGGTCCTTACTCAAAGCGTCAAGAGCAATCCCTCAAAAAATACCTCAATTTCTAATTGACCAATATGGCGAGACTAAAGCAAGAAATAAGTATGGCTGACCATAGCCTAAAGGGAAAGCTGCCTGAGGAGCGTACAATTTCTGTTAGTGTTCGCACGATTTTAAAGATAATTGGAGTTTTAGCGGCCATCTTTTTTCTGTTTTTTATCCGTGACGTGATTGGGTTAGTTTTTGTGGCCATTGTATTTGCCTCAGCCTTGGATCCTTGGGTGGACAAGATGGAGCGCTTTAGAATTCCACGTGGCATGTCTATATTACTGATGCTGGTGATTATGTTGGCTGTGGCGGTTGGGGTTATTTATTTGTTGATTCCACCGCTAGCCAGTCAGGTTGGCGATATCATTGGATCGCTTGCCAAGCAAGCCCCACAAATTGATAGTTTTTATCAATCACTTACGGGCCGAGAGGATGCCTCAGTACTAAAACAGATGCAGTCATTTCTGATCTCGATAAATTCTTCTATTGGCAGCATATCCTCAGGGTTCTTTAGTGCCATTTCAGGATTCGTTGGTGCCATCGCAACCTTAATCATCGTGATGGTCATTACTTTCTACATGACGATTGAGGAGGATGGGTTAAAAAAATTCGTGCGCTCGATCGCCCCAATTGAGTACCAGCCGTACCTAGTTCAAAAAACCAATCGTATTCAGGTGAAGATGGGTGGATGGTTGCGCGGACAGTTGATTCTAATGTTTATTATTGGCTCACTTACTTACGTGGGTTTACTTATTCTAGATGTCCCATATGCCCTGGTGCTAGCTATCTTTGCAGGTCTAGCTGAGTTTGTTCCCTTCTTAGGGCCACTGATTGCAGCTGTGCCTGCAGTCTTTTTCTCTTTTTCTGACTCGCCTTGGAAGGCCTTTGGGGTAGTTATCTTTTATATTGTATTACAGCAGCTTGAGAATCAAGTGATAGTTCCAAAAGTCATGCAAAAGGCGGTGGGCTTAAATCCGATAGTGGTAATTATTGTTATGTTAATTGGCGCCAAAGTAGCTGGACTTGTCGGAATACTTTTAGCCGTCCCCGCTACCACAATCGCCTGGATATTTTTTGCAGATATTTTTGAGAGAAAAATTGAGGATGACAACAGGCTAGAATTTCCAACTGGAGATGTTAAAGATCCGTCATGAAAAATCAATTTTACGTCACAACATCGATTCCTTACGTAAATGGCAACCCGCACATGGGTCACGCCCTAGAGTTTTTATACGCCGATGTCATAGCTCGCTATTACCGTCTGAAAGGGTATGACGTCCGTTTAACCACCGGTACAGATGAGCACGGTCAAAAAGTACAGCGAGCCGCTGAAGCAGCGGGCGTTGAACCAGCAGCTCAGGCCGGCGTAGAGGCTGAACATTTTAAACGCTTGCTGGAGGCCTATAACTGTCAATATGATGACTTTGTTAGGACCACTGAGCCACGTCATGAGAAATCTGCTCATGTTTTTTGGCAGAAAATGGTTGATTCAGGTGATATTGAAAAGGGAGTTTATGAGGGGTTGTACTGCGTCGGCTGTGAAGCTAATAAGACAGAGAAAGATTTAATTGATGGTAAATGTCCAATACACGAAAAAACCCCTGAGCCAATCTCAGAAGAAAACTATTTTTTCCGGCTTTCTCGTTATGCTGATAAACTTCTGGCTTTTTATAATGAAAATCCTGACTTCATTTACCCAGCTTTCAGGATGAAGGAAATGCGCGAGATTATCGCTAGCGGTTTAGAAGATGTTTCTATTTCACGCGACAAAAGTAGATTGTCGTGGGGCGTGTCAGTTCCAAATGATGACAATCAAGTTATGTACGTATGGTTTGAAGCTGTTATGAACTACGTTACTAGCGTTGGCCACGGGGTAGATGATGCTGAGTTCACTAAATGGTGGCCAGCGGATTTGCATATCATCGGTAAAGATATTAACCGATTCCATACCATTATGTGGCCAGCTATGTTGATGGCAGCAGGCCTAGACTTACCACAAAAAGTTGGTGTTCATGGATTTATTACAGTCGATGGCAAAAAAATGAGTAAAAGTTTGGGGAATGTGATAGATCCATTTGCCCTTGTGGCTCAGTATGGTGTAGAACCCATTCGCTATTTTCTACTTCGAGAAATGCCCTTTCAAGATGACGGGGATTTTTCCTACGAAAGATTAGAGGCTCGTTATCAGGCAGACCTTGCTAACGGTATCGGAAATCTTCTTTCTCGAGTAAGCAACATGATTGAGAAATACTCTCAGGGTGATCTTGATCCAAGTCCCCAAGAGTTGGATTATGGCAAAGCAGCGGCCATGCAGTACCATGACCTAATCCAGAAGCTAGAGTTTTCCAAAGCCCTTGATGTTATTTGGGGATTAATAGACGAGGCTAATGAACTAATTGAGCAGGAAAAGCCCTGGGACTTAGCCAAAACCGACACTGATAGATTGCAGGTTATACTAGCGCAGTTGCTTTACTCACTTGAGCTTGTGACAGAGTGGCTAGAGCCGTTTATGCCAGAGACTGTACATACGATGCGCTCGGTTTTACAACGCCGTCCGATGGTAAAGGCAGAGCCATTATTTCCCCGTCTTGAGATTACTAAGTAGAGCTCTATGATTCTCAACATCATCATCATAGTTTGGCTGGGCATATCCTTATTTAGTGGACTAAAACTCGGCTTTGTCTATAAAGCTGGAACTACTATTGGTTTTATTTTTGGAGTTTGGCTGTCCAGTAGGTGGACGCCAGGCGTTGCTAGTTGGCTTGGTGGGTCACCTCTGACCGTCGCTTTAGTTTTTCTATTTTTTCTCTCCATTATGTCAAAGCTATTTGGAGGGGTTGCTTGGCTATTAGATAAGGTATTTAAGATACTAGCTCTGTTGCCTGGATTGAAGAGTTTTAATCGGGTGCTAGGTGGATTACTTAGCGTGCTATTGTCCTGCTTCATTATTAGCGCCGGTCTATTTATTGCCGTGTCATTCTCAGAAGCTGACTATGAGAACAATTCTTCAACTATCTCAGCGAGTGCAGAAGGCCCAGCTTTGGCTAATGCCATTAATGAGTCGAGTATGGCTCGCTCGCTTTTAACTTTGAAGATTTTTTACCAACCCTTGCTCTCAGACGTGCTGGCTACTTACCTGACTGATGAAAAAACGTCAGAATGAAATTTGTTGATACCCACGCCCACGTTAATTTTCGAGCATTTTCTGAGGACGCTGACCAGGTTATCCAGACTGCCCTCGTTAGTGGTGTTAACATGATAAATGTTGGTACAAACTTTGCCACCAGTCAGCGATCAGTTGAAATTGCCGAACGGACCCCAGGTATGTGGGCTGCTATTGGATTACACCCAATTCATTTAGCAAAAGACATAACCGAGACTGCTAAGTTTTCAGGAGAAGAATACTCGTTTACAACAAAGTCAGAATTATTTGATAAGAGAAAGTTTTTTGAATTAGCCCAAAGTCCATCCGTCGTGGCCGTTGGTGAATCTGGATTGGACTACTTTCACTTAGAGGACTTCAAGCACCCCGACATGACTGCTGAACAATTTGTCGAGAGACAAAAAGAGACGCTTTATGAAATTCTAGGTTTTGCGCGGGAAATAGAACGACCTCATATATTTCATTGTCGTGACGCCTACGACGAGTTTGCAGATATTGTTAGGCAATTTGGTGATAATAGCGATGGGGGAAGTGTTGGAGCTGGGGTTCGTGGCGTCGTTCACTGCTTTACGGGAAGTTGGGAGCAAGCTGAAAAGTTACTTGAGCTTGGATTATATATTGGCTTTACCGGCATAGTCACTTTTCCAAATGCTCAGTCTCTTCAGGATATCGCTCGGCGCGTACCACTTGACCGCCTGTTAATAGAAACCGATTCGCCGTATTTAGCGCCACAAGCTGTCCGAGGACAACGCAATGAGCCTAGTCATGTTATCCACGTAGCTGAGAAAATTGCTGAGCTAAAAGGCCTGTCTCTTGAGGAGGTAGCTCTAGCTACCACCCAAAACGCCATTTCACTGTTTCAGCTTCCGCTTACTATCTGATATCATATCAATATGGAAAATATAATTGTTTTAACACTAATAGCTCTAGCTGCCATTAATCTGGTAGGTATAATTATCATTTTCCGCCGTGTTAATAAGGGCGATAGCTCAAAAGATGCTGGTATTGGCATGATGAATCAAAATATTCAAGGCATGCAAGATAGACTAGACAAGGTGTCTCTTGGACTTAATGAGAGGCTCGACAACGCTGCTCGAGTCATCGGCGAGGTAAATAAGGAGCTAGGTACTATGCAGGAAATTGGCCGGAGCATGAACGCGCTGCAGGATTTTCTAAAGAGTCCTAAACTACGTGGAAATATCGGTGAGCAGGTCCTAAAAGACATGCTTGATCAGTACTTCCCCCAAAAACTTTATCAGATGCAGTACAAGTTCACTGAAGGGCAAGTGGTTGATGCTGTTCTTAAAACTGACAATGGGATCATTCCGATAGATGCTAAGTTTCCCATGGAAAACTACCAAAGGATGGCCGCAGAAGAGGGAACTGAGGCGCGCGAGCGTTACTCTAGAGAGTTTATCAAGGATGTTAAAAGACACGTTGATGCCATATCAAAGAAATATATTCTACCTGATGAAGGAACAGTCGATTTTGCAATTATGTATGTTCCGGCCGAGTCCGTTTATTATGAGATAATTCGAAATGATTCTGAGTTAAATGCTTACAGCATTTCCCGCAAGGTGCTTTACGTTTCACCTAATTCATTCTATTATTTTCTTCACATCCTCATGATGGGAATGCAGGAAAAGAAGATGGCAGAAGCTGCTAAGGAAATGATCGCTTCAATTAGAGGAATTCAAAAAGATGCCGTTCGTTTTGGAGAGACTTTGGGAGTTCTGAATCGTCACATTACTAACGCGAAGTCAGCTCTAGATCGCACTTCCTCAGATTATGATAAATTGTCTGGTAAAATTGAGCGGATAGACCACTTTGAAGATCAAAATCAATTAGAGCAATGAGCGAACTAACCACAAATGAGTTGTTTGACCTGACTCACACCAAGCACGCTGAGCTTTTTGATGATGTTGAGTACGCTTGGGAGGTAATCCCTCTTATAGAGCAGTATCTGGAATATATTCAAAAGAGTCCAAAAATTCAAGGAACTGTTAGTAAGCTAGCTGTCATTGAGGGGAAAGTCAGTCTTGGTAAGGGCTCAGTCGTTGAAGCGGGAGCTGTTATTCACGGTCCGACAATTATTGGAGAGAACACAACTATTCGCTCTGGAGCCTTGATTAGAGGAGGAGCTATCATCGGAGACAATTGCATGGTGGGAAATAGTACAGAAATAAAAAACGCTCTGCTATTTGACGGAGCGATAGCTCCTCATTTTAACTATATTGGAGATACCGTATTGGGTTATAAGGTTCACCTAGGGTCCAGTGTGGTTATTTCCAACCTAAAGACCCCACCAGGTGAGATAGTAGTATCGACTCTACAGCAGACCTATAATACTGGACTTACAAAATTTGGTGCCTTGATTGGCGACGAAACGGAGATTGGCGCCAATGCTGTACTAAACCCCGGAACCGTTATTGGAAAACGCTGCATAATTTATCCGCTGGCTCTGATTAGAGGAGTTGTGACGACTGACTCAATTGTTAAAGTGAGGCAGCAGCACGAGGTGGTAACTAGAAGACAGACTGAGTTTTCACTTGATTAACCATGAGGCGACCTAGACGATCTGAGCCAGTTCAGAGAATGAGGGCTGTTAATTTAGAGCCTGAAGAAAAAAATCCAAACGAAAGGCCTTTTAAAATAGAAGATCTGATTGATGATGATGTTTGGGATGAAATTGATATTGGAGTATCTAAAATACGAAGAAAAAGCTCTGCGTCAGCTTTATATGAAAAGTATACTTACTACGTGCTCAAGGCATTTCCAGATAAACGTGACCTCCTACGGCTTGATGACAAGGCTTGGGAAATAATGCTACCCAAGGCCATTCGCTATATCACTGGGGAGCCAATTATTGAAGGCCAAGAACCTGGTAGGACCCCCTATCACATAGACCAATTCTTGGAAGTTGGTAGAGCTCTAGTCTTGGTAGATCCTGACAGGTTCTTAGGAGAGGTGCGGTCGGCTTGTCCAGATTTAACCAAGGCATTTTCTGAGGGATATAATGTGATTAAAAATAATACTGACGATCCTGTTGTTGGCATGTCACCTTCGGTAACAAGTATGATGGCAGAGTATCTGGCGAATTGGAAGCTGTTAGACCCGGCAGTAGTCGAAACTCTGGTCGATGATGAGTTATGGGCAAACATGAAAGCTCAGTTAGAATTTTTTTCCAGGAAAGACACCATTCTTGAAGAGCATGCCTGGAGTGAGTGGTTAATACTGGCCTCCGCTATGAGAATTTTAAGGCCTGGCCAATTTGAAGCTGATCAAATCCTAGATCCAAGCTCTGTGCGCAGTATTTGGGAGGACCTGCTTGCTCAGCGTGAAAAAAATCTTAGCGAGCCAGAGCAAGCTCAGTGGGTAATGTTAGTTAGCATTATAGAGTCGGCTGCCAATTTAATGCTGATAACTGCAGGAGAGGTTACTATTTCAGCTCCCGGAAAACTTTACGTTGGAGACAAGAAACGTATTGAAAATAAACAGTCTCTGCCTAAGAGAAAAACAATATAAATACATGTCCATTGAGTCAGTTAAAGGTCCTCGGAGGCCTCTAATCCCACCAGTCGAAGCAATTGACAAGTCTCGGACAGGTGTCGCCAAAAGGCCTCACGCTAAGGCAGAGGGCGCCGCTAACACGGATTCAGAGACGACGCCTGATTCAGGTGTTAGCTTTGAGTCGTCACCGCTCAGGCAAGAGCTTGAAAGTCTTCAGGCACAACTGCCAGTTGATCAACAGTTTACAATCATAGACGGGCTCTATGCCGGACAATGTGTAGTGATACGTAGTCATGGAATTGCCCAGCGACAAATCGGCTACCGTGATGGTGGATTACCTATAACTGAAACTGTAGCCGTGGCTTGGGCGTCTACCGAGGCAGAGCCAGATCAGCTTATTGCCATAAACGGTCAACGTCGCTATATAGATACGACACCTTAATCCAGCATCATCAAATAGAGGAAAACAAAAAACACGCTGATCTAGTCAGCGTGTTTTTAAAGATATGATCCCTTCTTAACTACGCCACTTCTTTCCTACCGCCAATTTGGCGCGCTCTTTTTGCAAGAGTCTTTGCAGGTTGTTGTAGGTAGTGATATCCATCTCTTCTTGTGTTTCAAGTTCTTTAGCAAGTTCGGCGGCTTTTTTCTCAGACGCTTCCACATCAATGTCGTGAGCGTGATCTGCAGCATCAGCCAGAATAACCAAGGTGTTGTTTGATATTTCCAAAGTACCGAATGATACTGCCAGTGGAAACTCCTTGTCACCGTCCTTGATTAATAGTTCACCAGCCATCAGGATAGAAACCAACTGTGAGTGATTTGGCAATACAGTGATTTCTCCATCCTGAGTATTAACCACTACCTGGTCAACAGGCTGATCAAACAACGTCTTAACTGGGGTCAGTAGCTTCAGTTGTAGCCTATCGGTAGACATTATGGTTATTTTTTCTCACTCTTAGCAGCTTCTAATACCTCATTAATGGTGCCTTTCATGTAAAAGGCTTGTTCTGGAACCTCATCATGTTTGCCATCCAGAATTTCACGGAAGCCTCTGATTGATTCTTCTAATGACACGAATACGCCCGGAGAACCTGTAAATACCTCAGCCACATGAAATGGCTGTGATAAGAATTTCTGTATCTTTCGAGCTCGAGCTACTGTCAGCTTGTCCTCTTCAGTTAATTCTTCCATTCCCAGGATAGCAATAATGTCTTGCAGGTCCTTGTAGCGTTGTAATACTCTTTGAATGTCTCGAGCTACGGCATAGTGTTCCTCGCCCACAATTTGAGGGTCTAGCACCGTGGAAGTAGAATCGAGTGGGTCAACAGCTGGATAAATACCAAGTTCAGCCAGTGATCGATTAAGCACTACTGTAGAATCCAAATGAGCGAAGGTCGTAGCTGGAGCTGGGTCAGTCAAATCATCGGCCGGCACATAGACAGCTTGAATTGAGGTGATAGATCCAGTTTTAGTTGAAGTAATTCTTTCTTGAAGGGCGCCCATTTCTTGAGCCAAGGTTGGTTGATAGCCTACAGCTGAAGGAATACGACCAAGCAACGCTGACATTTCAGATCCGGCTTGTGTAAAGCGGAAAATGTTATCAATAAACATCAGAACGTCTCGACCTCCCTCTTGGTCACGGAAGTGCTCGGCCATGGTCAGTCCAGTCAAACCAATTCGCGCGCGATTGCCTGGCGGTTCGTTCATTTGACCAAACACCATAGTAACTTTGTCTAATACACCGGCATCTTTCATTTCATGGTAGAGGTCATTTCCTTCACGCGTACGCTCTCCCACACCAGCAAATACAGAGTATCCGCTATGAGCCTTAGCAATATTGTTGATTAATTCCTGAATGATAACTGTTTTTCCTACTCCAGCACCTCCAAACAGGCCAACTTTTCCACCTTTTAAAAATGGAGCAATCAAATCAACTACCTTAATTCCAGTAGTTAATACCTGAGCCTCCGTCGACTGTTCATCAAAACCGGGAGATGTTTGATGAATCGCTCTAGTTTCAACGTCAGTAACTTGCTCTCCATCATCAATCGTCTCGCCGATAACGTTAAAAATACGACCTAGTGTTTTTTCACCAACTGGCACAGAAATAGGCGCACCGGTTGCCTTAACTTCTTCGCCACGTTTTAGACCGTCGGTCGTGCCCATGGCCACTGTGCGCACCTCGCTAGCGCCGATGTGGCCCTGAACTTCAAGCACTAAGCGACTGTTGTCAGACGTTACCACTTCAAGGGCCTCGTAAATTCCAGGAATAGTCGCATCTGCAAAGGAGACGTCTACGACTGGTCCAATAATTTGTGTAATTGTTCCGTTCTTCATATCAGAGTTATTAGTAAGTATGTTAGGAGACCGCAGCCGTTCCGGCAGCGATTTCAGCAATTTCTTTAGTTATAGCGGCTTGTCTGGCTCTGTTGTAGGCAAGCGTCAAATCATCCTTCATCTCTGAAGCCGCTTCAGTGGCATTTTTCATTGCCAACATTCTAGCGCTGTGTTCTGAAGCGTTACTTTCAAGGAGCGCCTGGTACAGCTCAACCTCGGCAATACGTGGAATCAGAAAGTCTAGTACCGCTACCGCTGAGGGTTCGTAGGTGTAAAGCAAATCTCCTTTAGCTGTCTCATCAATATCAGTTGTCGACTCTGGCTCCTCAGAGGGTAGGGGATAGAGAGTTTTAAGTTGAGGATTTTGTACCAACGCTGATACAAAATCAGTGTAAGCAATAATCACTCGATCTATTTCGCCAGATACAAATTTTTTGTAAAGCAATCCAGCCACCTCTCTAACTGATTCATCTGAAGCCGCAGTATCATCCTTTGGATAAGCCAGGGTTGGCTTGATTCCAATTGAATTGAGCATGGCAATGCCTTTCTTGCCAATCCCAACTACTGAAACATCTTCATTTGGATTTTCCTGAACATACTTAGATACACTCTTGATCACGTTAGAATTAAAGGATCCGCATAGTCCACGATTCGAGGTAAAGGCAAGGATGGTTGTCTTTATTTTTTTATCATCACTATTTGGCTCCGTGAAAAAACGCAGCAAGGAAAGATCAATATCTGTCTTAGTATTAGACCGAATGCGTTGAGCAATAGACCACGAAATACGTTGGTACTCACGACTGGCGTTAGTGGCTTGAACTGCCTTACGCATTTTTGCGCCAGACACCAACTCCATAGCCTTGGTGGTTTTCTGCGTATTCTTAATCGAGTGAATACGTCCTTTAATTTCTTTCGGTGAAGCCATACAGTAAAAGGATGGTTGCGTTAGCTCTGTTTCTCAATGAAGTAGCTCTGATCTGCCGTTGATGCAAACTCAGCTACAACGCTCTTCAGTTTTTCTTCCCAAGTCTCATCATACATTAACTCCTCTCGAATCTCGGTAAACAGGTCGCCGGCATTATTTTCAATATACTCCATCAAGCCAGCTATGAAAGGCTGGACTTTTTCAACTTTAACATCACTCAGCATTTCGTTTGTAGCCACATAAATTTGAATGACTTGGCGTTCAACTGGAACTGGACTGTACTGACTTTGTTTTAAGAGTTCCTCTAAGCGTCTACCCAAATCAAGCTGTCTCTTAGTAGCTGCATCAAGGTCAGAGCCAAATTGAGCAAAGGCTTCCAGTTCGCGGAATTGAGCCAGTCCCAAACGCAGGGTTCCAGCTACCTTCTTCATCGCCTTAATCTGAGCTGCTCCACCTACACGTGAAACGGATAGTCCCACATTAATAGCCGGTCTAAAACCTTTGTTAAAAAGGTCTGATTCTAGATAAATTTGACCATCGGTAATAGAAATAACATTAGTTGGAACGTAGGCAGACACGTCACCACCTTGAGTCTCGATAATAGGTAGAGCAGTCATAGATCCAGCTCCCAACTTGTCATTCAACTTAGCCGATCGCTCAAGTAACCTTGAATGTAGGTAGAAAACGTCACCTGGGAAAGCCTCGCGGCCCGGTGGGCGGCGTAGGATCAGTGAAATGTGTCTATAAGCTACAGCGTGCTTAGAAAGATCATCATAAATGATCAAGGCGTGCTTACCTTTATCCATGAAGTATTCTCCCATTGAACAGCCTGCATAGGGCGCTAGGTAGTTCATAGCTGCTGCTTCAGAGGCTGTGGCTGAAACCACAATCGTGTATGCCATAGCGCCAGCCTTCTCAAGCCTAGAAACTATCTGAGCTACTTTATTTTCTTTTTGTCCTATAGCGACATAAATACAAACGATATCCTCTCCTTTTTGATTGAGGATAGTATCAATTGCTACCGCAGTTTTTCCAGTCTGACGGTCACCAATAATCAACTCACGTTGACCACGACCAATTGGCACCATGGTGTCGATAGACTTAAGTCCTGTCTGCAGTGGCTCATGAACTGATTTACGGCTCATCACTCCAGGGGCAATTCGCTCCATTGGGTATCTTTCTGAGGAATCCAGAGCACCCTTACCGTCCTTAGGATTTCCTAGTGGATCCAAAACTCGACCGATTAGTCCATCACCAACTGGCACAGACATGAGCTCGCCAAGGGCCTTGATGGTCATGCCCTCACCGATATCGGTGTATTCACCAAGTACCATAATTCCACACATACCTTCCTCCAAGTTCAACACGACTCCGCGCACGCCATTATCAAATTCAACCATCTCGGCAGCTCCAACATCAGCCAGGCCAACTGCCTTGACAATACCATCTGAAATCTCAACTACGCGGCCAATTTTTTCTTCAGTAATATCGGCTTTGTACTCTGAGATTGTTTTCTTGAGGTGTTCAACGACCGTATCTTTTTGTCCCGTCATAACTTTAGTTCGAGTGAATTAGTTGAGCGAGTTTTCGCAGCTGTCCTCGCAGAGATAGATCCCACCGTTTATTAGCAGTTTCTATCTGTATGCCACCGATAATCGATGGGTCATTTTCTCTATCAATTTTTACCTTTACCTCTGGAAGAACCTGCTTCACGTGCTTGGCGATTATTTCATCAGGAATGTCATGAGCACTTCTGACAGTTACTTGGGTAACTCCTTGACTGGCCAGCTCAGTTTCCTCAACTAGCCTTACAATATCAGGTAGCAGTCTCATCTTTCCGTCCTGTCTAATCAGCTTCAACATTTTTTCAGAGACACCAGGCCACTCAGCTGGTGGTACAGCGGATAGCTTTTCGTACCAGGCTTGAGCATATTGTGAGGCAGAGGCTTTCATACTATTTAACCTCTGCGACAATTCTCTCAATGTACTTGGTGTCGGCAGTCACATCAAGCTTGTCCATTAAGACTTTCTCGGTAGCAGCCAGCACTAACTCAACGGCCTGTTCTTGAGCCTCGCGCAACATTCTCTCACGCTCGTCATGGATCTGTTGCTTTGCCCTTTGGGCAATACCAACCAGGTCAGTCTTATTTTTTTCTAACAAAGCAGCAGCCTGCACCTGGGCTTGCTCCTTAGCACGTTGAATTATCTCCTGGGCCTGCTTGTGGCCATCAGCAACCATCTTTTCATACTCTGATTTTGCTTCAACCAGCGCTTGCTGCGCAGTTTCAGCGTCTTTTACTCCTTTTTCAATCTTCTCAGTTCGATCTTTCACAAACTTCAAGATTGGCTTGTATCCCAACTTGAATAATACTGCGTACAACACGGCAAAATTTACCAAGTTGAACAGCAGATTTTTCAGGTCGATTCCAAATGCGTTAAATAGTTCCATAGGTTCAAGTAATCAATACCCTTCTGCCCACTTACGGGCGTAACTGGGCAGTGAGGCTATTGGCTAGAAAGCGAACAGAATCAAGAATGTAATAACCAGAGCGTAGATCGAAGTTGACTCCGTAATAGCCATACCAATGATCATGCGCGTGAACAACTCGTCCTTAATGCTTGGGTTTCGACCCATAGCTTCAAGTGCCTTACCGGCAACAATTCCTTCACCGATTCCGGGTCCAATTGCTCCAATACCGATGGCGAGTCCAGCGGCCAGAAGTTTCGCAGCTTCAACGTCCATAATTTTTACCTTTTTACTTAGTTATATTTTATATCGTGGGAAGTGTCCCGATCGAGCCACCACTGTCGGTGAATCAATCGCGCCACTCCTGTCAAGACTAACTCGCCGTCTCGGTCGTTTTTTCTTTAGTAATAATAGCCATTTGAAAAAATATCACTATCAGGATCGGGAAGACAAAGGCCTGAATAACAGAACTTAGTAAGCCTAGCATCCAAAAGGGAATTGGTATAAAGAGCGGTGCAATTGATAGCATTACTGCGGAAATAACTTCTCCGGCAAATATATTTCCGAATAAACGAAAGGACAGGGACACAATTTTGGCTATTTCACCAATGATATCCAATAAGCCAAGGGCGAAGTTTAGACACCTTTCCATGATATTACCACCAGAAAAATTGAAAAACTTGCCGGCGTAGCCAAAGAAACCACCGCTCACTATTGCAATCAATTGCCAGATAATGAAATTAGCGAAAGTTAGGACAAAAATCAGGGAATAATTGGTAGCAGGAGACCTGTATAAAGGTGCGTCGGAAACCGTAATAACTCCAAGACCTGGTATAAAACTAAACAAATTTGCGCACAGGAAAAACAGCGCCAAAGTAGCAAACATCGGAAACGCCCTGGCGGTTAATTTTTCATCTTTAAAGATGCCGTGTACAAAATCCCAAGCTCCCACTACGAAAGTTTCAATAAATAGCTGTAACCGACCTGGAACTTCCTTTAATCTGCGGGCCGTAAACACAAAAACTACCATCAAGATTATCGCAATTAGCGATGTCCATAACATGGAGTTAGTAACACTGAAGCCTGCTACATCGAACAAGGTTTCAGGTTTTAGACTAATTTCAATTTGTGCTGCCATTTTTTAAAGGTTGCGAGCGTGTTTTTCCGTATTGCGGAAAATGAGCACGTTTGAAACCACTAGAGCCAAGAGAAAACTCACAACCACAATGACTCTACTGTCAAACATTTTGCCTAACAACCAACCGATGCCGCCGAATAGCACCATCGGACCAAAGATATAGCCCGTAGTGATTCCGACCAGAGCCAAGGCCCGTCCATAGACGTTTTTCCCTGTGTTTCCGGCCGATTGCTGCTGTTCCGCTGCCTCGGTTGTTGTATGGTCTTCTGTACTCATTTTTGCGCAACAATTCTACGAGTTATTTAAGAAACCGTCAACGTTATTTTAAACCCTGGCATGTGGACAACAATTCCTTAACTGGCTTCCATGGCGCTCTTTACAAAAGAATAGCCCTCCCATAGAATAGGGCTGGCTTATCCGCCAATTAATATCCTATGCTAGTCAAGGATCACATCAGGCGAAATATCATCACGCTTCCAGATACAGCTGACTTTCGTCAGGCGCTGGAAACCATGGTTGAACACAAAACTAACGGACTCATCGTAGTTGATTCCGAGATGAAACCAGTTGGAGCGATAGACTCATTTTTGTTAATAAGGACCATGGTCCCAGATTACCTGAGACTAGATCCAAGTTTGGCTCAGTTTGAACCGGAGGGAGTTTTCTACAAACTAGTATCCTCAGCTTTAAACAAGCCAGTGAAAGAGATAATGCAGGAACTTCACGGTGTTAGAGTTAAAGAGAATGACCCTATGATCTTAGCTGCTACTTTGGCCGCTAAGCATAGCTACCGCTACATTCCAGTTTGCGATGACGATGATAAGCTGGTTGGACTGGTGTCCAGGACCGACATCAAGCGCGCCATGGCAGAACTTCTTAATATCAACGACACTCCAAAAACCTAAGACTATATGCAATTTGCGCTAGCCGTCTTCATATTTGTCATCGCCTACGCTGTTATTGTATCTGAAAGAATCCACCAAACTACAATAGCTATAGCAGGTGGCGTGCTCATGGTGGTACTGGGCGTCATTAATCAGGAAATGGCCTTTGCGGCCATTGACTGGAATACCATTGGTTTGTTGATTGGCATGATGGTGATTGTCTTAATCACCAAAAAAACCGGCCTCTTCCAATACGTAGCAATTAGAGCAGCTAAGGTTGCCAAGGGAGATCCAATAAGAATCATGATATACCTAGCCCTACTGACGGGCTTTTTTTCTGCTCTTCTGGACAACGTGACTACTATCTTATTGATTGCACCTGTAACCTTTGTTATTGCTGATAATTTGAAGATAAATCCACTGCCCATTATTATCGCCGAGATTATCTTCTCTAATGTTGGTGGTACCGCCACTCTCATTGGTGGTCCGCCTAACATATTAATCGGATCAGCCGCCGGTCTTACCTTTGTAGATTTCTTGCTCAACCTAGCTCCGATCGCCCTAATAATTTCCTTACCATCTCTCTTAATTATTTGGTTATTTTTTAGGAATCAACTAAAGACCACCGAGGAACTCAAGAACAGTATTATGCGTTTTGATGCCAGCACATCAATTACTGACGTGGCTCTCCTGAGAAAATCCCTCTTTGTGCTAGCGGTAACCATGATCGGCTTCCTGGTGCACGCCTCCCTAGGGCTCGAACCAGCTACAGTGGCGCTATTTGGCGCTGGTTTGCTTTTGGTGATTACAAATACCCATCCTGAAGAGGTTTTAAAAGAAGTTGAGTGGACCACAATTATTTTCTTCTCTGGTTTATTCATATTAGTGGCAGGCATCGAACACGTTGGTTTGATAGATATGATGGCTGAAAAAGTCCTACATTTTACAGCTGGCTCAATGACCGCTACCACACTGACTATTCTGTGGGCCTCCGCTGTATTCTCCGCCTTTATTGATAACATTCCATTTGTTGCTACGATGATACCATTGGTCCAGGACCTCGGTCGCTCTGGTTTGGATATTAATCCGCTGTGGTGGGCCTTAGCGCTCGGCGGTCAAATTGGCGGTAACGCCACCCTAATCGGCTCTGCTAATAACCTGGTTGCAGCGGGCCTGACAGAAAAGGCCGGGTATAAACTTGGATTCAAGGAATATATGATAGTTGGATCTTCGGTAACTTTTGTATGTATGTTGATATCAACTGTCTACGTCTGGTTGCGTTACCTTTAAGACATGGCAGAGCACAAGGCGACAGCTTTATTGATAACTTGCATGGACTATAGATTTGTAGATTCCTTCTACAAAGAGGCTCATGCTTTGGGCATTGAACATTCCTATGACCGCGTAGCAATCGCCGGAGACATTAAAAATGTTGTCAGGCCGAGTAAGCCGGGGGACGCTGAGTTGATTCTTAGGCAGATTGAAATTAGCAAAGAACTACACGATATCGAAGAGGTTGTGATAATTTCGCATCAGAATTGTGGTGCCTATGGTGAGCTAGCTGGGTTATCAGCAGATCAAGAGCTATCTGTTCATACGCAAGATTTACTAGCAGCCCGAGAAATTATTATCAGTCGAGTTCCTGGTATCCGCGTCCTAACATTTTTTGCGACACTTAAAGAAGGTGATCACAACAATATTATGGCTTTAAAGAAATTACTTCATGATAGTACCTCAGGAAATACACGATCAACTTACCAGCAAGCAGTGGTATAGACAGCGCTTTGACGGCACCCCCCTTTTTTTGTATAGCATCGCTGCTGCAGAAATGATCCCCGACAGTAGGCGTCCAGCCGGTAGCCAAGCCGATATCCAAGTTGGTTTTTTTGAGAATGAAAAAGCAGACTGGTATTTTGATGTAGCTGAAATTGACCGCGGCGCCGGAAGTTTGGTGCAACTAGCACTCAAGAACCCAAATGTAGTTACAGAATTTCTGCACGCCTGGAAGTTAGATGAAAGTCGTTTTGAGAAATTTTGTCTAAAGGCAGTGAGTCACTTTAGCTTACCTGACTTATCAGACGAAGCCTTACTAGCCCTTTGGAAAAAATACCAACAACTTGGAAACAAACGCTTCAGCTCCAGTGCAATTATAGATTACTTTGCCTTAGGCACTGATCGGTTAATAGCCGATAAAATTCGTGATGAAGTTGGAGAGACTGATAGTGAAACAATCTTTGCCCAGATATTTAGTGCTCTAACTGCTCCAGTTTATCAATCCTTTATAAACGAAGCAGAGATAGATTTACTAAAAATAGCCGCCGGAGATTCTACTGAGACAGTTGAGCAGTATCAGCAGAGGTATTTTTGGACAAAGAATAACTACGCTACAGCTACCGATTTGCCAGTCAGTCACTTTGCAGAGGAAATTAAAGTATGGAAGCAAAGCGCTAATGACCTCAAGCACCATTACGAAAGATTAGTACTGCTTCCTGAACAAAATCGTCGAACCAAGCATGACTTGATTGAAAAATACGACCTATCTCCGCACCTCCGTACTTTGATTAGCATGACCGAAGATTTTACTTGGTGGCAAGACGAGCGCAAGAAGGCGACTATGCTCAATATTCACGTTGGCATGTTTTTATTGACAGAGATTTCCAAGCGAATTTCAATAGACTGTGATTTATTACTTTATGCTTTAGCGCCAGAAATATCTGCTCTCATCGGTGGTAATGGCCCGACAGCCAATGATCTAGCTGAGCGCAGGAGAGGCAGCGTTTATCTATTCACCCCTGAGCACAGTGTGGTGTTGACTGGAGCGGAGGTAGTGGCGGAAGTAAAGAAAATAATGACTCCAGATCCAGCTTACGATGTGCCGGGTGACATTAGAGGTTTAATCGCCAACACGGGCAAGGTTCGTGGCACGGCTAAAGTTTTAAGTTCAGTAGATCAAATCAGTAAGATTAAGGATGGTGATGTCTTGGTTGCTGTTATGACCCGGCCTGATTACGTGCCTGCCATGAAGCGAGCCTCCGCGATTGTGACTGATGAAGGAGGGATTACTAGCCATGCTGCGGTGGTAAGCAGAGAATTAGGAATACCTTGTATTATTGGAACAAAATTTGCAACGACTGTTTTTTCAGATGGCGATACCATTGAGGTAAACGCCAATCACGGCTGGGTTAGAAAGATCGCCTAATTTTGACGATTAGGCGTTAATTTGCCTCTTTGCAAAAAACAAAAAAAACTGCTATAGTCGGATCAACGATATATAATATTTTTGCGTATGACTGACGCAGTTCCAAAATATCTTAGCGACAATGTTTTTGTTGAGCTAGGCTTGGCCAATCTATCTCTAGATCGTAAACTGGTCATGCTTGAGCAAATGAACGAGGTTGTTCATAAGCGAGCCATGCTAAGAGTGTTAGAGCAATTACCAGAAGAAGCGAAACAAGACTTAGATTCTTTTACCGATCTGTCTCAAGCTGATCAGGCCGATCGGTTGCTTGCTTATGTACCAAATCTGGCTGCCATTCTTTTAGAAGAGGTAGATCAAGTGAAGACACAGATGAAAGCCATTCGGGTAACCACTGAATGATTTGGGGATGTCTGAGGAGATTGGACAAAAACTGTCAGATAAAGAACTTAAAGAAGTGCTTGGTCGAATGGTTGACGCTTTTAACGAGTTTCATGAGCAAATGCGCGAGTTAGAAAAGAGGCAGCAGAATGTTATTGAGCATATTCAAAAAAGGATAGACGGCGAAAAATTAGAAGATCTGAAAAAAAAGCTTGAACAAATGTAATTATGGCTGAGCCAATGCGACAAACTGAGACTCATGATCAAGTTCCTGAGTCAGTAGAATTGGTCGAAGACAAGGCTTTGACGCCGGAAATCGTCGAGTCAGTTCCTGGTCAATTGGAGGAGCGGGCTAGTGTACGAGTTTTAGAGTTTAAGCAGCGTGGTGCCGGATCAGCTGAAGTAGCCAACCCCTCAGAGCAAAGTGATCTAGCGAGTCTAGAAGGGGCTGTCCATGCGGTTGAGCAGCAGTTATATAAAAAGCTGGAAGCTGCCAGGGTTCGTCTACAAAGCGCCAGAGAGGCCAGCGCTAAGGTTAAATTTTGGGATCGCTCAGCCATGCGCGAAGCCAAGGCTGACGTTGAGGAGGCCACAGAGGACTATCAATCGCTGATGACAGAACACCAAGACTCGCGGGCTGCCCAGTTAATACAGCGTCGTGAGCAGAGGGTTCAGGCTGAGCGCGATAATAGGCAGCGCAAGAGTTTATTTAGTCGAGTTGGACAACGCCTTACCAAGGACGCTGGCAGAGTACTGAGTGAGGATGCTCAAGCCCAAGAGAGGCTCACTAATGTTACAGAGCAGTACGATGAAGCCGCTGCTGAGGTTGTTGCAGATCACATTAGTTTGGCGCTTCAAGAGATGGGAGCTTTAGCAGATCAACGCGCTATTGCCGAGCATGCAGAAACTAACGCCATTTATCAAGCCTATAAAAGCTTGAGCGAAATGAATCTTCAGGCAGTTTTAAAGTCGCTAGGAACTGACTGGGAGCCGTCTAGTTGGAGAGGTCGTTTAGCAGCCAAGGGGCTTAACGCTAGACTGCTAGTCAATTTATCACTTGTAGGAGGTGGATTAGTGGCAGGTGCTACTGGGTTTGGAGCTGCTGCTGGTGGCTTGCTAGTAACCAAGCGTTTATTATCTGGCCTAGCCTCTGGCTCTGGAACTTTTGACTTGGCGGGAATGCTACGCCAAAGAAAGTTGAATAAAGAGGTGGCTAAACGTTTAGATAAGGAGAGTCCTGCCAATCTTTCTACAGAAGATTTAAATAACTATATTGCCCAACTAGAATCAGCCGCTATTGTGAATGGTCGCAGGCCTACGATGGACAGGATGTACCAACGCTTGCAATCAGAGCGCGGTCGTCGTTGGAGTGCAGATCATCAATCAGAAGGCTTGGCCCCTCCAGAGAAAGCGGCCGACGCCATGCAGCAAGAGCTTGCCAGTATGATGCAAGATGCCGATAAACGCTTTCTTGATTTTGAAAGAGGTGATCGTGATGCACAGGCTAGGTTTAAGGTGTATGGAGCTGCAGTTGGTGTTCTTATAGGCAGCGGTGAGCATGTTAGATTATTAAAGGGGTTAGTTGGAACAGCTTACGCCGCTGAGCCCGGGGCCGACGCTTTTATTGCTGCGCTTGAGGCTGGCAGCTTGCCTGATGGATTTACTATTGACGGAGCTCAGGCCGCCTTGAAACATCTTGTGGAAATTAGTTCTACAACTTCACTCGGAGATATGAAAATGTTGTTAGTTGACGGTGGGACTATTGTCCAAAATGGAGACACCTTAGGTTTTCAAATGGCAACAGGGGAGTTGATTTCACTTGATTCACCGGAGGCGTTTGCTCGCGTGCCACAGCTTTCTGAGTTACTTAGCGCTGCAGACTCATTAGAAACACCTGCTGAATTAGCAGAAGTTCCATTATCTACTGATGTTCAGCCACCTGCGGTAGATGTTGTGCATTCTGTACCCGCCGGCGATGTTCGTGTAGGAGATATCACCGAACTTACTGCTGACAAAATTTCCGGGGCAGACACTGTTCATTTTACGGTCGATGGCACTGGAGTAACCTTAGATTACAAAGATGGTGTTTACGAATTTGTTAGAGACAACGCTAATGCCAGAGGCATTAGGCCAGGTGTGGTAGTTGATGGTTTCGATAGGTTAGCTAAGGCTCACGCGGGGAGAGCGGATTCATCTTTTGTTTTTGGAACTAGCGTTCGTCTATCAAGGTATAGCGACATGTTGAAGGTTATTGAACAGATGCGCGAGGCAGGTCTTGCCGATACGCCTCAGTTCGCCAGCTTACAGACTCAAATCGCCGCTGAGTCCGCTAGCATTACACACGATTATGGGAATGTGCTAGTGAGTCCAATTATTGCGCCTGAGGCGCCTGCGGCTTCAGCTATTCCTGACAAGCTTCCGGGCACTTCAACAGCCACTGCAAGCACTGACTTGAGAGGTAGCGACCTTGCTCACGATAGCCTTGATTCCACCCCAGTTCCGACATCACATTTTGACACGGCCACTGGAGGCTTCACCATGACACAAGGTGCTGAGGGATACACCTTCACCTTTCCTGACCCTAGCACTCACTTCAGCCCAGGTCTGGCCCGAGACGACTTTATCGATATTGCTAAGGCTCATGCCGAAAAAGGTAGCTCGGGTTTTGTTATAGGGACGCAAATGAGTTTTGGAAGGCTTGAGCAATTACTACAGGCTAACCAAGCTCTGGAATCAGCCGGGCTAGCCAATCAACCTCAGCAAGTTGCTTTAGCCGCTGAAATTCAAAGCCACATTAATTCTATGGCTCGTGAATACGGTAATGTTTTTAATTCTGACTTAATGGGCCATCCTGGCATGCCGGACACAGTGCGTACTCCAAACTTTGCTGCCTTAGCCTACGAGAAGCTTCCTGATCTCACTGGCGCTAGAGCTGTGGAGCGTGCAGCTGACTGGCAGGAGTCAGGTAAAACGCCCAGTGGTTTATTTGATGATGAGTGGGACAGGGCCACTAAACGGGCCATCAGCCCAGTAACTCCAGGCAAGGTAGTTGATGGCTTTGCTCGTGGAGTACGCGGTACAGACGACAGTTTAAATAGAACTCTAGATGTCGGTGCTTACAAAGCTCAAGATTGGGTTGACGATAACATTGCTCCAAATACTGACCCCACAGCTCAACTACCAGTAGATCAAGAAACTCTTCCCGGTTGGCGTCCAGAGGACGCTCCATCTGCTCGAAAAGCGGCTAAGGCAGCTATGCAAGCAGATAGACAAACAGCACACCAGGAGGTGGTTGAGAGTGCTCGAGAGATAGCTGAGCTTGAGGATCAGGTCTTCAAAATTCCAGAACATATTAATCCAGAAACTGTAGCCCAATTCGAGGCAACGGGCACCCTTCACAGTGGTGATACTACTGCCGTTTTTGAGCACATTCGGGGGAAACGTTTTTCAGTGACCTTAACGGAGATGCCGGATCAGGAGTCAGCTGTGACTAGTTATTTGGGCGACGATTACCGCGAAGTTATTCGGAGAAATCTGCACCTACATACAATTCATGATGCCAGGCCTATGATAGTTGAGGTAGAAGGTCATACACGAAAATTAGCTGGCCTGCTTGAGATCAAAAAAACAATGATCGAAAATGGACTAACTAAAACCCCTCAGTTCAGAGTATTAGATAAAGCCATCGATCAGACACAACGTGATGTTACCCAATACGGACGAGTAATGTGGGACGACCCTGGCTACGGTAAGATGTCCGCCCAGCAAATTCGATCTCTGTTTATTTCTACGGGAACTGGCAGTCCGCCGTCTCGCCGTTAATTGACCTAACTCTCAGATGCCGGCATCTTCGCAAAGCACCATTCTGGATGGTTTGAATCATGAACAAGAGACGGCCGTCGTCCACAAGACTGGGCCGCTACTTATAATTGCCGGAGCCGGCACCGGAAAGACTACTGTAGTGACACGTCGGATCGCTCAACTGATTACCTCCGGAGAAGCTCGGGCTGACCAAATCCTAGCCCTCACCTTTACTGATAAGGCTGCTGGAGAAATGGAAGAGCGGGTAGATGCACTACTGCCCATGGGTTATCTTGATTTATGGGTATCTACGTTTCATGCTTTCGGTGAGCGTGTTTTAAAAGACCATGCGCTGGATATTGGTCTATCAAATGACTTTAGGCTCTTAACGGATACCGATCAGTGGTTATTACTACGAAGTCATATCGACGAGTTTGAGCTTGATTACTACAAACCCAAAGGCAATCCAACTAAATTTGTGCAGGCGCTAATATCACATTTTTCCAGACTTAAAGATGAGGACATCACCCCCGCGCGCTACCTAGCCTACGCTAAGAATTTAAACAGCAGAGTATCACCTCTGTTAGAAAAAAAGGCTCGCACCGATGAAGAGCAGGCCCAGGTTGATGAGGCGGCTAGAGTTACCGAAGTTGCCGCAGCTTATGAACGTTACCAGCAGCTACTGCGTGAGGAAAATGCCATGGATTTTGGGGATTTAATTGTAGAGACCATTCATTTGTTTAATGAGAGGCCAGCCTTGCTTGATAAATTTCGTAAGCAGTTTAAGTACATATTGGTCGACGAATTCCAGGACACCAATTTCGCTCAGTACGATTTGATAAAGCTGTTGGCAGCACCTGAGAATAATTTAACCGTTGTAGCCGACGATGACCAGTCCATTTACAGATTTCGTGGAGCATCGATGAGTAATATTGTAATTTTCAAAAAAGATTTTCCTGAGGCCGAAGAAGTTTCTCTGGTGCAAAACTATAGATCAGCTCAGGAAATTTTGGACTTGGCACACAGCTTTATTCAGAGTAACAATCCTCACCGACTCGAAGTTTCTTTAGATATTGATAAGCGCCTCAAAAGCAACACTAAGGAGTCGGCTGTTATTGAACATCTTCATAGCCAGTCACTCACGGGCGAGGCTCAGCTGGTTATGAAAAAGATTCTAGAGCTTAAAGAAGCTCGTCCTGAGACCTCCTGGAGCGATTTTGCGATCTTGGTAAGAGCTAACGATTCGGCCCAGGCCTTCATTCCATATCTAGAACGAGCCAATGTGCCATATCAGTTCCTAGCATCAAAAGGGCTATTCACCAAGTCAGTCATTCTAGATATTATCGCTGTACTTAAGTTACTCGATGACTATCACGAATCCAGAGCTATGTACCGCTACCTCACGCTAGATTTGTGGGGAATAGCCCATGAGGACGTTTTGGCTATTATGCAACACGGTAGTAAGTACACTGAATCGATTTATGAAACCTGCCTTAATGTTCAAGAGGTACCAAGTGTTTCTGAGGCTGGACGTTTACAGGTAGAAAAACTACTGGGGCATTTAAAAACACTTACCAAGGAGGCTCGTTATAAATCCGTTGGCGAAATTATTTTAATGTTCCTTGAGCAGTCAGGCTATCTTAAACTTATCACTAACCAAGAAGAGTCCTTAGCCACGGAGAATATTCTGTATCTCAATCAGTTTTACAAGTATGTTGAGGCTTTCGAAAAGGCTCACAGTGAAAAAACGGTTCGTAATTTTGTATTCGAGCTCGTGGCTATGATAGAAGCTGGCGAGCAGGGTAGACTCTTGCCAGACCTGGATGAGGGGCCGGAGTCAGTAAAAATTATGACAGTGCACGCCGCTAAAGGGCTTGAGTTTGAGTGTGTATTTGTTGTAAACCTAGTTGATAAAAGGTTTCCAGCGATCGGGCGCAAGGAAGCTATTCCAGTTCCAGAAGATCTTGTTAAAGATGTGCCACAAGGGGATGGTGAATGGCATTTAGAGGAGGAGAGGCGGCTATTTTATGTGGCCATAACTCGAGCTAAGTCCGGACTGTTTTTGACCAGTGGTGAAGATTACGGCGGTGTCCGTAAGAAAAAACCCTCTCGCTTTTTAGTAGAGGCTGGATTTGTAGACACCAGACCTGAGCCAACCGGAGAGGTTGTCTTTCAGCCTGTTAGTCATGTTTCACCTGAGCTGGCGAGCCGAGAGCGATCTTACCTGCCGGACACATTTAGCTTCACCGATCTTGATACTTACGATGTTTGTCCTTGGAAATATCGCTTTCGCTATGTTTTGAAGGTGCCATCCAAATCCGGTTACCAAGCCTCATTCGGAAAAGCTGTACATAATACTTTGTATGAGTTCTTTCGCCGCATGAAAGAACATCCCAGCAAGATCGCACCAACCTTGTCAGATCTCCTTGAAATATATGAAGCTAAGTGGATAGACGAATGGTTTAATAGCAAAAAACAACGCGATAACTATAAAACCAAAGGGGCTCAAATGCTGGAAGAATTTTACGATTTACATAAAGCTGCTTGGCCATCCGTGTTGCATCTTGAGGAGCGTTTTCGAGTTCCTTTGGGTGAATATACGATCAAGGGGGCGATAGACCGGGTCGATACTGTTGAGGGTGGGGTAGAGGTGATTGATTATAAAACAGGCACGCCCCCTAAGACCGGTAAGAAGGATCAGAAGCAGCTTTACCTATACGCCTTAGCCCTCCAACAAATCTTTGAGGAAGCACCTACCAAGCTGACTTACTACTTTCTCGAAAATAATATTGAATTATCCACGGATTTTGATGCCGAGAAAATGCAGTCAGTTCAGGAATGGGCCCTGCAGATTATTGAGAAAATTCAATCAGCTAACTTTGAGCCGACGCCTAGTCAGCAAGTCTGTAAACATTGCGACTACCGAGAAATCTGCGAATATAGAAAGTAAAGATGAGATCACCAAGAAAAATAGAATTTTCACCAAGAGCTCGCGCTGTCGAAGCGGTAGAACTTGTGACCGGTCCCATCTGGAACTCTTGGCGGCCAGAGACCATTGTCTCAGAGCAAAAGTGGCTGACTATTAGACAGCAAGTAGAGGAAGATATCGCTCAGCCTATTATTGATGAACAAGGCGATGATCCTTTGGGTTACATGACAGATGAGGGGATGTCGGTTGGATTTTACGAAGATGTAGCCAAGGACACCAAGAATGCCGTTAAGTATTTAGGCCTGTTTGCACCAAATATTGTTAAGCCATGGCTCGGGGACCCTAACCCGCTTCCATTTGAAGCCAGTGAAACCCAAGAAGATGAATACGAAGAAGAAGACCCACTTCCATACTCGTCCATCATTCAGGAAATAGCAGAAGCAGAAGGTGGTCCGACGGCAGATATTTTTATTTCAGCCCCATGACTGCTGATTGATAAGTCAATTCCAAGACCTAGTGTAGAGGAGCTGGATTCTGTGGTCCTAAAAAGGATTGAATCAGCTAGCGAGGCTGTAGTTGGAACTTATCGATTTGTAGAGGAGTACGTTCTGGGTGTAGCAGAGTCAGTAATTCTTAGGCAAATGCTAGCTGGACTCAATAGAGACCATCCGTTTGAACTGCAGATATTTGAAGAAGCTTTAGCCGAAAAACTTAGAGAATCTAATGCTAAACAAGTCTCAGTTTTATCTATCAGGCAGCTACTTCAGGCCGCGTCACTCTTTGCGATTATCTCTCCCAAAATTCTAAGCGTCATACGTGAGTGCAGTTTTATAACTGAAGCTGCTTTACAAAGTCTACAGCGAAGACTAGACCTATCGGCGGACACGACAATAATAAACTATCTTCTAGCACACAACATAGAAAGGGTAGACTTGGTGCCAGGGGGTAGCTTCGAGATTATCTACGGCGGTTCAATGCTTGAGATACCCGATCTTCCTGCTCGCAGCGCCATATGAGCTAGAGGTAAGCTCTCACCATTACTACCTTCAATTCTAATCTAAATAGAAGCATTGTAGTTAAGGTCAATAAATGGTATAGTATCGCAACTATGACGCTTAAGCGCTATCTTCTAACTATGGGGCTAACCACTCTGATTTGCTGGGTGGCCTTTATTGTTGTGCTTTTCAGAATTGATCCAGACACTGGCGGAACCATAGGGCTATTGCTATTTTTTACCTCCATGTTTTTTGCTGCCTGGGGAACGCTAAGTCTTATTGGCTTTCTAGTTCGTTTTCTGCTGTTTCGTAACACGGTTCCTTTTAGATATATTGGAACCTCCTTACGACAAGCACTTTGGTTTGCCACATTGCTGTGTTTAACGCTATTCTTGGTTAGTCAAGAGTTACTAAGTTGGTGGATGACAATCCTGCTCATTATAGGTCTTTGCGTCTTGGAGGCGTTCTTTTTAGCCAGATCGCTAGAAGCCAGATATGACAAAAGACGAGCAGCCCGAGCTGAAAAAAGGCACACCAGAGCTGAATCTAAAGCCGAACACATCAAATGAAACAATCACTTTCCAAAATTGAATCAGCCTTCCTAGAAGAAATTTCACAGGTCAGCGACGCAGATAAGATTGAAGAGATTAGAGTATCCTATTTAGGTAGAAAAGCTGGCCAGCTGACAGTGCTTTTGCGTGGACTTAAAGATTTATCAATTGAGGAGAAGAAGTTAATAGGACCAGCTGCAAATCTACTTCGCCAAAAAATTGAGTCGACTCTAACGGAAGCTCTACAAAAAGCAGGTTCGAGCGCAGTGCCCGAATTCGATCTCAGTTTACCTGGTAAAATTTCACAGGATAAAAGTTTAGGGCACTTACATCCCATTACCCAAATTAATAGGGAGTTAATAAGAATTTTTCAATCGATGGGTTTTCAGGTTCTGGAAGGTCCTGAACTTGATAATGATTACTATAATTTTGAAGGGTTGAACTTTCCATTTGATCATCCAGCCCGTGATATTCAAGATACCTTCTTTATTGATTCAAAAATTACACGCGAAGAGCCTCGAGATTTTACCAGGAACGACTGGGTTATGCGCACTCAAACCTCAAATATGCAGGTGAGAGTGCTGGAGCAAGCCGAGCCACCTGTGCGCTGCATTATTCCCGGGAGAGTATTTAGAAACGAGGCCATTGACGCTACACATGAACATACCTTTTATCAATTGGAAGGTTTTGTAGTTGATGAAAATATTAACATAGGTCAATTGGTTTGGACCTTGAAAGAAATCTTTCGTCAGATATTCAAACAAGAAGTAAAACTACGATTACGTCCAGGGTTTTTCCCGTTCGTTGAACCAGGCTACGAAGTAGATATGTTTTGCGTGTTTTGTGGCGGAAGTGACGTTAGCTGCAAAGTTTGCAAAGGACTTGGCTGGGTGGAAATGCTTGGAGCAGGCATGATTCATCCCAACGTTTTAGCAGCAGCCGGGTATGACGCTGGGCGTTACACCGGATTTGCTTTTGGAATCGGCACAGGACGTCTAGCCATGCTTAAATATAATATTCCTGATTATCGACTCTACATGCAGGGCGATCTTCGATTCTTAGAGCAATTCTAGTAACTATATGATTTATTCCTATAATTGGTTACGAGAGTACGTAGCTGACATTCCTGAGGCAAAAAAACTAATGACTGAGCTTAGTCTCCATTCCGTTGAGGTTGAGGAAATAGATGAAGGTGGTATCGAGCTGGGCAATGTTGTGGTGGGGGAATTGATAGAGCGGCGCACTCATCCAAACGCTGATTCCCTGAACATTGGAATTTTTGATGTCGGCGAACCTGAGCCCAGGCAAATTATTTTTGGTGGAGTAGCCGCGCTAAAAGTAGGCGACAAGTTACCGGTTGCGCTAGCGCCAACTATTATTCCTGACGAGATTAAAATTAAAGAACGAAAACTCAGAGGCGAGTTATCTCAGGGCATGTGTTGCCTAAAGTCAGAATTAGGAATTCTCGATCGTGAGGAGGCCGTACATTTTTTTGAGCCAGATGTAATTAATGGAACTCCAATAATTGGAGTTTTACCACTCAATGAAACAGTCATTGATATTGATAATAAGTCGATGACTCATCGGGCTGATCTGTTCTGCCACACCGGAATAGCTAGAGAGATATCAGCTGTCTTCAACCTATCTTTAAACTTACCAAAAACGGCGCCTCTACCTAAGGTAAAGCCAACGCTGGACATTAAGATAGCAGACACCAACGATTGCCCTCGCTACATTGGAATTGAACTATCCGTTAACTTAGGTAAGTCACCTGACTTTATTTCTCAGCGTTTGCAGGCGTGTGGGGTCAAATCAATCAATAATGTTGTTGATATCACCAACTACATTATGCTTGAGTTTGGCGAGCCCACTCATGCCTTTGATGCTGATAAGTTATCTGGAAATTCCATTGAAGTTCGTCGAGCCAGAACAGGGGAGACCATTGCCACGCTGGATCACGAGACCAAAACACTTACTGAAGACGTTTTACTGATTACAAACAATGATAAAGCCATCGCTGTAGCTGGGGTCATCGGTGGGACAGAGTCAAGTGTCACTGATACTACAACTCGAATTATTCTGGAAGTAGCTAATTTTTCAGCCTTAACCGTTCGCCGTTCGGCCAAGATTGTGGGGCTGCGAACGGATGGCGCCTTGCGGTGGGAAAAAGGCCTATCTCCTGAGTTAGCCGAGCCAGCTGCCGCTCGTGCCGTTGAGTTACTTCTTGAGTATGCCGGCGCCAAAGTCATCGGTCTGACAGATGTGTATCCGAAGAAGCCGGAACTTACTCAAATATCCTTAAGCGCTGATTACCTATCTCGGCTGTCTGGATTTGAATTCGAACCGAAGGTTGTACAGAAATTATTGACCGCACTTGGTTGTAAGGTGGTTACTAAGAAGTCTAAAACTGGTAAAGTTTACAACGTTGAAATTCCTTGGTGGCGAACTGACTTAGTAATTCGCGAGGATTTAGTTGAAGAGATTGTAAGGCTATACGGCGTAAACAAAATTCCAGAGCAGCAGTTAATAGGAGCTCTTAGTGTCCCTAATCAAGATCTAGAGCTTGAAATAATTTCAAAGATTCAGGATCACCTAGTGAGGTGTGGGTTAACAGAGACTTACAATTATTCATTTTACGGAGCGGACGATATTATAAAAATGGGGTGGGACGATCAAGTCGATCACTTGAGTATTCAGAATCCATTGTCCGAGGACTTGAGGTATCTCCGCACTTCTATCCTGCCTCGCTTGCTAGACAATATTCGAACCAATCAAATGCAATCTTCATCGATTCAGCTCTTTGAGGTGGGCCATTTATATTTTTCGGATAGAGAAGTTAGACAATTAGCGTTAGTTATCAGTGGTGGCGCTGAGCCATACCGTGTCGCTCGAGGTCTGGCCGAAAGTCTGCTGTCTGCTTTGAATATAAATTTCACAACCTCTGTTATTGTTGAAGAGGCAAGCAAATGTCCTCGTTGGGGCATGTATCAGGGTAAGCAAGCTCTGCGATTTGAGTCTGCTGGAGAAAAGTTGGGCACCGCTGGAATATTGTCAGCCCAAGTCCAAAGCAATTGGGATATTCTAAGGGGAACCGCCTTCGTGACCTTGTCTATTCCAATCCTAGCCAAATATAGCTCGACCAAGCGCGCGATGCGACCGATTTCAATATTTCCGTCTGTCCCGTTAGACTTATCAGTTATCGTCGACGAATCTGTACCCTGGGGTGATATTGAGGCTGTTGTGCGGAGTCATGGAAGTGACCTGCTTCAGTCTATTGAGGTTATTGATATATATCGAGGAGAGGCCATTCCAGTAGGAAAAAAGAGCTTGTCATTTAGGGTTATTCTCCAGTCTCAGCAGCAAACTTTAGAGATGTCAGCCATGGAAAAATGGCGAGATGGACTAGTTGTTGACTTGGGGAAAAAACTAGACGCCACCCTGCGGGATAAGTAGGCTAATATCAGCCTAGAATCAGTCAGTAACCTGATTTGCTGAAAGTCTAAAGTATTGCTATACTCTACAGCGAAATAACTGCTGATTTTTGTGTAATTATGGCCAAAAAAGACCAACCTGAATCCAAGAAATCTACCGCTAAAGCCGCGCCTGAATATGGCGCCAAACAAATCTCAGTTTTAGAGGGATTAGAGCCTGTTCGAAAGCGTCCGGGCATGTATATAGGAAACACCGCTGAAAAGGGGTTGCATCATTTGATTTGGGAAGTTATTGACAACTCCATAGATGAAGCCATGGCTGGTTACTGTGACACTATCGATGTATTGCTAATGCCAGATGGTTGGTGTTCAGTTGAGGACAATGGTCGCGGTATTCCTGTAGATAAGCACGCTAAAACCAAAAAGTCAGCTCTTGAAACAGTTCTAACAACGCTTCACGCTGGCGGAAAGTTCGGCGACGGTGGCTACAAGGTCTCTGGCGGACTTCATGGTGTTGGTGTCTCTGTAGTAAATGCTCTCTCGACTGACTTGATCGCTGAAGTTAAGCGCGACAATAAGCTGTGGCGCCAAGAATATTCAATGGGGAAGGCCAAGAAAAACGTTGCGGCCGTAAAGAGCGCTAAAGGAACCGGAACAAAGATCTCTTTCAAACCTGACACTACTATCTTCACGGTAACTGAGTACAACTGGCAGTACATTCTTGATCACATTCGTCAGCAGGCTTATTTAACCAAGGGAGTTAGATTTAATATTCGAGACGAGCGCACGGAGGAACCGCAAGCATACTCATTTTATTTTGAAGGTGGGATTGCATCGTACGTTCGTCACCTAAACCACAAAAAAGAACCTGTTGGTACTGAGGTATTTTATACCGAGAAGGAATTTGAAGATGTAAAAGTAGAGGTAGCCCTACAATACAGTAAGGAATTTAACGAGTTAGCATATTCATTTGCTAACAACATCCATACAGTAGAAGGTGGATCTCACATGGTAGGTTTTCGTACAGCTCTAACTAGGACCCTAAATACTTACGCTAGGAAGGCAGGAATAATCAAAGAAAAGGACAACAACCTTAGTGGTGATGATGTTCGTGAGGGCCTAACTGCTATTATTTCTGTAAAAATTCCTGAACCACAGTTTGAGGGTCAAACGAAAGAGAAGCTCGGAAACGCTGAAGTAAGGCCTATAGTAGAAACGGTCTTCGGAGATCAATTTGCTATTTTTCTTGAAGAGCATCCACAAACTGCCAAGGAAATGTTGGCTAAGTGCTTGCTGGCTAAAATGGCTCGTGAGGCCGCTCGAGCGGCTCGTGATACTGTATTAAGAAAGGGAGCGCTTGATGGTCTGACGCTACCCGGAAAGCTGGCTGACTGTTCCTCCCGAAGCGCCGACGACAGTGAATTATATATTGTTGAGGGAGATTCAGCTGGTGGCTCAGCTAAGCAGGGTAGAAATCGAGAATTCCAGGCAATTCTCCCGCTTCGTGGAAAAATACTAAATGTTGAAAGAGCTAGACTGGATAGAATGCTCGGCAACAATGAAATTAAATCTCTCGTGATTGCGCTTGGAACTAACATTGGCGATCAATTCGACATTGAAGGATTACGCTACAAGCGAGTCATTATCATGACCGATGCCGATGTGGACGGGGCTCACATTAGGACTTTATTGTTAACGCTCTTTTATCGCTACTTCCCTGAAATTATTAGAAAGGGTTATCTGTACGTTGCGCAGCCACCTTTGTATCGATTGAAGAAAGGTAGTCAAGTTAAATATGTCTTTTCTGATGAAGAAAAAGACAAGGCCCTCGAGCGCATGACTCAAGGTGCAGTGAAGGCAGTAGTTCCTGAGGCAGATTCTCCAGTAGTTGATGTAGATACACCAGCTACAGCCGGAGATCAAGAGCTTGGAGAAAAGGTGGCTGGAGTAACCATTCAGCGCTACAAGGGACTAGGAGAAATGAATCCTGATCAACTTTGGGAAACGACAATGGATCCAGAACATAGAACTCTAATGCAGGTTACAATCAGTGACGCTGCCAAAGCTGACGATATCTTTGATGTACTGATGGGCACGGACGTTCCAGCTAGAAAGCGATTTATTCAAACTCACGCCAAGAGCGCTACCCTGGATTTGTAAACCAAAAACATGGAGGAATTTCTCATTCTAATTCCCAAAATGATCTGGCTAATGCTGCCAGCAGGTGTGGCAAACATGTCACCTGTTTTGATACAGAATCACCTTATGGCTATAGCCAAGCCAGTTGATGGAGGTAGAACGCTTGGAGGAAAACCTCTGTTCGGTGACCACAAAACCTGGAGGGGTTTATTTGTTGCTACCCTTTCC
>PFGC01000020.1:42167-54682 GCA_002781785.1 Candidatus Kerfeldbacteria bacterium CG15_BIG_FIL_POST_REV_8_21_14_020_45_12
CTTATGAAGTCTTTTTTTAAAAGGCGCGTTCGTGTGTCCCCAGGTAAAAGTTGGTTTCCCTTTGATCAACTAGACTATGTAATTGGCGGCGCTCTGCTTGGTAGTATTTGGGTAGACTTTTCTTGGCAGGCTTGGATTATAATTATTTTCATTGGTCCAATACTTCACATTGTTGTAAATCATCTTGCTTACTGGTTACACATCCGTAATGAAGCCTGGTAAAACTTCAGGGGCACTACTTATTGCCATTGATGCAGGTACTACTAGTGTTCGAGTAGTCTGCTATGATTCCAAGCTTCGAGTTATAGATAAGCAACAGCAGGAATTCAACCAATATTTTCCAGAGCCAGGATTAGTTGAGCATGACGCTGAGGAAATTTGGAACGTCACAAAGAAACTTTTAGATAAAGTTCTGCGCGGTAGAGCCAATCAAGTGAGGGGTATTGGCATCACGAATCAGAGGGAAACAGTCGTACTCTGGAATAAAAAAACTGGCAAGCCGACCCACAAGGCCATAGTTTGGCAGGATCGGCGCACGACCCAGGCTTGTAAACGACTAAAACGGCGCGGACTATCTTCTCTAATTCAACGAAGCACAGGCTTAGTGCTCGATGCCTATTTTTCAGCAACCAAAATCCGTTGGCTGTTGGATGAAACTAAACAGCCAGCTAAAGACCTTATCACTGGCACCATTGATAGCTGGTTGATCTGGAACCTAACCGGCGGCAGTGTGCATGCCACAGACTACACCAATGCTTCCAGGACGTTACTTTACAACATTGACTCCAAACAGTGGGATCCTAAACTCCTTAAAATATTCAGAGTTCCAGCCTTTCTGCTCCCTGAGGTAAAAAACTCTACCGACGATTTTGGAACATATCGAGGCATCCCAATTGCTGGGGTTGCCGGTGACCAGCAGTCAGCTATGTGTGGTCAAGCAGCTTTCTATGCTGGGCAGGGGAAGAATACGTATGGTACCGGTTGTTTTATGCTATTAAACACGGGTTATAAACATGTTAGATCGCGCCAGGGATTGATTACAACACTTACCCCAGGTTCCGATGGTAAGCCGCGTTATGCCTTGGAGGGTTCAGTTTTTATTGGCGGTGCCCTCATTCAGTGGCTCAGAGATAAGTTGGGAATAATCCAGCACTCAGGAGATGTTGGTAAAATAGCAGCGGGTGTTTCTAGTGCCCATGGGGTTTATATTGTCCCGGCTTTTGCCGGCTTGGGAGCGCCGTACTGGAATCAAGAGGCTAGAGGTGTTATTACGGGCCTGACCCGAGGAGCCGATACTCAGCACATCATCAGGGCCGCAGAGGAGGCTATAGCCTACCAGGTCTATGATTTAGCCAAAGCCATGCAAACTGACTCTGGGACAAAATTTAAACAACTGCGCGTTGACGGCGGAGCTGTCCACGATGATTTTTTGATGCAGTATCAAGCTGACATTTTGAATATGTCGATAACACGCCCGACTGATGTGGAAACAACCGTTCGTGGCGCAGCTATGTTGGCCGGATTACAGGTTGGTATGTGGAAGTCACTGTCCGCGGCAGCAAACTTACAGATGCTTGATCGTACCTTCAAGCCAAGTATGACAAATTCAGTGCGACAGGCAGCCCTTAGCGGCTGGGCCAAGGCTCTCCGTCAGGCTCAGACCAAATAGTTCTTGACTAACTAGCTATAATCATGTATATTCCAATCTGAAATGGCCTGCAGGGCCGTTTTAAAATCCAAAAAACGTATAATTTATCTAATATTAGCCAAATATGGCTGAAAAAAGGGAGGGAAATCCACTTTCGAGCTATCTGAAGGGAGCTTGGAGTGAGCTCCGAAAGGTCACTTGGCCTAGTCGGAAAGAGACCTGGACAAAATCCTGGATCGTCATCTGGTTCTCACTAGCCTTTGCCGTCTGTCTCGGCGGAATCGACTATATTTTAAATGAAGTGGTTACTCGACTCGTCTAACGTATGCCAAAACAAACCGCCCAACATGGTCGCCGCTGGTATGTAATTCATACCTATTCAGGCTACGAAGAAAACGTAGCCCATAATCTGCGCCAACGCACAGAGTCACTTGGAATGGAAGATAAAATCTTCGAAGTTCTAGTGCCAAAGGAAAAGAAGATCAAGATTAGAAATGGTAAAAGAAAGGTAGTAGAGGAAAAGATTTTCCCAGGATACGTCCTAGTTGCCATGATAGTTACAGATGACTCCTGGTACGTTGTTCGTAATACCCCAAATGTAACTGGTTTTGTGGGAACTTCAACAACTCCAACCCCCATTGATGAGGCTGAAATGAAAAGTCTGCAGCGTCGCATGGGAATTGAGGATCCAACCTATACTATAGACGTCCAGGTTGGTGAAACTGTTCGCATTGTTGATGGTCCATTCAAGGATCTAGAGGGCAAGGTATCAGAGGTTGACTCTGAGCGTGGAAAGATTAAGATCATGGTCTCGATGTTTGGTCGTGAAACCCCAATCGAGCTTGACTCACTTCAAGTAAAAAAGATTTAACAACTACTGTATTTTCTCGCCCATATGGCAAAAAAAGCAACAACACAAATTAAGCTTCAGATCCCAGCCGGACAAGCCAATCCAGCTCCTCCAGTGGGTCCAGCTCTCGGTCAACACGGTTTGAACATTCAGGATTTTTGCACACAGTTTAATGAGCAAACATCAGATCGTCGAGGTGACATCCTTCCGGTTGTCATTTCGGTATACGACGACCGTTCATTCGACTTTATTATCAAAACACCACCAGCTGCTGAGCTTTTGAAGAAGGCAGCCAAGGTGGCTAAGGGTTCTAGTAGCCCACGAGCTGAAAAGATTGGCAGTGTGACAATGGCTCAGATCAAGGAAATTGCGGAAATGAAACTAGCTGATCTTAACACCAATGACATAGATCAAGCTGCCAAGATCATTGCCGGTACAGCTCGACAAATGGGATTAGAGATTAAAGACTAAATAACTACACGTTTGTGGGAGAGCGCTTGCGTTCGCCTGCACCACGACACGTATGAAAAGATCAAAACGATTAAAGTCACAGGACGAAAAATTTGATAAGACAAAGGCCTACTCATTGGAAGAGGCTATCGCCATGCTTAAGGAGAGTCAGGTTAAGTTTGACGCTGGCATCGAGCTGCACTTAAACCTAGGAATCGATCCAAAGAAATCCAGTCAATTGGCTCGCGGAACGATTGTTCTCCCGCACGGAACAGGAAAGACTAAGCGCGTTGCAGCTTTTGTAAGTGAAGCCAAGCAGACTGAAGCCAAAGAAGCTGGCGCAGATATTGTGGCAGGCGACGATGAAATAGCTAAAATCAAGGAGACAGGTAAATGCGACTTTGATGTTGCTGTAGCTACTCCTGATATGATGAAAAAACTTGGGCCAATCGCTAAAACTTTGGGTCAACAGGGTCTCATGCCTAACCCGAAAACAGACACCGTTGGTGAAGACGTTAAGCGAATGGTAACAGAGCTAAAGGGTGGAAAAATTGCCTTTCGAAACGACGATGGAGGAAACATCCACATCCTGGTTGGTCGAGTTTCGTTTGAACCAGCACAGCTGATTGCCAACATCACTACTGCAACTGAAGCAATCCGAAAAGCCAGAGCCGCTGAGGTTAAGGGTCAGTACATCACAAATATTGTGGTCAGCTCTAGTATGGGGCCTGGAATCCGTATTGCGCTGAGTGCCTAAGAAGCATCAGACATAAAACGGGGCTTTCTGCCCCGTTTTTAAATAGTTGAAAAAAACTCGCTCTTCTGTCACACTGCTACATATGGAAACATCTGCCGTACGCCCATCGTGGGACGACTACTTCATGGCCATTGCAAGAATCGTGGCCACGCGAGCCTCTTGCGACCGTCTCCACGCGGGAGCTGTTTTGGTTAACAATAACAGGATAGTTTCAACTGGTTACAATGGCTCTCCACCAGGTCTTGAGCAATGTGATGAATCAGGACATTTATTAGAGGACGGCCACTGTGTTCGCACCATTCACGGAGAACACAACGCCCTACTACAGGCGGCTATAATTGGAGGAGCTTCAACCAAGGGAAGTACTCTGTACTCCCTTTATAGCCCTTGCATTCACTGCGCCAAGTATATTATTGCCGCTGGGATTACCCGAGTAGTAATTGGTAAAATTTATCGTAACTCTGACATTCAAGCATATTTAGCTGAGGCGGGTATTGAGAGCACTGTTTACTCCTCTGCGCCAGAGTGGAACACTTATATCAGTCAACTGTTTCAGCAAGAGATTGCTCATCGTGAAGCCCCTAGGGTTAAATTGAATAACGACGACACTGTATGATAATTGGGATTACTGGACCCAAGCTTGGGGGTAAAGGGACGTCAGCAGCTTACCTACGCGAGCAGTACAACGCAGAGATTTTTTCGATGTCAAGGATTTTGTTTGATATTGCACACCGTCTCCACTTAGAGACCTCCAGAGAAAACTTGATAAAAATAGCCACAGGCCTGAGGGAAGAATTTGGCAGTGATATTTTGGCTCAAGTTTTGAAGCAGGATGTTTCTAACAGTAGTGGTTCAGTTTGCGTGATCGACGGTATTCGCATGCAGTCTGAGGTGGATATTTTTTCTAAATTACCAGATTTTAGGTTGCTTTACATCGATGCCCCTATAGAATCTCGTTATGAAAGATCACTATCCAGAGGAGAAAAGGTTGGTGAGACAGACATGACTTTCAATGAGTTTAAGGCCGAAGAAAATGCGATTACCGAGCAAGGAATTGCTGCCCTAAAAAATAAAGCGGCTGTAGTAATCGTGAACGACAACTCTATTCCAGACCTTCACACCAAATTGCAAACGCTAATCCTGCCTTTATGAATCGTGGTCTGTTTATTGTTTTTGAAGGAGGCGAGGGGAGTGGAAAGTCACATCACTCTCGCGTTATTGCAGACAGGTTATCAGCGGCAGGGCACGCCCTGACCCACACACACGAACCGGGCGGCACTGAACTTGGACACCAGATTAGAAAAATTATTTTGGCTGAGAGTGATTTTCTGCTCAACCCTAGAGCTGAACTTCTACTTTTCCTTGCTGATCGGGCGCAGCACGTTGAGCAAATAATTGTTCCCGCGCTGGCAGCTGGTCAGATTGTAATTTGTGACAGATTTTCTGGCTCAACCATTGCCTATCAGATTGGTGCTCGTCGTCTTCCGGATCCGCAAATGATTATAAAAATGGACACCTACGCCAGAGGCGGTCTAACACCTGATTTAGTTATTTATTTAGACATTGATCCGAAGGTAGGATTAGGTAGAAAAAAACAAGGAGGCCAAGAGCTTAACCGCCTCGATCATGAGAGCCTCCAATTTCATCAGCGCGTGCGCGAGAGTTTTTTAAAGCAGGTCGATGAAAATGAGTCATGGATTAGTGTATCGACAGATGGTCCAGGCGATCTCAATAGTGATAAAATATTAGAGGTCATTAATTCCAAGCTGTCGCTATGAACCTACTCATTCAAAAACTTCGGGACACAGCCACCTTACCTGAATACGCTCATGCCGGTGACGCTGGAATGGATATTTTTTCTGACGTTCAAGCAACACTTAGGCCAGGGGAGCGGAGAGTTATTGAAACAGGAATTGCTATGGAGATACCAACTGGTTATGTTGGTTTGATTTGGGAAAAAAGTGGACGAGCCAGCCAGGAAGGACTAGGCACCTTAGCTGGTGTAATTGACTCCGGATATCGCGGAGAGGTAAAAATAGTTCTAATTAACCATGGAGATGAGCCCATTGTTATTGAGCGAGGTCAGAAAATCGCCCAGCTACTGGTTCAGGCAGTCGCCAGTGTGTCCATCAAGCAAGTAAATTCATTAGAAAGCTCAAGTCGGGCCACAGCTGGCTTTGGCAGCACTGGTTTGTAATTTTTGGTATACTGTTTCCTATGTCGAAAACTACTTATGAGGCCATTATTGGTCTAGAGATACACATCAGACTTGATACTAAGTCGAAGATTTTTTCTGGTGAGTCAAATGCCGAAAGTGAGCAGCCAAATACCCACGTTTCACCTATTAGTTTAGGGCATCCTGGGACTCTTCCACAATTAAATCAGGAGGCGATTCGCCTTGGAATGATGTTGGCTTTGGCGCTCAACTGTGAAATTCCTGATTTCATGAAGTTTGATCGCAAGCATTATTTTTATCCGGATCTTCCTAAGGGTTATCAAATTTCTCAGTACGACAAACCATTGGCTTTAAATGGTTACCTAGAGATTTTACCTGACGATATCCATAGTAAACGAGTTAGAATTGAGCGAATTCATTTAGAGGAGGACGCTGCTAAAAATAAACACTCACACGCCGGTGATACTTTAATTGATTTTAATAGAGCCGGACAACCACTAGCAGAGCTTGTTACTCAGCCTGATTTGCGCACAGCTCAGGAAGCCAAAGTCTTTGCTCAGGAACTCCAGCAGATTGCTCGCTATGTCGGGGCTTCACAGGCAAATATGCAACATGGCCATCTACGTTGTGATGTAAATGTATCTCTGAGGCCGATTGGTGACGAAGCTCTTTACCCAAAAACTGAGGTTAAAAACATCAATTCATTCAAGGCAATTGAACGGGCAGTTGAATTTGAGATCAAGCGACAAACAGAGATGTGGGACAATGGATCTGCTCCAGAAATAACTACAACCAGAGGTTGGGACGATAAGCGAGGAATTTCAATAGAACAGCGCACCAAGGAGGGTGAGGCCGATTACCGCTACATGCCAGAGCCTGACTTACCTCCCGTTATCCATAACCGCGAAGATATAGACAACTTAAGAAGTCGCTTACCTGAATTGCCTAGTGCGAGACGGCAGCGTTTTCGCGATGAGTATAATCTGTCTTATCACGATGCTAAGCTATTACTGCAAGATCCGCGAGTTGGGAATTTTTTTGAAGAGGTTATCTCCGAGCTTAGGTCCTGGTTAAATTCACTTGATGATACAGTGGGCTCCGACGAAGAAATCTGGAAAGAATATGGAGGTAAAGTTGGTAGACTCACGACGGCTTGGATTACCTCAGAGCTATTTGCCATACTTAAAGAAACTGGTGAGGACTTTGGTCAATTGCGCATAACTGGAGAAAATTTTGCCGAACTATTGACGTTGCTCTATGAAAAACGTGTAAATTCCAGCGCGGGCCAAAAAATTCTCAGAATCATGTATGAAAAAGGTGGTGATCCGAGCGTCATCATGCAAGAACATGACCTCCTTCAAGTTTCTGATGAAGGCGAAGTTGACACAATAGTTCAACGAATAATTGAGGCGAACACTGAGGTGGTAGCTGATTTTAAGAACGGAAAGGATAAAGCCTTAATGTACTTGGTGGGTCAAGTAATGAAAGAGACTAAAGGCAAAATAAATCCAGAGGTTGCTACAAGTCTCCTAAAAGACAAGTTGAATACTTAAGCGCGCTTTGAAGCCACCCGTCCAATCCACCTTGCCTTGATAAAAGGCAGTGTTACTGTAGATAAAACAAATCCAACTGTAGGAATGACCGCACCAACAAAAGGCCGGTCTATTTCTAGTGCCGTCATTGCCAAAACCACGATCAAATAGGTCATTAACCCAATTGCGATCTTCCTGGTCGAGCTAGTTTCCCAGTCTTTATCTAGCTCAACTCGCAGATTGCGCTCCTCAATCGTTTTTAGCCTCAAGTCTATATCGTTTTGGTCTAGGTTTGAGTCTCCACTCATAGCAATATTCAGACATTAAATATTTTCCATCAGTCACGGTTAGCTTGGTTGTAAGCTCCAGTCTGGGCGATGTCTCGATCAGACCGCTGTAGACCTCTGTCAATCATCAGACTGCCAAGTCCAATTACCATCAAAACAGCCAATGCTATTGCTACAACTAGTCGACTCATAGACCAAAAGTCTAGCACGCTATACACAGCACGACAACAACATAATCTATTAAGATGTTGAAGAATATGCTATAGTACTGACTAGATATGCGACTTTACGACCCTCAGACCAGGATTAAACTATTACCCAAAACGCGATTTTAGCATCCTCGGACCATTCCGGGGATTTTATGAACTATGAAACAACGACAATCAGCAAAATTAGTGCTAACTGACGGAACTGTCTATCCAGGTTACGCTTTTGGTGCTCCTGTTAGTGCAGATGGAGAAGTTGTTTTTGCAACAGGAATGGTTGGCTATCCTGAGTCTATGACCGACCCATCATTCCGGGGGCAAATTCTTGTTATGACATATCCCTTAGTCGGTAACTATGGCGTCGGTAAGGGTCCCTTTGAATCTGAACACATCCAGGTTCGAGGTTTAGTTGTTCAAGACTACTCCGAAAACTACTCACACAGTTCTGCAACTCGCTCATTAGAAGATTGGATGGAGAGTGAAGGTATCCCCGGAATCACTGGAATTGACACTAGGGCAGTAACCAAGAAACTTCGCGAACACGGGGTAATGCTCGGGCAGATCGTATATGGAAAAAACCCGGTAAAAAAGACTATCGAAGATCCAAATTTGGCAAACCTAGTCTCCGAAGTAAGTATTACACATCCAAAGCTCATTGAAGGTTTTGGTGAAAACAGACTCAAGAAAATCATAGCGGTTGACTGTGGTATGAAAGAAAATATTATGCGCAGTCTGATTGCTCGTGGAGTATCAGTTAAACGAGTGCCGTGGGATTATAACTATCTAGAAGAGGACTGGGACGGTCTGTTTATCTCCAATGGCCCAGGTGATCCAACTATGGCCACTAGTACCATCGAGTATCTACGAGCCGCCTTGGCACTCGACAAGCCAATCTTTGGAATTTGTCTTGGATCTCAAATCATGGGGCTAGCAGCAGGAGCAAAAACGTATAAGCTTAAGTACGGACACCGTTCACAAAATCAACCTTGTACTGACGTTACCACTGGTCGTAGTTATTTAACGACACAAAATCACGGTTTTGCAATTCGCGAAAATACCATCCCCACTTCCTGGAAATTATGGTTCAAAAACGCCAATGATGGATCAGTGGAGGGGGTTCGCCATACGAAGAAACCTCACTTTTCCGTACAGTTTCATCCAGAAGCCACACCAGGACCAGAGGACACTGATTTTCTCTTTGATTACTTCATTTACCTTGTAACAGGCAAACATCGCTACCAATAAATATGTCACATATTTCTAAACCAAAAAAAGTCCTCATTCTTGGCTCAGGTGGCTTGCGTATTGGCCAGGCAGGTGAGTTTGACTACTCGGGATCACAAGCTATTAAAGCGCTTCAAGAGGAGGGGATTGAGTCGGTTTTAATAAATCCAAATATTGCCACTGTTCAGACAAATGAAGACATGGCCAGTCGTGTGTATTTTTTACCAATCACTAAGGAGTTTGCTGAGCAGGTGATCGAGCGTGAACGTCCGGATGCGATTTTTTTGAGCTTCGGCGGACAAACCGCGCTTAATGTTGGTCTCGAGTTAGAGGAGGCTGGAATTCTAAAAAAATACGGTGTTGCTGTTTTGGGAACACCAACTCAAGCTATTCGAAAAACAGAAGACCGCGATTTATTTGCCAAGGCACTGGGTGAAATTGACGTCAGCGTTGCCGAGAGTTATGCAGTAAATACAGTCGCTCAAGCCAAGTCTGCTGCCAAGAAACTTGGCTACCCACTAATGGTTAGGTCAGCCTACTCGCTTGGGGGAAAAGGATCTGGCAGGATTAAAAACGAATCAGAGCTAGTTACAAAACTTACTGAGGCCTTCACCTCAGTTCCCCAAGTGTTGGTTGAAAAATACCTAGGAGGGTGGAAAGAGGTTGAATATGAAGTTGTTCGCGACCAAGCTGACAACTGTGTCACTGTTTGTAACATGGAGAACTTTGATCCAATGGGCATCCACACTGGCGAAAGTATTGTTGTCGCTCCGTCCCAAACCCTTACTAATGATGAGTACCACTCTCTAAGGACGGTTGCCATGAAAGCAGTTCGTCACATTGGAATTATTGGAGAGTGCAACATTCAATATGCGCTAAACCCAAAAAATGGAGAGTACCGTGTGATTGAGATTAATGCCAGATTATCTCGCTCTTCCGCGCTAGCTTCGAAAGCAACTGGATATCCGCTGGCCTGGGTAGCTGCCAAACTAGCTTTAGGATACAAGCTAACCGAAATTCAAAATTTAGTTACTAAAAAAACCCAAGCCTGCTTTGAGCCAGCTATGGACTATGTGGCTGTAAAAATGCCGCGTTGGGATCTACTGAAGTTTAAGGCTGCCAGTCGTCGTATCGGTTCCGAGATGAAAAGTGTTGGAGAAGTTATGGCGATAGGCAGAACCTTTGAGGAGGCTCTGCAGAAAGCCGCGCGAATGGTTAATGTTGGAGCTGACGGTGTTGTCGGAAATGACTTTCGCTTCGACGATCTTATGGATGAGATCAAGAATCCAACTGACAGGCGTTTGTTTGCTTTAGCCGCCGCCATGAAACAAGGTGAGTCGGTCGATTCCCTTCACCAGAAAACATCAATAGACCGGTGGTTTTTAGGTAAACTCAAGCGCATGACCGACATGGAGAAGGCGCTTAAGATTGCTGATAAATTGGATCAACACCTTTTGCGTCAAGCAAAGCAGTTAGGTTTTTCAGACATACAAATTGCCAAAACTCACAAATCTACAGAAAATAAAATCAGGGTCCAGAGAAAAAAGTACGGAATCCTCCCAGTCATTAAACAAATTGATACTTTAGCCGGAGAGTTTCCAGCCCAGACAAATTATCTATACCTGACCTATAACGGTACAGAGAATGACGTCGTGCCAGGGGAAAAATCATTAGCCGTCATTGGTAGTGGGTCATATAGGATTGGATCCTCGGTCGAATTTGACTGGTGTTGTGTGCAAGCCTCTGCCACAGCCAAGCAGATGGGCTACCAGACTATTATGATTAACTGTAATCCGGAGACAGTATCAACTGATTTTGATACCTGTGACAGACTCTACTTTGAAGAGTTGTCACTAGAGCGGGTGCTAGATATCTACGATTATGAACAACCTAAGGGAATTATTGTTTCAATGGGAGGTCAAACTCCAAATAATCTAGCTCTGCCTTTGAAACAGAATGGTTGTAACATCGTCGGAACAGACCCTAGCGATATTGACCGGGCTGAAGATCGTCACAAATTTTCTTCCCTCTTAGACGAGCTTGGGATAAATCAGCCAGCTTGGCGAGAGCTCACCACTACCGCTCAGGCCAAAACCTTTGCGAAGAAAGTGGGGTACCCGGTACTCATCCGACCCTCCTACGTTCTATCAGGCGCAGCTATGAATATCGCTTTCACTGAGGAGGCTCTCACTGAATATTTAGCTGAAGCTGCTCAAGTTTCTAAAGATCATCCTGTAGTCATTTCAAAGTTTATTGAAAACGCCAGGGAAATTGAAATTGATGGTGTGGCTCAGGACGGTAAGCTTATTATTTACGCCTTTACAGAACATATTGAAAACGCCGGCGTGCACTCTGGCGACGCTACAGTCGTCACACCACCACAGAAAACGTACTTGGAAACCATTAGACGAGCTAAACATATCACAAGAGATGTTTTGCGTGAGCTTAATATCACAGGACCTTTTAACATTCAGTTTTTAGCGCGACATAATTCTCTGCGCGTGATTGAGCTAAATCTGCGGGCATCAAGGAGTTTTCCATTCGTATCAAAGGTTACTAAGTACAATTTTATTGATATCGCAACACGAGCGATTTTGGGGGAGGATATGCAACGCGAATATAACACGCTAGACCTAGACTACGTTGGTGTGAAAGCTCCACAGTTTTCTTACTCTAGAATAAAAGGCGCCGACCCAGTGCTATATGTCGAAATGGGTTCAACCGGTGAAGTGGCTTGCTTTGGCGATAACTACCGAGAAGCTTTTCTTAAATCACTGCTAGCCGCCGATCTTAGATTACCCGGTAAAAATATCGCTCTGTCGATTGGTAATGATAACAATAAGCACGCTATGTCCTACGAGATTGGCTTGCTTCACGCTATGGGCCATAAGCTCTATGCCACCGAACATACGGCCGATTTCATTCAGTCCTTAGGTATTCCGGTGACACGAATCTATAAAATATCTGACACAAGACAGCCGAGCATAGAAAAATTGATCCAGAATGAGACCATTAATTTTATCATAAACATTCCTCGAAAATACAATCGCAAAACCGTCAGCGACGGATTTCGTATTCGACGAATGGCCATTGACCATAACGTCAGTCTGATTTCAAATCTACAAGTTGCCAAGACCTTTATCAGGGCGATTCACGATCTTCACGTTGGTCGGTATACCCTAGAGCCTAAGGCTTGGGATGAATATCATCACGAACAATAACACTTATGTTGCAGGGAAAAAACCTTATTTCTATAGACGACTTAACCCGTGATGATATCGATTCAGTATTAGAGCTAGCTAGATATTTCGAAACTGACGGGTACCTTCGCCACCGACTGGACGGAGTGATTATGGGTTCACTGTTCTTTGAATCATCGACTAGA
>PFGC01000063.1 GCA_002781785.1 Candidatus Kerfeldbacteria bacterium CG15_BIG_FIL_POST_REV_8_21_14_020_45_12
CTCCGGCGCCTTCTGCTCCGGCCTCAGCAGCTCCACCACCAGCGGCAGCACCTTCTCCGGCGCCTTCTGCTCCGGCCTCAGCAGCGCCTTCTGAGCCACTTTCTGCAGCGCCTTCTCCGGCTCCCTCCCCAGCTTCATTTGGAGATGGCTCATCAGCTTTTGACTCGCTCTCTTTATCTTTATCTTTATCTTTATCTTTTTTTTCTTCCTTTTTTTTCTTTTTCTTTTTTCCCTCTTCGTCCTCTTCGTCGTCCTCTTCGTCGTCCTCTTCGTCGTCGTCCTCTTGTCCTTCCTGAGATTCCCCAGGCTGTTTACCGCCCTCTTCAGTGTTTTTCTTGCCCTCGTCACCCTCGTCTGGCTTCTTGTCATCCTCCTGCTCGTCTTTTTTTTCCTCGCTCTCTTCAGGCTCCTTGTCTTCGTCTGGCTGCTTATTTTGCTGCTTTGACTCGCCTGGTTTTTCGTCTGTAAAACTTGGAGGTGGCGGAACAGCTTGGCCGCCTTTACCTCCAGAGGAGCGCTCAACTTGAGATCCTTCTGTATCTTCTGCTTCGTCTTGTTGTGGAGCAACTCCCTGACGACGAGACTGTTGCTTGCTCTGCTCCAAGGCCTTGGCCCGACCAGCTTCATCAACCATGCGACCTCCATCCACTGCATTATCAACCGCTCCACCAGACTTAAGTTGATTGGCCATCTGGGTACTACCCTTTGTTCGTAGATTATCAGCAACGGCTTTGCTAATTTCTTCTGCTAGAGAGCTCTTGATTTTACCATCTATAACACGTCCCAGTTCAGCTTTAAAAGCTGGGCCATTCAAATATTCAAACATTGGTCGCCTATTGTCTGCCATAGGCTAGAATGATCCTTCGTTATTTATTAAAGCGCCATCAACCAAAGCAGCTAATGTAACTAATCTTTCCTGATACTCTGTTTTTACTGCATCAACTTGCTGTTGATGGATGGCGTCAGTCAAGCCAGCCTTTCGGTCATTAAGTAAAGCTAAGACTCCTTCATAACGGCTAGTCAGTAATGTTACTACTAACGCAAACAGAGGCTGAATCTCTTCAGCTGTGGCGCCAGACTCTAGCCTGGACTCAATCTGCTTCACCTGATCAGTGATTTTATCATTTATGATTTGAAGCTCTTGCTCCCACTGTTGAATCGTTCTGATCTTGGCGGATTGCCCTGATTGTGCGGGCGGTTGCGACATATTACTCCCAGTTTACACTATCAACCTTCCAGGTTCCCTCTACATTAACAAAGTTTAAACTGATGTGCTGTGTGAAGATAACTGGTGTCTCAGTTCCTCTGGTTTCTGTGCGTTGCGTGCCAACACGCACAACTGCCGACTTGCCTTCTTTAAGTTCCTGAACCGTAGTTGAGATCACTGTTGTTATAATGCTGTAGAAATCTGAATCAATTGCACTATTCTCACTTTTTGAAATGAACTCTGCTGACTCCTGCTGCAGCTTGTCTGACATGTACGGCTCAAGCGATGTTATGTTCTCAAAATTATTTCGGTTTGAGAAAGTTCCATAACGCTCAACAAAAGTACGAGCTAACCTAAGTATTCTTTCAGAATCACTCTGTGGTGTACCAGCAGAACTTGAGTTGGTATTTTCAGGAGTGTTTATGTTGTTGGTGTTATTATTTCCAACGCCTGCATTCCCAGAGTTAGAGTTACTATTTGCTGCCTGATTTGTATTATCATTAGTAATATTACCGTTGTCTCTAGAGCGCAAATAAACCACACCGCTTACTAATACCGCAAGGACTGCAATTGCGATCACGGCAACTATTATCCATCGTACTGCTTTATTCATATAGTCATTAAGTTAATGAACATTGTAGTTATTACTGCATCTGTTTTTTAAACTCCTTCTTACTATTTTCAATCTCTAATAGCTGCCGCGGATCAGAAGTAACAATCTTATCCTCAACTGGAGAGGCTACCACCTGCATGGCAACGTGCTTTTGTCCGGCAAAGAATATTCCTTGGCCGACTGATCCTTCAAGTAACAAATACTTTTCTCCGTCAGTTAACATGAAAGTCTTTTGAATGTTGTCGACAGCGGCTGGTGATTGTTTAAGGAGCATTTGCATGGCTGAGTTGGTAACGATAGCAGCTCCATATTGGCTACGAAGAAAATCGTTTACATCCTGCGTGATGGTGGTTACTCCTAAGTAATATTTTCGACAGCGTTTAACTAGCGCAAAAATAAATTTTGCTGAATCTTCATTTTGCATTAACCACCAAGCCTCATCGATTACCAGAATTCTTTTCTTTAACTCTGAACGAACGGTATTCCAGATATAATTTACAACCATATAGATTCCTATTGGTCGGAGTTCATCTTCAAGGTCACGTACGGAAAAAACCATCAACTGATTTCTAGTTTCGATATTGGTTGGGGAATTAAAGAGGCCGGCGAATGTACCTTCGGTATATTTTTTTAGCTTAATAACCATGTTCTCTGTGCCTTCAAATCCCTCTAAAATACCAATAAAGTCATTCATCAAAGGCGGCTCAATCGTGTGTAGATCGGCCTCTGGTGTGATGTCTTTTTTAGCATAGGTCTCAATCAGGGCCCGGTCTAAAATGGAATCCTCCATTGGTGTAACTGTCCCCAACATGATCCGGAGCATTCCCTTAATCGTAATAACTGCTGATCGAATAATATCAGCTGGCCGGTCCGCTCCACCAACCGGCTTTGGCAAATCAAATGGATTGATTTTTACCTGTGAGTTTAGAGAAATATTCATAAAGGTTCCTCCAACTGAATCTGACAGGTGCTTGTACTCATTTTCAGGATCGATGATGATAACATCAACACCTAACATCATTGAACGTAGAACTTCTAATTTTACGGTGTAACTTTTTCCAGCTCCAGAGGTAGCAAACACAACAGCGTTGGCGTTTTGTAGGGAGAATCGATCAAATACAATTAAGCTACCGTTGTGACGATTAACACCATACATAATTCCGTCATCTGATGTCAGGTCAGATGAAATGAAAGGAAAAGATGATGCGCACGGCGATGAGTTCATGTTGAAATAAATTCCAAGCTCGTCCTCTCCAATCGGAATAGTCGAGTTAAAACCTTGCTCAGCCTGATAAAAAACCCGTTTTCCAACAACTAAACGAGAACCTAGCAAACCATCCATCTCCTCCATACGATCATCTAGCGCCTTTTCGTTATCGGCGTAGGCAGTTATGTACAAGGCATACTGAAAAAACTTCTCAGTACCCTGCGTCAAAGAATCGCGCAGCTGTTCAATGTCACTCAAGGCAGTCTCTCGAATTGGATCCCGTGGGGCACCCTTTTCTCTGTCAGACATGATCTGCGCCTCAAGTGTACCCACCTTATTTTTTAACTGCTTCAAAATAACCTCAGCCTTAACCGGATAAAAGAACATACTAATATCCAGTTCGGCATTCATTAAAATAATTGGCGCGAACCATCCAACTGATATGTAACGAGGATAGGTTACTACATAGATTGTACTTAGCAATTTCCCTCCAAGATCAACGTGCCTGGACTCAACTGCCATAGCCGACGGCGCGATCAAATCCATAATCGACGTGACGCCTTGTCGATATATTTGAGCTGCCTCTAATACCTCAATATCCTCCCGGTTAAGCTTCTCTGACGACACAACCGGTTGCTCCTCAGCTGAAAGAGCTTCTCGAAAACCACCATCGCGGCCGCGAAGGTCCTTCTTATCTTTCTTGGGTTTGCTTTTAAAATCTACCATAAGTTTAGTCAACTAGTGTCCTATCAACCTGCATCTGTTCAATATCTTCGATGCGCTTCTGTTGCTTAGTTACAGGATTATACACATTATAGTACAACTCAATTAAAGCCTGCGTATCCAACATAGCAGTTTCTAGGCCGATTGACTTTAAGCCAGACTGAACCAGATTGATGTGTCGGTTCATTTCTATTTTATATCTTTCAAACTTTGCCTGACTGAGCCTAACCCTGCTGGCTGGAGCAATAACTTCTTGAAGGCGAGTCCAAAAACTCTTTTTCTTCTTTGAAAATGGTGAAAACGGAACAACGACAAAGAATTTTTTATCCATGATATCCGCATCTTTAACTAGCTTCTCAACAAAGCTACGATATGACAGGGTTTGTTTTCGTAGCAGCTCATTATCTTGTTGACGAGCTAGACCATCAAGCTTACCCAAGTACTTTTCAATGTTGAGCCGACGTGACTGCACAACAATTTGTAGTTCAAAATCGATGGTGTTCAAAAAACCTACATAACCTTGAATGATCCCCTTCTGCTCGTCCTCAGATTTAAGTGCAAAATTTAGGCTTGATACTAAAATAACAGCTCGGAGAGTACCATCCTTCATGATAACTAAACCATCTCTAATTTCAGCAAAAGGCAGATGAGCCTGCGAAGAGACCGAAGCGTCGCGTTTTTTTACCTGGCGCAGCGGTTTCTTTTTTTTCTCTTTTAGTTCCTTCTCCTTTTTGCTCATAGTTTTCTACCAAAATTCATTCCGCCGCTATTGTCTCCACCTGTAGATAATGGTACACCTGGCAAAGGAGCTTGATCTGGTAATGGCGCATCAGCCGCAGCCGATACCTTCACACCAGCTGGCCTGTAATCATCTGATGAATATATTCCACCGGTATCGACCATTAATGAAACAGAGGCTAAACGAGACTCTGTCAGTGGACCTTTGTTTACGTACTCAACTTCTTGTTCAGTAACTTTTTCAACAGGCTCGTGATAGGGCAGCCTGAACCAGAGCTTCAAACGCGGCCGCTTTATAGTTTGCAAGAGATTCAACAAGAAATAGTGCATGGTCTGGCTATTAACCTTGGCAAAGGCCAGCATTCCGGTAATGCTCAAGGTTAAGAAGATAGCCGGTATAAACAGAAAGGGTGATAAAAATAGACGAAACCAAAGGTATGACGCGCCAAGTCCAATCATGATTTCGATAAATTGCCTCGCTGAAATAGGCCCGATAATTTTGGCTTCCACCTCAATAAATTGTGGAACGACGTATTGCTCCATGAAATTCTAAAAACGAAGCTGTTTATTAATATCCGAAATAGCCTGAAATTCAGTGATCGAAATTCCATCTGGCTTGTCTCGTTTCCTTGACTCGATGATGCCCTCGACTGGCACAGACCGCTCAAAACTTTCTCTGCCAATTTCAAGGTACTCATTATTAAGCGGGCTCTCTTTCCACGCAGTAATACCATCAGATTTTTTCTGAATGGACTCCTGCCCTAATAATTCGATCTTTTCAATGATCTTTGATACAGCCGCCTCTGGAGTAGCACCAAGCCTCCTAAACTCAAGCGCGGTCATACTACTCAACTCTTCAATTGGACCCATAACCAAAGGTTGGGATGAAGCCGGAAAATTTCTACCAGACGAATTAACGTCTGTCATCACCGGCTGTGGTTTTAAATCTGTAATACTCTTTACTCGTGAATCAGGAATTATTACTGGGCCGATTGTATCAGAGTTGGGGCTAATGTTTGCAAAAATATCTTCGATATCAGAGATAGCGTTACTGGATCCAAGCGGTGCAGAACCAAGACCTTGGACTGGCTTTGGCATCTTAGGAGCGTGTCGGGCTACTTGTTGCTTAGCCATATCAAAGGTAAGTCTGGGCGCTGTAGAACGCACTGTCTCTGCCGGCCTCTTACTTACGGATTTTCCTGTTGATTGTACCTGCTTTAATAGAGCGTCTGCGCTATCGAGAATAGGATCAATTTGATCAATGGACAAGTCAACACCTCCTTCTTGAGGTGACTTTGTCAGCGATTCACGTGATTCTATCCTATCGCGAATACCTCGGAGATAAGAAGTGATAACACTAAGGAAGCGGCGCTCCATGTCATAACTTGAGAGCAGTAAGTTATGCTCAGCCAAAACTTGAGCGGCGAGGTCGCTGTAATCAATTCCAACTTTAGAGCTGGTTCTAGTATTTTTTGGCGCACTGGCTTTGGGCTGAACGCGAGGGGCCGGTGGAGCTGGCGGCGCTGGAGCTGGTTCAGGAATTGGCGCTGGATCGGGTTGCGGAGCTACCACTGGCTCAGCTTCTTTCAATTCTGGCAAACTAACCTCAGGGAGCTTTGCTTTATTTTTATCTTCCTGGACTGACAAATCTTCAGAAACTGGCGGTAGAAAATCATCAAAAGATAAACCTGCTTCACCTGAAACTTGAGGAGTCTCGGAGATAGGCGCGGACACTACTGGCTTAGGCTCCTGTACAAGTGATTCAACTACTGGCTTAGGCTCAGAGACCGCTGGTGCTGGCTCATCTATTTTTTCAGACAGCTCACTTGGCGTACTGTCTGGTTGTTGATTTGGAGCCTGATAGCGCTTGGCTGGCTGAAAACCATCCTTGTCGCCAACTGACTCATCAAGATTTGGCCGACTATTACTGCTAATAATAGGCTCTACCTTGGGCAGCAAGCCTTTGAGAGACGGCGATGTTTTAATAAATTCTGATATAGGCATGGGCTTGCCCTCCGGTGTGTAGCCCGTGGCAAACCTGAGGCTTTTGACATCCTCTTCTCGGCCAGCTACTCCGGTATCACGCATTTCGCCGTGATCAAATATGAAATAGTGACCTGTCACCGCGTCTAGAACCAGCGGTTGGTCTTCGATTCCTTCAGGAGTATTCGAAGATTTCATCAGTTCTAAGTTCAACTTAAAGACCCCCTCAAGCTGCCCTCTCTCATCCTTATTTAGCAGCTGAGCATTAACGTTAGAGTTAAAAAACTCAATAACTTTTAAGCTTGTAGCAGTGTCATCTTTTATGAACTCTCTCCATACTTTAATCCAATTAGCTACCGTTGGTGCTAGTTTTTGTTCGCCCAGAGTAATATCAGAATTTCCAATGGTGGCATGGGATTTTCCCATGGCTAGACGAATATTCTGCTTGATAAGATCTCGATGCTGAAGGTCAGGCGTTGCAATTAAAACGCGATCAACTGATTCTTTAATCTCTTCCCAATCATATGACAAGCCAATTTGGAAATAATTAGCAAATAGTCTGGTCACTTCTTCTGGTAGCTGCCTATTGAGGGTGGCCCAGCCACCGCGAGCAACAATTTCTTGGGCGGAACGGTACAGGTCAGGCTGCTCACGCTCAAGACTGCCAAATTTCTCTCTGAGCGTTTTATCCAGGGATAAAGTGAAACTAAAAATCTCATCACGATCGCCATCATCCAGCAACGCTTGTAATTTAATACCAAGATCAGTCACCGTGCCGGCATCAGCTAGATTGTATGTTGGTGTTGTCTCCTCTGTCATATATCAATTCTCTTAACTAAGGTGTTCCTCCGCCACTTTCCTTGCTTTTTCCAAATACTTTTCGGGCGGCGTCTAGCTCCTTGGACAAGTGTTTATTAGAGGCTAGGATATCTGAATAATCATGATTTTGAGCGGTCTGACCGTAATGCATGAACGAAGCAATAACTGATGGATTAACATTGTTTGTTACCATTTGCCTAATAACTTGAGGCTCCGACATGCGACTTCGAGTATTGGCTGTCAGTTGCTTGAAGTAATGAGGAGTGGTTAATTCCTGACTGAAGTTATTTAACAATCCAGCGGTCTCACCCAGCATTTTGGAGAAATTACCCACACCGTCTTCCGCTAAAAAGGCTAGACGGTTGTATTGAGCCAAACCAGAGAACTTCATCTTGGATTTCTCACCTTGAACAATCAATGAACGGATATCAGGGTGAACATATTGCACACGATCACCACGATACTCATAAGCACGAGCAATACCAAAATGACCAATTGACTCACCGAGCATACCATTGTAGGCCATAGCACGCATGGAATCCTGCTGGTCCCAACCCATTTGCCCCACCATGAACTGACGACGGAAAAGCTCTTGACCTCTAGCATCAGATCCAGGTTGCAAAGTATTGCCCCAATCATCCACACAACCTAGCTGAGCTAACCTAGCCTTCTTGGCGGGATCCTGATCATCAAATCCAAGAATACGTCCGTCAGCGTCTTTCTTCCAAAGATCATCGAATCTATTATCTCCCTGCATGTCTTGAATAGCCCATTTACCAAACAGTTCATTTTCGTCACCGTTGGTAGTAATGCGCTTTAACACAGCTTCTACCATAGCTTGATTACCCTCGTTACGAGCACGATACATAAATTGACGAAGGTCTTGACTGTCTTTAATATTGCCAAGATCTTTTTCAGCTTCAGCCAGTTGGCGATTTCTGTTTAAAACCGCCTCAGTATTTCCACCAGCAGTTCTAGCAGATAATTCTTGAGCCATTCTATTGGAAGCGTTCTTTAAATCAAACACTCTAGCCTGCTTGGCTCCTAACATGTCAGAGAATGTCTGTTTTGGACGACCGTCATCGCCAAACTCAATTCCAGAAGCACGCAATCTGGCAGCTTCTGTATCAGATGGATCATCAAGTCGCGCCTGAACCAAAGCGGCAGAAATTTCACTGGCCATACCTCCTTCACGAAGAGCGCCCCAAGTCGTTGGTCCAGCTAAAGCTCCCTGTAAAGCTGCCTTTTGTGCCTCCAAAGAAGCTCGGTCTGCTGCCGGTAGCGAGGTGTTGGCCAAAGCTGTGTCTAGACCGTCTATTTTTACTTGAATGGCGCCTTTAATAGCTGGATCGGTTATTTCAACTGCCTGGTCGTTGGCGCCAGCTTTAGTTGATGCGATAAAGTCATCCAAAGCCTTCTGAGCTTCTGCTCTGTTACTGTAGCCAGCTGGAGTTCTGGTTTTTTCCGCCTCATACTCTTCTGTGGCAGTAGCTAACTCCTGATCATTAGCTGCTAGTTTTTCATATTCTCCACTGCGTATATCAGAGGCGCTGTTCCAGGCGTGCTTAACACCACGAGCGCTCAACACATTATCAAAAATATGTTTTCCATTTTGACCGCCCGCTACCATCATGGCGCCGTATAAATATTTGGCGGCTTGACCAAGATTAACACCGCTACCATCTGGTTTAACGATAGCAGCACTTTCCATGGTGGAGTTGGCTCTATTATCAAGAGCATCTTGGGTTTCCTTATTTTTACCTTCGGTTGAGGCAACTATTTGCTTACCGATGCCAGAGAAAAGCTCGGGGTTTAAAACTGTCCGGGCGGCAAAGTCCAAAGTACCGGCAATGCCATTGGAAACACGTCCGGTTGTACCTTTTTTAGACGCACGGTTTCTAGTAAAGGCACCCATTGATACTGCTCCGCGCCTACCCATGTTCAATATCGCCCCTCTACCCTTCTTAGTTAGATCGCTTGCCTTATCAATAATACTAGCCGCTTCACCAGCCAGCTTTTTAACCTGTGAAAGGCTAAAAATCATCAGGACTGTCATGATCAGGAAGTTTGCTATTGTAGAAGGCTCAAGCGCCTGAAAGCCGCTGCTGCTCGGTGTATTTGGAACTCCAGCTGCCTTCAGGCTGGTGGCTAAACCAGAACTATTCGTAGTAATAACAGTTTGGAGAGTAGAGGTTCCAGAACCAGAACCGACAGTACCACCAACACCAAAGGCTATGGATAAAGACAGCCACAAGAAAAAAGTTATCAGCGGTCCCATGATGCACCATTGACCAAAGCGCTGCCACCACTCAGAAGAATAACGGGTAGTGATTGGCAAAATCCTCGTGATGTAAGCAATTGGTGACAGTACAATTAATATCCAAAGGGCTACAATTCTGATTAACAAAATGACTACAAAAACGGTCAGTATAGCCAGAGCTGTCCAAATCATTATGCCAGCCGCGGTAAAAGCGGCTAAGGTTGCTAGCACTCCGTTGCCAATATCGTCGGCGGGATTCAAATTTCCGACGCTAAAAATCCCGAACCCAGTAATTAATCCTGAAGCAAATGTCCCGGCAAACGATCCGCCAAAAGTAGCCATTGCCACCGTGGCTACATCTGTAAAAATACCGGCTATGCTCTTCGAGAAATTTATTAGAACGGCGAAGATAACAAATTTAGGAAGCGTCTGTTTCCAAGAATAAGCTTCAATCTTTAAAACCGTAGCAAGAGAAATGATTACCAAAATTATTGAAAAGAAAACGTTACAGACATTGCGAACCGTTTTCCATCCGGTAATAACCACTGGGACGTTAACAAAACCTTCAGCGTTAAAAAAGGTCCAGAACCCACTCCAAGGGTAACCGATTACAAGCTCCAGTATCCAACCAACTATGGCTAAAAGGACACCGGGAACGGCCATAGCCCCAAAGTACAGAATCATGCCAACAATAGTGGCTAATGATGTCATGAGCGAGCTTGCCTGAGTGGCCTGAGGGGTGAGCGGTAAACCAGCTGCGTACATAATGCTACCAGCCAATACAAAGCCGACTACCAAAACTCCACTCCAATAAGCTGCCTTAAGACTAGCCTGTTTGATGGCCCGTTTCGATTTTTTGGCAACAGCAGATATAGATTCCTCTGTGGAAACCCATGTTTTTGTCCATTTTCCGAGCTGCTCTTCCCAGTTTTTGGCCATAATTTGCGGAAATTTTGATTCCGTTTCTTGAAAAAATTATAACACAGTTTTTTGATTTTAACAAGTACGCTGCCCAATTGACAACCATATTAGGAAATGTAATCTATTTGGTAGACATTATAAAACACCCCAATAAAGGGGTGTTTTATATATTGCCAGAATATCTATTTAATAACGGACGTAGATATTACCATCGTAGGAATCGTAAGAGGTGCAAGTTCCGTCATTAGTGCGAGTAATGTCAGTGTACTCAGTTCCGCTACAGAAATTCCAGTTATCGGTTACTTCAACCCACAGCTCATACTTACAAGCTCCCCAGGCTGGATCATAATCAGCCTCTGAAGAACTGCCACCTAGTGCATACTTATCATAGTAAGCACTGGTTGGATCACAGGTATAGGTGTTTGAGTAGGAGTGACCATTAGTTGAGGCAGCCTCCCACGGATCAGACAGATAGCTGGCGTCAGAGAAGTCTCCGGTAGTATCTGGGTCAACAAACCAGGCAACTTTAATTGTGTTAACTGGTTCCTGATCAGCATCAGCAGCCGTGTCGAAGGTTAGTGATACAGTATCACCATTCTGCAGGATCAAATCACCTGTGTCATTGTTATCTAACTCAATATGATTAACCTCAGGTCTGATACCACAGTATTCGTCACTATCTCTAGTGGAGCCGTCGCAAACATCCATACTGCTGAAGTTTCCAGCGGTTGCAAATCCACTGAACAATGAAGCGTCGCCTGATGTTAGCTCACCGGCATTTCTTAGAGCGTCATCACCACTGCTACCAGCGGCTGGTGCGTAATAAACATCACCTTGAATGTCTGCAAAGATCAAACGATAATGCTCCCAACCAAATTCCAAGGCTTTATTCAACTGAGATGCGTAGGTTGACTGGCCCGCTCCTTGGTGATCAAGATAGGTAAGACTAGTACAGGATCCGTTATCGCAACCTGAGACATCGTCACACATTTGAGCGTTGCCGTCGTCGTCTAGTTCGCTACAAATGCCCTGGAGACTGATCCATTTATCATCAGTGCAAGCAGAACCATCAAGCTCTCCCCCCGAGGAAGTATAATCGCCCTGACAACGCGTATCTCCACACTTACCGATGCAAGCGTAAGGCAAGGTAGTTCCGCTCGCTCCATTCAGGTAAACCATCGGCAAATTAGACTGACTAATAGCGAAGAAGTCATACATATCAGATCCGCTAGTCGAGTTTTCTTCACCATCTTCTTCGTCTGGTCGCGTGTTACCAGTAGTGCTAAACGAGCCATACATGCTGCCTGCTCCCAGTTGAGAATAATCGACAGGACCACTAATAGTGTAGGTGTATAGCAAGTCAGGGATTTGGAAGCCAGAAGAACTAGTGGCTCTAGTTCGCCAAGGCGTGGCCTCACCATCCTCAGTGGCTCCTTCAACTAACAGCAAACATGGTTCTTTTAGGTAGATGCTCCAATTGATATCGTGAATGCTTTGAACATCAGGCCGCGCTAGACCATCCCAATAAACCAGATAAACAGCAGCTAAGTAACCGTCTTGGAAGTCGAACTTAGCCAGGTGCACGTTGGCGCCACAAGGATTGTGACCAAAGCACGAGTCTGTATCGGCGTCATTGTCTGAATAACGACTATTAAACAGGTTGTCTGAAAAACTGACTCCATCTACTGATCCATTATCAGTATCATCATCGATAGCCCCGGCAACATTCCAAGCATCTCCATTTTCGCCCAAGACAGAGTAATAGTTAAATGGATTAAATGGCGATGTTGAGCTACTGTCTCCATTCCAAACTGAATGACTTCTTTCAATATTAGCCTGATTCTCTTGAGAAGTAATGCTTTTGCCATAGTAGAAATCAATATCATCAAGTTCGGCCTCTGTTAGATTCTCATCACATAGATCGCCGGACCCAGTGCCACACCAAGCTCCTTTTTGAACAGCGTAGACTAGATCTTCATCAAGAGAGCCGCCACAGAGAGCGCCTGGATCGTCGTCTTTTCCAACCTGCCAGAAGAACGTGGTGTCATCCTCACTTGCCCCACCGGTCTGGTACTCTTCGAAATCAGCCGTGTCAAAACCATCAGATCCTTCGAGCCAGGCATTTTGTTTATTGCTTCCATTACAATCATTACTGCTGTAATAAGGTGTGCCCATGTCATAAACAATCCGGTCAATCTCCGAAACGTGAATCAGCTTTTCAACAGGCAGGTCAGTGATTTTCTTGAAGACCGCTGCCTCCTCATTGCCCGTTGAATCACCTGTATGCTCTCCGGCTTCAGATTCAACTCTTAAAGATTCAATATTGTGATTAACCCGATAACCACCTGAATCATAGGTATTAACCATGTCGTAACCACCGTCAGTATAAGAGCTACTAACGTCATAGTCATTATCAACATCACTGGCGCCATAACAATAGTTACTGCTGCCGGAACAATCATCATCACTGGCACAGATTTGACCACCGCTAGAGCAAGCCCCTAATGTCTCGTTACCCTTTGCAACCAAACAGCTATAAACAGGGGCCTTGTCTGAATAAGTTAACCTAGTTCGACCGGTAGTGTCTGGCTCACCAGACAGAATATCGATTGGCCACCAGGCTACACAATCTTCGCTGTCTCCAGGAACAGTGTCATGTAGCAAACAATATCCCTTCCATCCACTGTAGATTGAACCGCTACTATCCTGATAATCACAAGAGTTACTGTCTTGTTCTGGATAAGCTCTACAATCTCGAGCCAAGCTGGTTGGATGATTTTCCGTTTGCGGATTTCCTTCCTTACGAACTTCTAAAGAAGGTTTCATTGAAACATTATCGATGGCAAAAGCCTTGCCAGCGTTATTGCTAGTTGCTGCTATAAACAGCGTACTGGTATCGGCAGGGTCAGTCTTGTTCTCTATGGTTAAAGGTCCAAATGCATAGCTCTCCATGCTTTCGCTCAGCGTGAAAGCTGATACGCTTTCTGAAATTTTTGAGGTGATATCAGAGACGATAGTGCTATAAGTGCCTGAAATATTATACTGAGTGCCGCCAAGCGAAGCTGTTAAAGCGTCATACCCCTGACTGCTAGTTGGGACGACACTATATAGACTGAAGTTTACTCCCCCATAAGTATTGTCAAAGCTATTCTCATCTGACTGTGCCCAGGAGGAACCGCTGATATAAGGATCACCTTGTCCACCATTTTCTGGATCGGTGTCAGTAAGAAGGACAATGAACTTCTGGGCACCTGGGCGGAAATTTAATGACTCTGTTCCATTATTGATAGAATTATCAAAGATATTTGCCATCATTTCATAGTTGTAAACCTGTCCTCCGTTTAGGTTTGAGGAAATGTAGGTCATGGCATTTGAAAACTCAGTAGCGTCAGTTGTAAAGTCTGTAGTCACTGTGCCATTGGCATTGTACTCAAAACCGCTGGAAGTGCTGGAATAATCAGCAAAGTCTAGAATCTTTGGATAACGACTACCGCCTGTGGTAACAATACTCACCTGGTAATCAACTCCGGCTTCGTCAAAACCACTCACTAAGGCTGTTGTATTTGTGGCCACACTTGAAATGTAACCAGCCATAGTGCTTGAAGTATCGACAGCGAAGACGATATCAGCTTTAGCCGATCCTACCTCAAAGAAATCAACATTTTGCTCATCACTACCATACTGTAAGGCAACTTGCAAAAAGTCACTATCTGCATCTGGGGTTTCCAGCCATTTACCATCAAAGGTTACGACGTAATCCTGCCCCTGAACGATGTCGTCTGACACGTCCACTTGAACACCTGAATCCTGCCCGGACACCGGATCAACGAACAAGACATTGTTTAAATCAACATTCAGAGCGGCTACGTTTAGGTCACCACCATTAATTGGAGAGGTGCCAACATATGGACGATCTTCGTCATAATCAATAATCGATACGCTGCTCCCGCCGTAGTTCTCCCACTGACTGTTTGTGCCAAATGTGTTGTCTTGGAAGTTTCCACACCAACCTTCCCAATATCCAATATCATCAGTAGTTTCCTCGATTTCTAATTCTCCTAGTTTAGATTCAAGTAGAGTTTCAACTTCAAGCACTCGACAATGTTCATCTAGGGTGCAAGAGGCTGACTTGTTTCGTCCGCCGGCAATTTGTCCGTAGTTCAAACCATCTGAGCCGTAGACGGTTTCGGCCTCGTCTCCATTACAAGTTACATCTTCAAAATCACCATCTGCAACTATATCCGTAGTGCTAGCTGCACCACCAGAACCAATTTCTGCCATCCAATCTGTTGGATAATATCCGTATATGATATCGCTGGCACTACAATCAGAGTCTACCGAACAAGCATCTCCGTCGTTAGTTCCACCCTCGCAAACGCTGCTGACACAAGAACCGATCCATTCAGCACCAATGGTGATAAATCCAGAATTATCTTGAATATCCAATAGGTCATTGGTGTTTCCAGGTTGAGTTGTCACTCGAAGCTCATCGTCGGAGCCTAATGAGTCTGGATCTCTAGTGTCTGCCCACTCTGTACAAACTCCAGTATCTTCGTTTCGGCTCAAACAACGACCAATCTGGAAGCAGGTCTCTGAATCTATTTCCCCGGCGTCATTGACTATGATTCGGGAACTCCTACAAGACAACCATTCTGAACACTGGCGGTCGTTACGAACTTTTATAACAATGTTTGTGTCTGAGCTATTGGCCTGAGAATCACAAGCCTCACTTGGCTCACCATCGTTAAAGGTGCAAGTTTCATCTGTAAAACTACTGTTAACAGCTTGCTGATCCTCTATAGCAGCTAGTGAGGTTAGAGAGTTGTCATTTGAATCACGGAAAGATACGCAACCATCTTGAATATCAATCTCTCCGTTGCAAGTGTTGTCACCTGGATTTTCCGCAGCACCGTTTACAGTGTGATTCAAGTAAGTGTATTGATTATCCTCAGCAAAGCCAACGTTGTCAAAGTAGACGTGCGCTTGATCACTTCCTGACTCTACAAACACCCGAACATAGTAAGTGCTACTTGGAAAGCTGTGTGACATGTTAGGACCAACTGTACCGTGAAAATGAACCCACTCATCAGTTGGAACCTCATCATCTGACCTAGAGCCACCTTCGTAGGCAGCTATAGCGTAATTCTCAACATCAAGACCATTGCTCAATTCGTTGCCACTGGCATCATAGTACAATAGTCCGATGGCAAATTCTGCATCAGCGGTAACACCGTAAACCTCTGCCTGTAATGTGTATATCTTATTTGCATCAACCGGATAAAGTACATTAGAGACACCAGCGGAAAGCGTGGCTGGAAAAGCCATGCAATTATTTTTTCCTGATTTGGTTTTAAGCTCGAGAGAATTTGATCGGTGAAAAGCAAAGTCAGTACTTTGAGCGAATGTATCACAATCGCCGCTTTGATATGAAATTTCAGAAATGCTGTTACCGGTAGGCGTTGGGATTACTCCAGAAGCACCATCTCGGTTCATGAAAGCATTTGCGCCACTAGCAGAACTGGCCACACCCCAACCATCTGGCTTATCGTCAGCTGTGGTTGATGTTATATCGGAATTATCCTTAACGTTTGTCTCAGCGCTGAAGTCATCAATCATGGTAGCCATGTTTGGATCGACGTACAAAGTACAGCCACTGTATGGCGCAGTACATCGACCAACCCAACCAGAATCAGCGCTGTCGTTTGAGATACAACGATAGGTATTGGAGTCGCTTGAGTCAGCTGGACAATCATTATCGGTGCTACAGAGCTCATCCTCTCGTAAACCACCGTTACAGATAGGCCCCTTTGGTTGAGATGGCTCAGCCGAGTCATTTTGCAAGGGACAAGCATCACCGTCTGGTGTCAACCACTGACCAAGACTGGCATTGTATTCACAATATTTTTCTCCCGGATCTTTAAAGTAGGTTGTTGAACCTTGGCTATCTGTATACTGCTCACAACTACGTTGGTGCTCCTCACACAAAATAGTGTCGTAAGAATCAGGGTCATTAATAATATACTCAGCACTGTAGGATTGAGGGTCTTCACTATCGTCCAATTCAGGCAAGCCGACCAGCTCACAAGCCGCGACTGATGAATCACACTGTACACTGTCGGTGATAACAATGGTTGTAGCAACATCAGCTACGATATTCACATCGTCATTCGGAGTGTTGGTAGCCGACCATTCGTTATCCGCTTGATAAGATGTATAGAATGGCGTATCTGAATTTTGGGTTTTAATAATGGCCTCGCAACCTACTACGTTATCTGAACACAGGTTAGTGAAAGACTTTAGGTAATTTGTGACGTCTTGCTCATCTGTGTACTCCTCACAACCTTCATATCCCAGGCAACTATCGGCACTTTCAAGAATCAGGTAGTGGCTGTTATTTTTTTGCAGCTCAACGTTGTCAATATAGACATAGCTATCGGTGTATTCGAATCCAAATTCCTCGTCTCCACTAACAGCCTCTGGGAAAGTAAATGGACCGACGCTGTATTTTTGCCACTCCGTACTCAAGTCGATATCATCCTCTGAAAGGAAATTTGTTTCAGCAGTTTCAGCCGAATAGAAGTAAGGATAGATCAGTGAACCATCAGTGTCACTCTTGGCCCAGAAGGTAACGACATAGCTATCAGCCTCATCAACCAAGCCGGCTACTGTTGTAGCGCCGCTGGTGGCTGCGTTAGTTGAACTAGTTCCAAGCGCCATGGATAAACCAGCACTGGCTGTGACCGTTTCAGCTGAAACTTCAGCATCTCCCCAAACTGCTCCGTCATCAAAGTCTTCTTCGATAACAAATTCTACCGCACCTCCCGCAGAACCTTTGTATTCTCGACAAAGATTGGCAGAAGCAGGACAGCTCTGGCTTTCATCTGGTATCGAGTAATAGACACGATCATCAAAAGTATTGCGCAAAGGCACACAATCATCAGAGGCCGTTATAGTACTTGATTTATACCTCAAGTAATTTGCACCATCTGAATCAAACCATTCTGTACAATCTGGATCGTCACCAATGTCGCTAGCTGTACAATCATTATAGTTCGCGGAAAGTGTGTCACTATCAATACAGTTGGCGGTTGGTGTTTCTGAGGTGGACCCGTAAAGATCAAGATTGGTACAAGGGCCAGCGTCTACATCTGATTTCTTTAAATACCAAGACCGCAACTGGTATCCAGAGATGTCGGAACCTTCAAAGGTATAGTAGGTGTCAATTTCCTGATCCTCAATTTCTTGAGTAGTTGGCTTAACACATTGACGGATGTATTTGTAATGTTCAACGCCTTCACCACCAAGAGATTCCTGGTCTAAGTTTACATACTGTTCACAACCGACGTTATTGGCTGAGCAAGATGTGCCGGTATCAGGGATGATTGAGATCGATGGTAGACAACTCACACCACTGCCACAATCAAGCGTTTCTCGATCAGGTGAACAAGGGGTGGTTGTATCCTCACAATAGTAGCCTGTGCGTTGCGCAATGGCCTCTGCTAAATCCGCATCAAACGAACTATCTAGGTAAGTACTAAAACCACTCACGTCGTTGATAGGCGCGTTGTAAGGGGTTTCTTGTTCAATAAAGGCATCACAGCCAACTGTTTCTTCAACACACTGAGAGCACTCTGCTCCAGTGTAATCTGATCCATCTCCGCAAGCCTCGGAATACGGGTTAGTAATTTGACCTGGAATTGGAGTATCAGACTCGCCGGTAACAGGAGTGTAGAGGTTGCAACCGATTTCACCAACGGTACAGGAATTAGCATCATTAAAATTCACGTAAACTAGATCATCAGAGTTTTGATAATCAGAAATACCCGATGAGCCTGAGTTTTCTTCAAGCGTAACGCCATCCAAAACGATATCGCAACCCGTGCCAGTTGTATTGAAGATGACACCGACGGTGGTTGCTGAAACTCCCGCGCTGAAGGTAACAAGATCGGAGGTGTAGGTTTGGAAACCGCTGCTGCTAGTTTCTCCAGCGTCAAAGTCGGTAGACTCAGTCATGGCAGAAACTCCAGGCCAGGTAGTATCTGTTGCGGGATCAGCAAATATTGATCCGGTCACACTACAAGTATTGGCATCGATATTATTATAGGTGAAGCTCAGGGAAAAACTGCGATTCTCTAGCGCTTGACCGGTAGCAAAACGATGAACGATGCCACCAGCGACATCACCATCGTACTGCAAAGCAGAGTCACCATACAGCGCCTCGTTAACCGCGCGGACAGCTGAACCGCTAACTAATTCCCAACCCTGACAATTTTGAGGATTTGTATAGCTCGTGCATGATGCATCGCTAGAGGCAGAAAAACCAAAACTGTCATCATAAGGAGAGTCGACTGCCGTATCAGTTGGTCCAGCCAGATCGGTGTCGGCATTATCATAAAATTCAAAGCCGCCGTTGGCTAGAAGGTTAGCTCCTCCCTTTACCGGAATGGTTTCGGTACAGCCACTGTCTTGTGATGAACAGGAGGCTACATCGTCATCAAAGTTAATTGTAGTGTCAAAATCAACATCAGCACTTGTCTCCGTACCAAGCGTGCAAGACTCTCCGGTATCAGTGTCACAAGTAAATCCACCCTCGGTGATATCACAGGTTGACGCGTCAGCAGCCGTACAGCCACAACTTAAAGCACTGCTATCGTAGGTAGAGCTACCGCTATCACAAGTTGAATAAACTTCATCTTGACCAGAGCATTGGAAAGCCTCATCAACTTCATTGTAAGTACGGCAACGCCACTGGCAGCCAACGTTATCTACAGAACAATCGTCATAGTTAACTGTGTTTTGTAAGAGTGACTGATCATTACCAGCGTCGTCAGTAAATAACTCGCATGACGCGTAGTATGATGGGCAAGAATCACCCTCAAAACGGTAGATACGCTCCTGCTGTACACAATATCCATAGGCTTCACAAAAGCCATTTTCGTCTTCGGATAAACATGACTGCGGATCAAGACAGCTGGTCAAACGAGCAGTGAAAAGTTTTTCTGGAGTATTAACGGCTCCGTCATCGTCTATAGCCTCTTCAGCCGCAATGTTGGTGGCGTATCCCTGTAATTTACAAAAAACGTCTGGGGCTTTTAGTGGCCAGTCTGGGTCAACTAATCCACAATAAGGAGAGTAGTTACCCTCATCACAATCGTCATAGTTATCTATCACAGAACCGATCGTTAACGGAGTGCCGTCAAAATCGTCATTATAGATGGCGGCTAATTCCCAACCGACCGGAACGACGCTGTATTGACGGAGGATTCTAATGTTACGTAGTGAGATGCCTAAAGTTGGACTGGTAATGGTCCCTCCGTTGGAATCTAAAGCGAAGGGAGTCGATGGATCAATGTAACCGAATTCATTAACCGCCTGATTAAGCGTTAAGCCTTCTTCGATAGCCAATCTAAATCCTTCATTAATGACGCAGTTTGTGACATCAGCTCCCTGTTCCGGACAAGATGCAAATTGGGTTAGAATATCTATCTCTCCACCTGGATTGAAGGTCGGTGTTTTAAATTCAGCGAATTTTTCTTCAGCCGCCTTAACTCCTCCAGATCCTGAGGTTGAACTATCTCCAGCGATCGAGCTAGAAATATCTGACTCGGTGAAAAATGCCAGCAAGCCACCTGCCAGTCGCTCCATCAACTTATTGGCCAGTGTATTAATAAAAATTGTCAGCGCATCAGCGATGACATTGTCTTGTTGGGTGGTCTCACCAACCGTCGACTGACCCAAGACAGAATTTAATTTACCATCAATAACTGCAACCGGCGTTTGTATGTAGCCTGAGATATCAGCCTTTTGAGCTTTTAAACTACTTTGGATTTGCTCAACAGCGGCTTCACGCTCCTCTTGCTTTTTTGAATCCAAGACCTGATCAGCGGCGTTTAGTAGTGAAGCAATGGAATTTTCCCCACTACCTAAACTAACCGAAAGATTGATCATTGACTTAGGATCCTCAACGAAAGCCACCGCTTGATCAGCCAGAGATTCAGCGTAGTCCTGTACATTATTTACCTGCTCTGAAAAAGTACATTCAGGTTCATATGGCTCATCAGCGGTAAATTGAGGGAGGATTAACTGGAAATTTAACTTAAGACTTGGGTCTGGCAGGTCGCACAAATTAAAGTAATCAAAACCACCCTCTTCTCCCAGGGTAGAAAAGAAGGCTCCAGCGGCTGCATCAGCGCGCTCAGTAAAATATTCACCCGGCTCCTTAACAAAAGCTAGCGGCTCTTGATTTTCACCAGCTGAAGCTACCCAAACTGCCGTATCATAGGCAATTTTTTCCAAAAATGACCGTAAGGCGTTTTTAATTCCAACCTTAGCGGCCGCAACTAGGCCCTTTAAAACAAAATCAATTACCTGCTGGACAACTCGAGGGACATCACCAACCGTTGAAACCTGAGCATGAGCAGCTTGTGGAGTTAACAACCCAATGGCCACGGCTCCTCCAGCCATAGCGCCAGGAGTCAAAACAGTCATCATCATCATGATGCTGGCGATAAATTTCCGGAATCTGTACTGGGGTTGGTGTGGCATAGTCGGAGCGAGGTAGTTAATTGTTTTCCTCGATCGAGTTACTTATTGAAGATGAGTTGGACTCCGTTTCTTGATTGCTACTTTGAGTAGTATCCGTAACACCAGCCCCACCTAATAATGCTTGGTCGCCTTCAAAAACTTGATTTGTAGCTTCGATAACGGCCTCATCTACTAATTGAACAATTAAATCATCTGACAGCGCATCAACATCGCTTTGTGCTAAACCGGAATCGATCAGAAATGTTCTTTTCTCCTTAACCGACATGTTTCTTATAGATGCAACCTCATCCTGGACCTGAACGATGGCGTTGGCGCCACTCTGAGCCTGCTTGGCTGCTTCTTCGGCAACCGAGACAATATCTGCGTCACTCGTTGAATCTAGAATGTCTTGAGAGATGCCCTGCTCTAGCAGTAGAGCCCTAACGCCCGCGATATCGATTGAACCGTCAGCATTTTTAGGTAACAACTCGTCTGCGGCTGGAGCGTTTGCTAGATCGACACCGAGCACCCCTTGCTCCGCTGGATTAAATTCAGCAAAGGCGCCAGCAGCTGCCACTTCGGTACCATCCCCTCCTGAGGAAGCCGATGAACATGGCTGACCTTCTGGACAATTTGGGTTGGTGTTGTTAGCAAGCTCATCTCCATCCGAAATACCATCTGAGTCGGAATCTTTTAAAAATGGGCTGGTATTGTAAATGAACTCTTCGTCGAAATCCGTAAGGCCATCACCATCCGTGTCTGACTGCTGCTTTCTAATAAGCTCTTCAGCATTGGCGTCAGTATCACCAAGGATTTTATCGGGATCATCACCGGCGGCCAGAATTTTGGCAATGATTTCTTCACGCGTTGCATCAAACACATCGCGTTTCGTCGTTGAAAGGTCAGACCTTAGTTGAAAGATCCCACCAATCAAGACTACCACTCCGATAGCAGCCAATCCATAAACAGAGTAACGATCAATTTTTGTTGGATTTATAGCCATGCACGTGATACACGGAGGATGGTGCGATTATATCATATACCGATTCTTTCGTCAAAGTCTGACCTTTTGAAAAACTGCCTGACTTACAGCTTCCCAATCCTCTAAGCTGAGCTCCTGAGGCCGAGCGGTCTGTGACAACCCAATATCACCTAAAATCACCCTGACTTGGGTAGAAGATATTGGGTAACCAGCGCTTAGAGTATTGTGAAGTTGTTTTCTTTTGCTTGCAAAACCAACTTTGATGAACTTCATGAGCCGTTCAGGGTCAGAAGATCGCGGAGTTGGTAGTAGGTCGCAACAAATAATGGCACTGTCGACATCTGGAATAGGATGAAACGAGGTTCTATCAACAATGGTGACGATTCTAGGGTTCGTATACAGCTGAATAGCAGCTGCCAAGATGCTCATCTTGCCGGGCTTGGCGATTATGCGTTCCGCTACCTCTTTTTGCACCATTACTACCATACGACTTGGTTTTGGGTTGTGCTCAGTAAATTCACGCATCACCCAAGAGGTAATGTTGTAAGGCAAGTTGGCTACAAGCTTGTAGCCATTGTCTAATAAACCGGCTTCTGCTCTATGAAAAGTACGAATATCTTCGTTAATGACCAGTAGGTTATCATTCTGCTCACTAAGTGGTTTTAAAGTAGAGGCCAGCACGCGATCCTGCTCTACTGCTACGACCTTGCCAGCAATACCGACTAGACGTTTAGTAAGAGCACCAAAACCTGGACCGATTTCCAGGACAGTATCTGCTGACGAGAGCTCAGCCGCTGCTAATGATGCGTCAATTACATCCTCATTGATTAAAAAATTCTGCCCCTGTTCTTTGCGGGGAGTTAATTGATGTTTTTTTAAAAGGGTCTCGAGTTGATCTTTATTCATGTAGATTGATGGCACCTTGTCGAATAATCTTATTGCTGCCGTCTGGCAAAACCTGAACAACCGTAGATGGCAGTTTATTGGGGAGCGCGCCAACGTCTAGCCAGCCTTCAACATTTGATTCGCCGATCTCTAGCTTGGCCTGCTCGATTGTGAACGTAGCTGGATTACCCGTGCGGTTGGCTGAAGTCGCAATTAGCGGCTTGCCTGCAGCACTGGCTAAAGCTTGTGTAGTTGGGCAGTCAGGAACTCGCACAGACAGTGTAGCAGAAACTACGATAGAAAGTGGACCGGGCCAATATGCAGAAGCTAGTTGGCGTTGAGCATCAGATAACTGGAAGTGATCCTCAACTTGCTTAAGAGAGGCGGCCACAACAGTAAACTTGTCATCAGTACGACCCTTTAAGCCCATTATTCGTTTGATTCCAGCGTGATTGTCGTAGAGACAACCTAATCCGTAAGCTGTATCAGTAGGAAACACCACTAGCTGTCCCCGCTTTAAAATTTGTGCGCACTGATTGATGTCATCTTCTTCTAACAACATTATCCTTTAACGATCAGATTGATAATTCGGCCAGGCACATAAATTACTTTTATAATTTCCTTACCAGTTATGTGCTTTACGACATTCTCGTTAGCCTCTGCCACTAATCTGGCAGACGCCTCGTCGGCGTCAGGCGAAAGCTCAATAGTGCCACGAACCTTGCCACTAACCTGAACGGCTACTTGGACAGAATCGTCTTGGGTTAAAGTCTCATCAAATTTTGGCCAACTTGCAAAGAGGTCCTGTCCGTAGCCTTGCAGCTCTGCCAGTTCAGCTGCTAGATGTGGAGCAAATGGTGACAATAGTTGTAAGAAAGAGCGTTGTGTTTGCTCATCAACGAATTCTGGGTTAGCTGATATGGCGTTTAAACATATCATTAACTGTGAGATGGCAGTATTAAACTTAAACTGCTCAATGTCATTGGTTACTTTTTTGATTGTCTTGTGGAGAGTTTTTTGAAGGTCAGGAGTAGTTTTAATTCCAGCCGGTTGCTGCATAGCACTCCACGAGCGGTCCAGGAAGCGTCTGACACCCTTAATACTCTTAGTACTCCAAGGTTTAGTGTCCTCAAATGGACCCATGAACATTTCGTACAACCTCAAGGTATCAGCTCCATACTCGTTTACAACATCGTCTGGATTTATGACATTACCGACAGACTTGCTCATTTTCTGATGGTCTTCACCCAGAATCATCCCTTGATTGCGAAGAGCGGCAAAAGGTTCTCTACCAACTTCTTTTGGAATAAAACCAAAATCCTGCAAAGCTTTGTGGAAGAAACGGGCGTAGAGTAAATGTAAGACGGCATGCTCAGCACCACCGACATACATGTCGACTGGCAACCACTGCTTGAGTTTATCTGGGGAGGCAAACTCCTGTTCGTTATTTGGATCGCAAAATCTCAGGTAGTACCAAGACGAACAAACGAAGGTGTCCATGGTATCTGACTCGCGGCGAGCCGGCTGGCCACAAGTTGGACAGCTAACATCTTGAAAAGTTTTAGATAGAGCCAGGGGCGACTCACCGGTGGGACGGAAGTCGACATCTGTTGGCAAAACGACAGGAAGCTGGTCTTCTGGAACAGACTGCTCGCCGTGTTCGTCGCAATAGATAATTGGAATAGGCGCGCCCCAGTACCGCTGACGCGAAATCAACCAATCACGTAGATTGAAAAAGACAACACGTTTACCTAGGCCGTGTTTTTCCATGTAATCCATCATGGCTGTCTTGGCCTCTGACTGCGCATCCATTCCATTTAAGAAATCTGAATTCATCATTGCGCCGTTGTGGTCTACCTGAGACAACTCAGTCACTGGAGACTCATCGCCATCCGTGGTCTTCATGACTCTAATAATTTCCAGACTGTACTTCTGAGCAAATTCAAAATCGCGCTCGTCGTGAGCCGGCACACCCACCACCATGCCGGTACCATAGTTTGCTAAGACAAAGTCAGCTACCCAGATTGGCATTTTGAAACCAGTTAGAGTGTTAATGGCATAACGCCCTGTAAACACACCGGTTTTTTCCCGATTCTCTTTACGTTGAAGTTCCGTTAGGCCGGCAGTGCGCTCCACATACGCTAGAACTTCCGCCTCTTGCTCTGGCGTCGTAATAGACCTAACTATTGGATGCTCAGGAGCAACTACAATAAAGGTCGCACCAAAGTTTGTTTCTGGAAACTTAGTGAAGGCTACGATTTTTTCATTACTGCCATCAATGTCATAAGACAGATCAATCCCCTCCTGCCTGCCAATCCAGTTTCGCTGCATCAATTTTATTGGTTCGGGCCAATCAATAGTATCTAGATCTTCTAGAAGTTGGTCGGCGTATTGAGTGGTTTTAAAAAACCACTGTTCTAGATCCTTTTGAATTACTGGATCTTTACTGCGCTCGCAATTACCATCTACAACTTGCTCATTGGCTAATACGGTCTGACAGGTATTACACCAATTCACCTTGGCTTTTTTTCTCTCAGCTAAACCATTTTTGTACATCTGTAAAAACATCCACTGAGTCCACCGGTAATATTCTGGCGATGATGTATCAATCTCACGACCCCAATCATAAGACAGACCGAGTGACTGAATCTGCCTGGTAAAATTTGTAATGTTGTCATGCGTAGACTTATCAGGATGAACGCCAGTTTTAATAGCGTAATTCTCGGCCGGTAAACCGAAGGCATCCCAACCCATTGGATGCAAAACATTAAAACCGTTCATGCGGCGAAAGCGAGACAGAATATCTGTAGCGGTATAGCCCTCGGGGTGACCAACGTGTAGCCCTGCTGCCGAAGGATATGGAAACATATCTAAGATATACTGCTTCGAAGCCTGATCATCGCTGGCAGTGAAAGTCTTAGCCTCTTGCCATCGCTGCTGCCATTTCTGCTCTATTTCTTGGGGGTTGTATTCATTCATTTGACATCTGTTAGTTTGCCCATTGTACGGCATTGACTTTTTGACCGCAAATTGATAGTGTAGTCCGGCGTTTTTCAATAGAATACACTTATTAAACTTCGCCTCAAACAACTGATTGTTTCGCTGAGCCTGAAGCTAATTCACCTGATGAATCTAGTCTGGCCACTGGTTCGCCGTGGACTGATTATTGTGCTGGTACTTCCGGCTCTTTTTATTTGGCAAAAGCTCTTTAAGCCTCTAACTGTGGTTTTTTATAAGGCTTTACTGGTGGTCAGAGCACGTTCTAAAAGCTTCTTTCATGCTGAACATAAATTATTGGCCATTGTGACGCATAGATTTGCCATTCACGCCGTGGTTGGGACCATGACACTGACGGTGGTTCTGGTCAACGTCAGGCAGGCCGGAGCTGTTCGCTCTGAAGACTTTGCCGACGGCTCTTTAGTTGCGTCAGTTTTTAGCAAGGAGGAGCTGACTGTTATTACAGCAGATTCAGTGCGTCAGGCGCAGGTTAGGTATGTAGATGTGTCAGCGGCGGTTAGCAAGCAAGACGGAATTAGTCGCAGTGCCGATGTTGGCGACAATGGATCTTTCTTTGCTGAACAAGGCGGTGCTTTTGTTAGCACCAGCACAATTGGTGGCGTTAGAGGCACTACCCGTGAAGATATTCAGAAATATGTTGTTCAAGAAGGAGACACAATTAGCACCATTGCAGATAAGTATGGTGTCTCGACAAAAACTGTTATGTGGTCAAATAACTTAACAGACGACCAAGCCAAGCGTGTAAGAACTGGAGATACTTTGTGGATCTTGCCGGTTACAGGAGTGGCTCATAATGTTAAATCTGGCGAAACAGTTTCAAGCATTGCTCAAAAATATAACGCTTCCGAAGATAAAATTATTGAGTTTAATAACTTGCTTGGCGCTGAAGATTTGATAGCCGGTGTTGAGATTATAGTCCCCGATGGCGAACAGCCCGCCCCGCCACCGCCAACCCCAACGACTACCAGAGTAGCTACTTTTCAGCAGGTCTTTACTCAGTCTGGTGGCACCCCAGCTGCCAACGCTGCTGTCTCAGGCACTAAATTACAGTGGCCAACCACTACACATAGAATTTCTCAGTACTACGGTTACCGACACACAGGCATTGATGTGGATGGTGAATTTGGAGATGCTATTTACGCGGCCGAGGGCGGTACCGTAAGATCAGCCGGCTGGTATAGTGGTTATGGCCTGCAGGTAGTAATTGACCACGGCGGTGGCCTAACAACCCGTTACGCTCATTTACAGAAGGTTTTTGTTAGCGCTGGCCAAAGCGTTGGTCGTGGCCAGACCTTAGGTGAAGAAGGATCAACGGGTAACTCAACTGGCTCTCATCTACATTTTGAAGTTATGGTTAATGGAGGTTTCACCAACCCGTTCGGCTACTACTAGAATATTAGATTTCCAACTTTCAAAGTAAAGGTAAACAAAACACCCTGCCGTAAAGCGGGGTGTTGATTTTTGATTTAATTTATTGACCCAGAGCGGCTCGGATTTTTTCAACAATCTCTCCGGTAGTAAAGTTGGCCTTTACTAAGTAGTCTTTGGCGCCTAGCTTGAGCCCTTGCTGGACCTTGCTTTCCTGACCAAAATTACTGAGAATCAAAACTGGGATATTTTTCACGCTCTCGTCTTCGCTGGTTTTAAGGCTTTCCAAAACCTCGAAACCGCTCATGCCTGGAAGCATGATATCGAGTAAGATAATCTCTGGTTTGACCTCGTTTGCTTTGGCCAAGCCGGCTTCACCGTCTGTAGCTAAAGTAACATCAAAACCCTCTTTTGAAAGCTTAGTGGAGATCAATTCTGACAGGAATTTATCGTCCTCGACGATAAGCACTTTCGTTCCCTCGGCCATGTGTGTTAGGTTACGAGTGGTAATATAGTTCTGATTACATTATACAACAACTATCATGAACAAGCAAGTAGACTCCCCGTCCGTGCTAGCTGGAACGCTCTACATAGTGGCGACTCCGATTGGTAACCTGGGAGACCTAACAGACAGGGCTAAGCGGATTCTTCAACAGGTTAATGTGATTGCCTGCGAAGACACCAGGGAAACTGGAATTTTATTGCACTCATACTCAATTTCTGGGCCGCGCCTGGTTAGTTATCATGCACAGTCCAAGAACTCGCGCGAGGAATCTATTCTACAATTTCTGGCTGAAGGACAGACTGTGGCACTAGTAGCTGATCGAGGGACACCTGGCATATCTGATCCGGGTGCGCGACTAATTGCTTCAGCGATAGAAAAAGGTATTCCGGTTGTACCTGTACCAGGCGCCTCAGCTGTCATAACTGCTCTGTCAGCATCTGGAGCCGATACTAGCGCCTTTACCTATCACGGATTCATCCCCCACAAAAAAGGTCGACAAACTATGCTATTGACCATGTCTGAAGAGTGCCGCAGTCGTACCGTAGTAGCTTACGAATCCCCACATCGCATATTAAAAACGTTAGACGCGTTGGTCGGGAAAGTTGAGATGGTAATTCTAGCTAGAGAGCTGACTAAGTTACATGAAGAATTCTTACGTGGTACGCCCCAGGAATTATTTGATAATTTAAGTGCGCGCGAAGCTGTGCGTGGAGAGTTTGTTTTAATATTGCCTCGACAAAACTAGTACCTCTACGCTATGCTTTCACGGATAGTAATATTATATTCTGAGCTCTAATATATATGAGAAGTCCTCGAAGAAGTCCTGCCCCAGAACGGAGAAGAGCCACTGAGAAAATTCACGCCCCCGAAACTGAGCCTAAGTTATATTTTCCACCCGAGGCTGTGATGTCGTGGTTTAATAATTTTAATAAAGAGACCATAAAATACCTTGAAAGTTTCACGCAAAGCGCTCTTCTGGCTCATGCTGTTGCAGAGGAAGACGATCCCAATAATCTACATCCTCGTTATTCAGATATAGGACTTGATCTTTTTTTATCCGACATTGTTATCCCCGGCACAGACCTGTCCTCTATTGAGCGACAGTTGGAAGAAGATCAAATTATCCAAGAATTTAATGGGGCACGATGGGAAGGAGTCTTTAGCAGCAAGTACTTTATTGAAGCAGCTAGACTATTGGATATAATTAATGATCAAGACAAAGCTGACCAAATAACAGAACAGGTACTTAAGCGCGCTAGACGCATCCTAGATGCTCCAGAAGATTATGCTCATCTTGTTCCTGGAGTAATGCTATTCCTGGCTAAGTGTGATCCTGACCTGTTGGCATCACTACAGGAGAACGATGGGCGCATGGAAAGGCTCTACAATGCAACTAAGGGGCATCCTGGTATAGACCTCTGGGAAAACGTACCTAATGCCAAATCATTAGCTCTCTTACGATTAGCTTTTCCAGACCGATTCAAGATAGGTGATTTTGACCTTTCATATGTGCGTGAAGAATTTACTACACTCGTAACTAAGCGCTGGTCTGAACGTGAGGAGGTTGAATTGGCAGATGTAGCAGCTATGGCAGTAGTATCGGCTGACCGTTGTACCTTGAGTAATGGTGTCTACAGTTTTGTGCATATTCCTGAGAACGAATCCTCGTCAACTTTACCCGACAGACCCACTATTTAAATCGTTAGCAGTGAGTGCGCCCGAAAGCTGGAGAGCCTCTGCTATGTGAGATTGGATAACATCATCGGAGCCTCCAAGATCAGCAATGGTTCTAGCTAATCGCAAGGTTTTGGCGTATCCGCGCATGGATAGGCCATACTTATCAAGAGCCAGTTTCATTAGCTGCTCGGCCGGAGTATCTAGAGCGATTAATTTTTTTAATTCCTTTGGCGTTAACAGCCCGTTGGCTTTGCCTTGACGTTCCTGCTGCACCCTCCTGGCCAAAGTAACTTGGCGACGAATTGACTCGGATGACTCAGGCGCTGACTTTGAGACAGTTAGCTCATGCGGTCTAATAAATGGTAGTTTTATTTTAAGATCAATCCTGTCCAGCAAGGGTCCAGACAGTTTTCGATTATAGCGCTGTACATCAACAAAAGCACAGGTGCATTGTCTATTTCGGTCAGGCAGGTCATATCCGTAAAAACCACATGGACAAGGATTAGCAGCGGCCACAAATAAACATTGGGCCGGATAAGTAACTGAACCGACCGCCCGTGTTATGGTAATAGTTCCATCTTCAAGGGGCTGACGTAAGGCTTCGATAACATCCCGCCGATACTCAGGCAACTCATCAAAAAACAAAACGCCAGTGTGAGCCAATGACACCTCACCAGGTAATAACTGACGACTACCACCAAGAATTGAAGCCGGTGAAGCGCTGTGATGAGGAGCTCTATAAGGCCGCCTGACTTGAAGCAGCGCCTGAGATCTACCGACCACAGAATGAATCATGGTGCTTTCTAACTGTTCTGTCTGACTAGGTGGCGGAAGAATACCAACCAAGGCCTTGGCGAGTAGGCTTTTACCCACGCCGGGAGGTCCAGACATGAGCAAGTTATGGTGACCAGCAGCTGCTACCATGCAGGCGTACTTAGCTAGACTTTGACCAACTATATCTGAAAAATCTACAGCCGGATTTTGCACTAGTTCAGCAACCTGTTCAAGCTCAGGCATGTTCAGCTCAGTTTGCCCTAGTATAAATCCAATTACTTGCTGCAGGGAACTGGCGGGCAACAAATGGACTTTTTCAAGTAACTTTAATTCAGGCAAGTTGTCGCAGGGCACGATGATAGCCTGCCTATTTCGGCTGGCGGCAGCTGCAACAGGCAAGGCACCGCGAACTGGTCGTATTCTACCTGACAAAGCTAATTCACCAATCATTCTTGGTAATTCACGCTTGGCTTTAATGGCACGCGATGCTAATAAAATACCGATCGCAATTGGTAAATCATATAAAGAACCAGCTTTTGGAATCTGAGCCGGCGCTAAATTCACTGTGACTCTCATGGCTGGAAAAGAGTAGCCGGAGTTCTTAATGGCAGCCCTAACTCGATCGCGCGCCTCGGACACCGCTGCGTCAGGTAATCCCACAATGATAAAACTTGGCAATCCAGGTGACACGTCTACCTCAATTTCCACCGCAACACACTCCAAGCCAATAAAGCTGTAGGACTGAATAGTCGCTGTCTTTTCTGAAAGAATATTAGTCATAAAAAACTGCACGCCAAGGGCGAGCAGTTCCATCTAAAAACAGCCTAGCAGTCCATTAAGGTCATGTCAAAAAAAAAGATGCACCGCCCTCCTCTCCAGGCGATGCTATTTCCGATCAACTCACTCTGGGCTCCTTGGGGAACCGTATTGAGCGGGTGCTCGGGCGCGGTTCAGCTCTCTTGTGAGCTGATGAATTCGGGCATTGGCCGACATCATGGCCGCGTGGACCTGACGGCCGATCTCGAAGATCAGACTGCTGCGATGGGGCTCCAGCTTGCTGTAGAAGATCTCCAGCACGAGGGTGTCATCGTCGGCGATCAGCGTCTCCGTGCGGACGGCCTGACCTGCGCCGACCAGCAGGCCGAAGGTGCCGATGACCTGACCCTGTCCGAACTCTGGACTGCTGATCAGTCCTTCTAGAACGAGCTGGCCGGAGACCACGACGATGACGGTGTCAGCCGTCTCGCGCGCTTCGCAGGCCTTGCTCCCACGAGCGTAGAACTCGGCCAGACACTCAGTGGCGAGCTCCTTGATGGTATCCGGGTGGAGGTTGTCCCGGAAGAAGGGAAGGTCCTGCAGGATCTTCGCCCGGGCATCGGGATTGGCCCGAAGCAGATTCAGAGTGACATCCAAAGACGACATCTTCAACCCCTTTTCAAGAGCTCAAGGCTCTTACCTTGTGAAATGCCAAAAACGGCAAAAAAAGCCTACCATAGGCTCCGTATTACGCAACTAAATTAAAGATTAAACAGGTTTTTGCTTCTTATCACCTAACTCCTTCATCTTGGCGGTAATAGCATCGATACTATCTTCGGTGTGAGCCTTATTCTTTTTTAAGTGGCCACACTTTTCGCACTGATAAGTAAACACCAAAGTACCGTGATCCATTGCGATATCGGAAATATGCATTAAACCACCACAAGACTCGGCTCGATCACCTGGATTTACATCAACGTGCTTGGAGATTAAACAGTGGGGACAGTGATTGCGATAGCCGTCACCAGCGACAGCAAAGCCGCAGTTTTCACAAACAAAATCCTCCTTATTTTTTGTAAAAACTTTGGTTTTGGGTTCCTTGATTTGCATAGTACTACGTTATTCCGATTATGACTTTGTGTCAAAATCCACTCGTGGTACCGGTGCTGACTTATCTGAATCATCCGCTGTGTTGCTCTTGGGCAGGAACAACAGCAAGCAAATAACTCCAACAACGATGTAAACATCTGACAGATTAAAAACCGACCAGCGATTAACTGAAATAAAATCTACCACCCCACCAAACCGCAGGCGGTCTAATAAATTTGACCAAGCGCCAAGTAGCACTAAGAAAATTAGACTTGGCGCTAAGCGTTGCCCACGTCGAAACTCGCTGCGCGCAAAACCGGCGATTACTACCATAACCACAACGGTTACAATAATAGAAAACCAGGCAGGTAAGCTTAGGTAGGCAAATTTCTCGTTTGAGACAAGCGTCAGTTCGACCCAAGGCACAACTGAAATTCGTCTATCTACCAAATTAGATAGAGCCCACATTTTTGAGAGTCTATCGACCATGTAGATTAATAGAAAAATCACCCCGACAACCCAAAAACGGGCATCTTGCTGTGCAAGAGCCCGTAATTGAGTAAAAGGCTTTGATTTAGACGTGTGATTTTGCACAGTTGATACAGGCACTAGCCGCTGAATTTGCCCTCAGGCGATCTTCTCCCACTGGACCGCCACATTTAAGACAGGTTCCGTAGATTCCCTGTTCGATTCGCTTTAAAGCATCAGTAATCTCAACCTGACGCTGCTCGAGGCGGCCAGTGACATTTACATTAACTTCATACTCGGCTACTTCAGCTGGGGACTCTGTATTTTCTCCTAAATTGTCGTCACCAAAATTTGGAAAATTTGCGTCACGACTGCCGGGGACATGGTCACCCACGTCCTTGTGAGAAATGGCGCCTAACTCACCGGTTAATTCCATCTGTTCTTTTAGAAGGGCTGCCTTCATTTCATCTGTAAATGCTTGATCCATATTAGTAAATTTATTGAAGAATAATTAAATTGTACCCTTGAGGGCCCTTTGTGTAAACTGCTAGACTGATTTTTTTGTACGAAAAAGGCGCATCACGCGCCACATATGTTTTTGAATAAAAACGATTTTTGTAGCCTTTGCGATGCGCCTATGCACGGCTAAGTTTGTCTTCTTCCCTCCGAAGAGAAAGTGAAGAACGCATCTAAGTCGTGTGTCTCCGCCAGTTTACTAGTCAAGTCACTGGACAGATAGGCGCTTTCCACATGATTGGCTGCGAACATAGTGTCCAGGGGTTACCCGAACTAAGTTCTATGCAAGCTGGCCGGTATCACATTTTGTGTTTTTGTTTTTTGACGATTGCTCGTCAGACTAGGCTACTGCAGAAAGCGATTGATGCGGCGACAGCTGCACCCATCGCCTCCTACAGGCCTGTATTGGTGTGATACGTTTTGTGGAAAACGTTTGAAATGTTTAAGAACACTTGATGAATGTATAATACCACGTTTTCAAAGAAGGGTCAACTAGTGACCCTTCTTATTTGCTAACCTTAGCTATTTTACTCCTCCAAACTTAGTTTGAAATAGGAATTTTGAGCGATTCTGATTGTACTGGCCCTGTGTATAACTATGTGGATATGATTGCAATCAGCTCTTGAGCGGCCTCTTCAAGCTTGCCTTCATCGTTTAAAATCACATAATCCCAGGAATCGAGCTTTTCCAGTTCGTATTTAGCAATTTCCATGCGCTTTTGTATAACATCCTCAGCATCCGAGGCACGCTTATGAAGACGCATCTCCAGATATTCTAGGCTCGGCGGCTTGATGAAGACAGTAATAGCATCTGGAATCATCTCCTTAAAGGTTCGCGCACCTTGAGGATCAACTTTTATCAATACGACGTCGTTATTCTTACGTTTGCGCTCGACCTCGGTTTTGGAGCTGCCGTAGAGATTATCATACACTTCTGCCCACTCAATCATCTCACCATTGTCTATTTTTTCCTCAAATTCTTCTCTGGTGAGGAAAAAATAAGGCTTTCCCTCTGCCTCACCCGGACGCATTGGCCTGGTACTAGTTGTAGTGATAGACGTAAAATCTAACCCAAGCGAGTGCGCCTGCTCTATTACTGAGTCTTTTCCTGCACCGGAAGGTCCGGTAACGACGACGAGTTTTCCCATGAGAGGAGGGTGCTTTGATTAGTCGTGCTTGGCAAAACGTCCTGGAGGGGAGACGCGACTAGCTGACGGCCCAGCTGGACGCGGTCCTCTGTCAAAATCTGGACGTGGAGGACGTGGCCCTCTTGGTCCACGGTCCTGAAAATCAGAACCACCTCCGGCCTGAGTAGCTGCCTCACATTTAGGATCTGGTGTACCAGGTTCAATTAAGTCCTTTCGTGACAGACCAATACGTCCACGTTCGGAGTCTACTTCGATAACCTTTACTTTAACTAGATCATCCATTTCAAGCACGTCGCTAATCTTGTTGATGCGACCGTGGCAAACATTGCTGATGTGAATCATACCGTCTCGTCCCCCACCAAGATCAATAACGGCTCCGATTTCGGACCCCTTGGTTCGATCAGTAACAATCTTCAGAACGTGGCCTTCATAAATTTCACCAACTTCGATATCACGAACGATATCTTCAATCATCTTCTTAGCCCTAGCCATGCCATCCATGTCTACTGCGGTGATAAAGACATTACCATCGTCCTCAATATCAATTTGAACATTTGTCTCTTCGATGATTCCATTGATAATTTTTCCGCCTGAACCAATAACATCTCCGATTTTTTCTGGATCAATTTGGATTGTTTCAATACGTGGAGCATAAGGAGACATCTCAGCCCGAGTTTCTGGAATAGCCTTTAACATCACGTCTAGAATTTCTAGACGAGCCTGTTTAGCTTGAGCTAGTGTGTCGCGGCAGATATCAACGCTAATACCATCTAGTTTAATATCAAGCTGGATTGCAGTAACACCATTTTTGGTTCCAGCGATTTTAAAGTCCATATCTCCAGAGTGATCTTCGATTCCTTGAATGTCTGTTAGAACTTTATACTTGGATTGATCTTCTGTCATAACTAGACCCATAGCAATACCAGCCACCGGTGCGATAATAGGTACGCCAGCTGCCATGAGCGCCATTGACGAAGCGCAGGCTGAAGCTTGAGACGATGAGCCATTGCTCATTAACACCTCAGAGACAACTCGAATAGTGTACGGAAAATCTTCTTTGGCTGGGATCATAGACTCAAGAGCCTTTTCAGCTAAAAAGCCGTGTCCAATGTCGCGACGAGAAGGTCCACGCAATGGTTTAACCTCACCAACCGAAAAAGCTGGGAAGTTGTAGTGATGCAAATATCGCTTCTTGTATTCTGGCTCTAAGCCATCAATGATTTGAGCGTCGCCAGGACCGCCTAAAGTAACTACACTGAGGACTTGAGTTTCACCACGTTGGAACACAGCAGAACCATGAGTACGTGGAAGTTCGTCTACCTCAGCGTACAGACCACGCAATTCAGTTAGACCACGTCCGTCAACGCGAATATCTTTTTCAAGCATGAGAGTACGGAAAGACTCCTCATACATTTCTTCATAAATTGAACGAGCAAAAGACTTTTCATCGTCTGATTCAAACATGTCAGCCAGTTGCTTTTGAAAAGCATCTTCCTTGTCCATGCGCTCTTGCTTGCCTTTTATTCCAAAGAGAGAATCGATGTTTTTCTCAATGAATGGGCGTACTTTTGCACTTACAGCTTCCTGCATGGACTTCACCTCTGCAGATGGTTCTGGGAACTCAATTTTGATTTTTTCCTTACCAACTTTGGCTTGAACGTCATTGATTAAATCAATAACAGTCTTGCCATTTTCAAGCGCAAACTCAATACCTCCAAGCACAGCGTCTTCGGTGGCTTGCTTTCCTTCAGCTTCAAGCATGACAATCTTGCCGTCACGAACTCCGGCAAACATATAGAGATCGGCAGCTAGTTTTTGGTCAGGAGTTGGGTTCAAAATGAAAGCTCCATCTACTCTGGCAACAGTCAGACCAACAGCTGGACCAGCGGCTGGAATGTCAGAAATAGCGACGGCAGCTGAGGCAGCGATTAAGGAGATGAACGATGGATCGTTCTCCTGATCGACAGACAAAACAGTGCTGACGATCTGAAGATCGTTGCGCATGCGGTGATCAAATAATGGACGTAAGGTTCTATCAACAATACGGGCGTTCAAGATCGCCAAATCGGTTGGACGACCCTCTCTTTTTACAAAACGAGAGCCTTTAATTTTTCCAGCTGCGTACAACTTTTCTTCGTAGTCCACCATTAGTGGGAAGTAGTCGAGGCCGTCACGAATGTGTCGAGATAAGGTAATTGTAGAGAGCACAACAGTCTCGCCGTACTGAACGCGGGCTGCACCATTTGCTAAACCAGCCAACTTGCCGGTTTCTATGGTTAGTGTGCGCCCTCCCCACTCCATGGAAAAGGATTCTGGATTATGCATAGTCTTTTTGTTGGCTTCTCCGCGCACCTGAAGACTTCTGTCCCACTAAAGGTGAGGAAGTCCTAAACGTGCGCGGATAAGCGAAGTTAAATATTACTTTTAATAAACTGCGGAGGATCGCCCCTCCTATCTTGTCACCAGTGGTGCGGTGGCAAGATAGCAATTGCGATCTAAGGTAAGCTAAATCCTATTTTCACCTCGGTCAGGAAGGTGTCGCTACCTCGAACAAAGAATAAGGTGTCACCATTTGTGATTAGCAGATAATTGATAATTGAACCATCTTTAAGAGAAGTTCCTGCAATCTCCCTTCCCTCTATACCATTAACCGTAAATGGAAACTCCTCTGTGGCTGCCAGACTATTACGAACGATTGATTCGGAAGTGGCTGGCATAACGGAAATGGCATTCCCACTCCCGTAGTCATATACCTCGGTATCGCTAGTGTTAGTGACGGTGTAAGGAGCGTTGGTGATAGATCCGGCATTGAAAGGAGCTGAAGAGTCATCAGTTGACGCTGAATCGTCGACATTTATAGCTGGAACGTCTTCGTCTACCAAAACATCAACATTGGCTTGATTTGTATTGATTTCCTCATCTGAGGAGACTGTGTCAGCGCCACCCACGCCCTGCTCAGAGGAATTTGCAGAATTTGAGTTATTTACCACCAGGCCATCGTCAGTGTTTACAGTATCTCCATTATCAGAAGTATCGACAGTATCTTCTGAAAAAGCCCGGTAAATCAGGTTAGCGGCCATTACTATTACCACCAAGCCCAGCACGAATTTTATAAAGGAGCTGCCTCCCTTCCAATTAGCTGCTTTTGGTCCTCTTTTGGCCATAGTTAAGGTAAACAAGCGAGCCTGCCAGTTGGGCCGGCAGGCTCTCGTCTAACATTAGATGTTGTCTTTTATCTTGAGCGCCTTAATGAGCTTAATATAGCCCTTTTCGTCTTCCTTTTTGAGGTAACGAAGCAGTCGGCGACGTCCACCAACCTTTTTTAGTAGGCCGCGACGTGAGGAAAAATCCTTTTTATGCATCTTGAGATGCTCTGTCAATTCCGCTACTTCAGCGGATAGAATGGCGATTTGAACCTGAGGTGACCCAGTGTCGTTCTTATGCGTCGCGAATTTCGCGATAATCGCATTTTTCTGCTTTTTTGTAAGCATGTCGTTGTGTCTCGCGGTTCCGAGCAGACCGAGGGCGGCCAGCCAAGAGGCGCGTCGAGCAGATTAATGACTAAATTGTAAGCCAAACTGTACTAAAAAGAGCCAAGCCTGTCAATGGCTGTGATTTATATAGTGGATCTGGGTGGTAGGTCATTTTGACCACCGATCTCTGAAGGTGGGAAGTCCTGGATAACAAGATTACCAACCTTATTGATATAAGCATTGTGGGCTAAAACAATTCTAGCGTCTCGCACGCGCCTACTATCTTGATCGCCTACGGCTAGCCTGGCTTCCTCAATAGCCGACTGTCGGACCTCATGAGTCACAAGGCTTGATCTTAGCTCTGGGGAAACTAGCAAGGCATTAGCACAAGGGATCACACAAGACCGCGTTTCCCGAGAGCTTTTTTTTAAATTAGAAACTAACTGTTGAGCGGTTCTCTCCTGAGGTAATAATATAGCTCTTTCTTCCGGAAATAATCTAGCAATAGCGCAAGCTGAGCGTGAGTAAGAAATGCCCTTCTCATCAGGATCGTCAAAAAACGAATCTAGCACTGCTGCGCAAAACTTTCGGAATATGGGTGTGTCATGTAGCAACTTCCGGGCGGTATCGTTAAAGGATAATAATACCAAAACATCCAAACGCTCTAAAATAAAATCACCACCCACGTCATCAAGTGTTGGTAAAATGCCCTCTAAAGTTCTAGACATTTCATCAATGATGGAAACTGCCTCTTCTGGTTTAGACTTTAATAAATCCTCGATCTTATTTTTTTGCAGTGGATACAAATCCGCAATGGCAATAAAAGTTTCCGGATCACTTAAATATAGATTAATATCACCTATCTCAAATACACCATCATCACCCTCTAGCCAATCGGCAGGCGGTGCCCAGGGCTCATTAAACCAACTTCTTGGCTCAAACTGACGTTCCGCGGCTTGAACGGCGCGGAGTCGATGGGGTTCTCTAGTTTTTTTATAACGAGATCTCATAAGTTAGATGGAATTACGACTTGGAAGTGATACTCCAACCTGGGATGATAGTTGCTTATCTTGAATTTTAATTTGACCTCGTTCAGTTATTTCAGCACTTTCGGCCTGCAGGATTCGCAATGTTGCAAGTTGGGGAATGGCCATAACTCGCTGTAGATTATCATCTGACTCTGTGTATTTTACAACATTTGCTGCTGCATCAATAATGGCCGAGGTTGGAATTTTATTGCGGAGCTCTGGAAATACTAATACAATATCTGCTAATTCTGCACCAGAAATCATTCTAGATTCTTTAATAGACACAGCTTGAGCCAAGGCAAGCTCACTGAGATCTGGCGGCAGTACCAAATGCTGTCTGAGATCAGGGATTAAGATAAGACAACTCCTAATGGCTGAAACTGTTTGGCTGTATTTGGCTTCATCTATTAAAGTGCTGATTATCTGAACTAAGGCATCTTTTTGTTGCTCAAATCGATCTGCCATAGTCGATCTTAACTCAGGTAGAGCTAAAGCCGCTCCAGCAGACCTACGAAGTTTTTGTAAACTACGATTCGGATTATCTCCATTTTTTATATTGAGCGCTAAATTTAAAAGTACATCGGCTCGATAACTAGAGAAATCAAAACCGACCGCATCGTCATCGTTCATAATCACGGCGAGATCTCCGGCTACGGTGCCAAACACACTCTCAAACATTTCTCCGGTGACAAGGTCGACCGATCTTTGAATATTTTTCTGAGCTGACTCCGAGGCCCAGGCTAATAACTTTGGTAATTCAAGTGGACGCTCCGGCATTAGCTCTGAAGCCCGATAGCGCCCGTGGATTGGCTTACGCCTTGGCTGAGGACCTAGGTAACGCATGCGCCTTATTAATTATCGCTGGTTTTTTCGACGAATTGGCGGTGGCGTCGGACGTTTTGATTTGGCTGGTTTTACGGCAGCTTGAGGCTCTTCTCGTTGAGCTGTAACTTCTTTTTTTAAATTACTACCTGAGTTAGCCCGGCTCATTGAAGCTGCTTGACCGGTCGGTCGGTTAGCCTGAGCCTTGGAGCGAGGAATTAAGAAACGTTTTGGTTCAGCTGATAAATCAAATACTGCATCGGCGGCCTCGCGGAGTTGAGAAGAAGCCGAGGAGCCAAAAGCCATGACCTCAGCGCGGCAACCTCGTTGTTTGACGTAATCCATTAGTGGAGCAAAGTCGCCGTCACCAGAAACCAAGACGATGGCGTCTAACTTATCGCAAAGAGCGATGATGTCTATGGCTATGCCGATATCCCAGTCACCTTTTTGATTACCGCCATGAAAAGTCAGTAGACTTTTTTCTTTAAGTTCATATCCTCGAGACTGTAACGCCTCAAAAAAAGATGACTCTTCATCTTTGTCTGCTCGAATAACATAAGCAAAAGCTCGAACCAACTGACGGTCGCCCACGGCCTCTTTTAAAATTTCTCCGAAGTCGACCTTCTGCTCAAAAAGAGCGCGGGCCGAATAATACATGTTCTGCACGTCGACGAAAACGCCGACACGCTGAGCAGGATACTGCATAACTGTTTTGTTCAATAATGAAAAAGTTATTCAACTGTACCTGATTTTCGTAAGTTGTCAATGAATAAGCCCAGGGACTCGGGAGCCCCTGGGCCTTTGAAAATTACTTTAACCAGAGCTCGTAAGTACTTGGAGTTGTCGTAGCTACGCCTGTAAATGAGACCGTATCAGTGGTTGAAACAGGATTGCCTGTGGTTACACCCGGTTCGTTAGGTTGAGATGGCTCATCTGTACTTGATCCATTTGGATCATTCGTTGTACCTGGCTCGTCGGTACTTGATCCATTTGGGTCTTTGGTTACTCCAGGTTGATCAGTGCCACTTCCCTTTGGGTCATTCTGATCCTTTGGTGGAACTAGCTTGTCTTCCTTGGCATAAAACCAACGGTCAATTTCACCAACATCTACCGCAAGGCGATTGAATGAATAGTCCTTTAGAGCACCGGCCGGAGCGCCTGTGTAGGTAGAATCATCCAGAAAATAATTCTGCTGATTGATAACAGGTAGTTCGTCAATGAATCCGTTAACTGGCGCTAGGTATGTCTTGTCGACCATAGTAAAGTAGAGATGAACATCAACATCGCTGCCAGTAATATAGATTCTTCTTAAGTCGTGACTTTTAACGTCAAAGACTATTTCTGCTGTATAGGGCTTGGCTACATCTGGTAAATACTCGTTCCAACTAAGCCCATGAATACCTGACACCAAGGCAGAAACATCTCCCTTGCGGATTTGATCAGTTGAAATTTTTTCCTCATTTGGATTAAGTTGTACAACCCCGCTAGAGTTAATCGATGCAGTATTTAGAAATGTGGTAATAGCCGCTCGAGGATCAACATTGACGGCTAATTGCTTTCTAACTGACACATCATAAGGGGGGCGTTGCCCTTTAAATTCTAACAGTGGTAGTCCGGCTGTAAAATTTAAAAATTTGTTCTCACCATTAACGAATAGCTCAGCCCCCACCCGAGATCCAGTTTGAGCAGCAGTACCTG
>PFGC01000028.1 GCA_002781785.1 Candidatus Kerfeldbacteria bacterium CG15_BIG_FIL_POST_REV_8_21_14_020_45_12
TGAAAAATTCCTTGGATCATGAAAATTTACGACAATCTTTCCATCTTCAATAGCTCGTTTCAAAATACTCGTGCCAAAAATAGAGTCGAATAGCTCAGGAAAGATTGTAACAATATCGAATTGCATATGCTGCGATACTAACGCGCCCTAATAAATATCGCAAGTAACAAAAAACCCCTGCGCGAGTCAGGGGCTTAGCGTTATTTATTCCAGGATAGCTTCGTCTATACTGGCAGCGTCATCGGCCGTTTCAGAATCAGCGCCACTATCTACTTCGTCAGTGGTACTTGTGCCATCGTCGGTAAACTCGTCCCCACTTAAATCAGTTGGAAAAACAATATCTCCATTGTCATCTAGTTCGAACTCGACCTCTCCGTCATCCTCTGTGTCGAGCTCGACGTCATCAAAGAGCGCGTTTAACTCTTCTTCACTTAGTTCCTGATAACGAATTCTTGAAATTTCCCAGCCTCGGAAAACATTTCCAAGAGCACTCCAGGTTGAGTCACTTTTTCTTCTAAAAGTTATAATCATTGGATCATCCCACGCCTCATAATCATCAGTTGCATCAAAGTGCACGTTAGCGTAAGCCGAATATAGGTGAGACCAATAACGTGGAGCGGGTCTAATTTCTTTATCACGGTCACCGTCCCTGTTTTGTAAAACATTGCCATCTGCATCTGTTTTTACTCGTTCAAACCAAGCTTCGTCGCTCTCGAGCGTTACACTAGGAGTATTGTCGTATGACACCCAGTCTTCTACCCAAAATTCAATATTCTGGCGACGTGATGCTGTGATGTCAGTAGCTACCAGAGCCATGGCCGCATCCATATCCTTAGCCTCAAGAGCCTTAGAAAATTTATCGTAAGTTCGCGTTGGGCTGGTAAGCCAAAGGCATACTCCAAGTCCGATAGCTACTATCAGTCCGAGTACCGCCAGTATCATCAAGATTTTTTTTCTTCCTGTCATGGTTTGGATTTTAGAAATTACTAACGTTAGTATATCTGGAATCAGCCTGCATCTCAAGTGTATAAAAAGACCTCCCATCAAGGGAGGTCTAGTACGACCTAATTACAGGTCTAGATTATCGATAGCGCTTGAAGTGTTAGGCGCAGGTGCCTGTTCTTCTGCAGCTGGCTGCTCACGCATCTCCTGACGTGGCTCGCGGTTATCGCGATGTTCACGTGGGGGCCTGTTGCCACCATCTGGTTCGTAGATTTTGAGGTTTACTCTGGCTTGGTTCTTGGCACCAACTACGCGTAATAGTGTACGAATAGCTTTAGCTGTTTGGCCTTGGCGACCAATAACTTGGCCCAAGTCATTTTGATCCACTGTCAGTGTGATCAGGACTCCCATCTCATCAACCGTTCGTTCGGTAGATACCGCATCTGGGTTGTCGACGATGGATTTCACAACGTACTCGACAAACTCTTGGTCATGGAACTGTTCCATACAAACTCAGTTTTGAACTTATTAATGTCCGTCTCTGCCAGTCAATTATTCGACCGACAGCACGTGTCCAATGATAGGGCAACAAAACAGGGTTGTCAACAGAATCAAAAAACACCCGGGGATGCCGGGTGTTTTTTGGTAAAAAGTATTACGCTGCCTTCTCCTCAGCTGGAGCTTCGGCTGGCTTCTCTTCTTTTTTCTCTTCAGTCTTTTCAGCAGCCGGCGTTTCGGTTTTAGCCTCTGCTTCAGCACCTTCAGCCTGTGGTTTTAACTTTGGCTGTACGACGCGGACCTTCTTACCAGTGGTCACTCCAAACTCAATGAGCATGTTATGAACAGTTGGTGAAGCTTGTGCTCCTACGCTCAACCAATATTTGATACGTTCGTCTTGTAGACGAACTTGATCCTTTCGCTCCTTAGCGTGTGGATTGTAGCTACCCAAAATCTCCTTAGCAGCTGATCGCGGCGCTTGAGACTTTTCTTGAAGCACGAGCCGGAACGTTGCTTGGTTCTTACGGCCTGTGCGTTGCATTCGAATTACTAACATAGTGTTGTGTGTCTTGTTCTCAATATAAATTGAGAGCATTTGCGATGACGCGGCAAAGAGTACCAAACCGGACTCTATGAGTCAAGTTGGTTGTCCCTGAGGCCAACAAAGGCTATACTCGCAGGACAAAGATTCATTTTCCCCCATATGGAACACAAATCGTTCGGACAGCTTATGGCTTCGGCTTGGAATATATATACCACCCACTTTCAGGTCTGGTTTATTTCTGCGCTACTGCTAGCTGCCCCACTTTACCTAGCCGGTGACCTGTTGTTACCCACGCCAACTCAGGAGGATTATTTAGAATATGAAGCAAAAGTTACTTTGATGGATCCACTCGAAAAGCCCTGGGAGTATCTGTCTGCTATTACCGGAACCCCAGGCTATTCGGAGAGTCAGTTGTGGATTCAGCACGCCTTGGAGGCCCTCGAGGCAATCTCAGCGCTTTTAATTACCGCTATTGTCATATCTTCAGTGGCGCTGGCACTGCAGGGACAGGAGCCAAACTTCGGCAGAATTTTTCATAAAGCACTACGCTCGTGGCCGATGCTTATTATTGCCACGCTCATTAGTTTAATGGGCCTACTACTGGGTTTTGCTGCCTTAATTATTCCAGGAATTGTGTTGTGGGTTTACTGGACATTTGTTGGTCAGGCGGTAGTTCTTGAAGAAAAATATTTCTTTTCTGCTTTGGCCTATAGCGCCAAGCTAATAAAAGGACATTTCTTTGAGGTTCTATCTCGATTACTGCTTCTATATTTAGCGATCATACTTATAACCTTTGCCATAGTTTCTTCCACCAGCAACTTAGCAGTCTACCCAGGGGTTACCGCTCTAATTGCTACAATCTCAGAGTTAGTGGGAATATTTGCCACTATCTTCATCACAGTTTATTTTAAGGATCTTCAAAAAAACTCCCAGTTGGGAGCTAGTGTCGAAGCGCTAGAGGAATCGTCAGACACCGAAGAATAATTAATGAGCAGCTGCTAGTTACGAGTGGCCTCGTCTGCTTCTATCATTTCCTCAGCCTCCGTTAGTTCAACGCTAAGGATGTGTGACTTACCTTCACTTCCCATAGTTACGCCATACAAAACATTGGCAGCTCTCATGGTGACGCGGTTATGCGTAATGATTACAATTTGAGTCTTGTTTGAGAGGTCCTTGATAATAGCAGCTAACTTCTCTGAGTTTTCTTCATCAAGCGCAGCTTCAACCTCGTCAAGAACCACGAATGGTGACGGATTATTGGCAATAATTGCGCAGAGTAAGGCGATAGTGACAAGTGATTTTTCTCCGCCAGATAAAGCATTGATGTTATGAACTTTTTTGCTAGGAGGCGATGCGTAAACATCAATTCCCGCCACGACCTTTTGTCGTTTTTTCTTTTTACCGATCAACTCACGCTCTTTCTCATCATGCAGGCTTTCACCTGACACATCAACAGAAACTTCAGCCCCCGCCATAGCTGCCTCAACCGCCTTTTCCGCTTCAGCCTCTTCTAACTTCTCTTCTTCAGTTTCAGTTAGCAGTTCAAGTTTAGCCTTACCACCTCCAAACAATACCTTGAAGTATTCTTGAAAGCCGTCGTTGATCTTTTTAAAGTTTTTCTGAAATTGAGTCTTGATAGTTTTATCAAGCTCGTCTATCACGCCTTCGAGTTTACCGATCGAGCTACTTAAGTCATTGATTTGTTCATCTAAAAACTCAAATCTTTCCTTAGTCGATTCATATTCAGTAATTGTCTCAGCGTCGACATTGCCAATAGCATCAAGCTGATGCTGTAAGGAAATAATTTTCTTTTCCCAAACATCGCGATTACCCTCTAGATGCTGATTAGCCGGATCATAAGCCATGATCTCAGCGTGCAAATCCTCTGGGATGTCACGTTGTAATTCGTTTTGTACATCTTCCTGTCGTGTTTCAACCCGTGCCAGATTTACATCAATGGTACTAGCTTTTTGCTGGGCAGTATTTAAATGTCGCTGCACAGTACGCATTTTTGACTGAATGCTCACTAGTTCCGTTTTCTTGTTTTCTTCCTCTTGGTTAAAGGAGTCGATGTCAGCTCGGGCAGTTACTAGCTGTTTATCTAGTCGCTCGATTTGGGCATCGAACTGTAATAATTCTTTTGAATATTCTTCTGCTTGAGCGCTCTTGGAATTGGCGTCCTTGCCTCGTTCTGTTTCATCAATGCTTGATTGAATGTTAGACAGTTCATCCTGCATTCTAGTCAGCTGGCTGTGCAGGAAGGTGGAGCTATTTTCGGCCGAGGCAATATTTACACGCAGATCATTGATGCGGTTTTGCAAAGTCTCACGCTCTTTTGTTAGGCGTTCAAGCAACTGCTCTTTCTGCTTCATCTCCACTCGCAGTGATTCCACGGTGTCGCGCTCATCGGCGGTCAACCTGTCCATGAGGGTAGCAAGCTTCTTTGTGATATCTTTGGCAGCAGCTTGAGTTTCTTTAAACTCATTCATCGATTGGGTCTGAAGCAGTCTCCGTAAGAACTGCTCCTGTTCCTCAAAAATGGTGGTCAGTTCACTGGTGATTTGGGGAACTGACATAGCATGAGTCTGCTGTTCAATTTGCTCACGCAGTTTGATAATTTCAAATTCCTCGGCGCGGAACTCTCCTTTAACTGCCTCTAATTCAGTATCCTTTCTAGTCAGCTCAGTTGCGTCAGCCGTTAATTTCTGTTTTGTTGTACGCAGTTCTGCTTCTCGAGCGTGAACATCGCTCATCAATTCATCTTCCTTACGCTGCAACCAAATTAAACTAAGTTCGCCCTGACGTTCATGTTCAACTTCCAGCTTTCCCTTTAGTACCGCCTGTTCTTTTAACAGGTGGCTCTTTTTTTCTAATAAATCATTAAAAAGCTGTTGGAGCTGTTGGTATCTCTCACCGCGTGAAGCCTCTCCAGCGAGAGCATCACTAGCGCCTTGTAGCTCAGTTAACTCAGCATCCTTTGTAGTAATTTCTTGCTGGATAGCTTTGGATTCCGCTTCAAGATTTTTGAATTCGATACCCAACTCGTTCCAAATTGAACCGTAATATCCAATCTGAAAATCACGTAATTCTATTTCAAGTTTCTCACGTTTTTCTAGACGCTTGACCTGGCGTTCCAATGATTTTAGATGCGGTTCAATCTCTTGCAATAACGCCTCGCTTTGTACCAGGTTGTCCTCTGTCCTAATTAATTTATTGATGGCTTGATCTCGTTTGATTTGGTATTCCTTTACTCCTGTGGCTTCATCAAAAAACAGTTTACGTTCCTGGGGTGTGGCTGAGAGAAACTGAGTAATCATGCCCTGACCGATAACCGCGTATGATTTTTGTCCGAACTTAGCTTGAGCTAACAGCATCAAAATATCTTGAAGCCGAACTTTACTTCCGTTTATACGATACTCTGACTCACCGTCGCCAAACATTTTACGACTGATAACAACCTCCTGGTATTCTAGTGGGAATAGACCGTCCGCGTTATCTAGATGGAGCTCAACTTGAGCCATGCCCATCTTTGCCAGGGTGTCAGAACCTCCAAAAATAAGATCCGTGGACGATTTGCCACGAAGTAACTTCATGCTCTGTTCGCCAAGAACCCAGCGAATCGCATCAGATACATTTGATTTACCAGAGCCGTTGGGACCAACGATCGCGGTAAAATTTTTGGTAAAATCGAAGCTTGTTTTGTCAGCAAACGACTTAAAGCCCTGGAGGACAAGTTTTTCTAAACGCATACCGGCAGATTATACCAGAATGATATAGATTTCTCAACATCCTATTACAAAAAAATAACTTACCCACCCACAGGCTCGTAATTTGGTAAAACAACTCAGACGTTGCCGACAATTTTAACTTACTAGCCTAATCTTGAGCCAGCCATCCCTTGGCTTTAAGGGCCAGTTCAGCTGCGTTCATTTGCGCCTCTTGCTTGGACGTTCCTGTACCTAGGGCTATTTGCTCATCCTGTAGTTGCACAGCCACGACAAAAGTCTTTTGGTGGTCAGGACCACTTTCCTCCATAACTTTATAGGAAGGCGTTACCCCAACCTTCTCTTGAGCGGTTTCCTGTAAGCGACTCTTTGCGTCCATGTAAAGTTTATTCTTCAGAATAAAGGGCAATTTAGAGATGATGACTCGATGAATGAAAGTGGCGGCTGTGTCATATCCAGTATCAAGATAAATCGCACCTATGATAGCTTCAACAGAGTTTGCTAAAATCGAGTTTCTAGCTTTACTGTTCTCTTCTTTGGCCTCGCCACGGGACAAATACAAATATGGTTCAATGCTCATCTGCTCAGCGATCATAGCTAGCATCTGCGAATTAACTAAACTAGCTCGCCAGTTAGTTAATTCACCCTCAGGATTCGGATAGTTTTTGTACAAGTGTTCGGTGACAATTAATTCAAGTACTGCATCACCCAAAAACTCTAGACGTTCATTATGCTCTAGCGGAAAGTCGCGATGCTCGTTCAAATATGACCTATGCACCAGCGCTTGTCTGAGTAAGTCCTTGTTCTCAAAAGTAACCTCGATGGTTTGTTCTAATCCAGAAATGTCTTTTTTCATAGCTTCTGAATATCGCGCGTCAGGGCTCTCCTAAAACTTGAAGCCGTCACGTCCGATATCAATAAGTAATTATTCTTCGTTATTTTTCTCAGTTTTTTTTGCCCGACGCTCATCCTCACGTAACTGTTCTTCTGCCGCGTTAATTTCTCCAGAGGCTTCCATCTCTCGATAAATAGAGCCTAATACTCCGTTAACGAATCTGCCTGATGAATCTCCCCCAAACGACTTAGCTAGTTCAATCGACTCATTAATGGCGACCTTCGGCGGTATCTCAGAATCAATTTTCAATTCGTAAATACCAATTCGCAAGACATTCCTGTCGACCAGAGTGATCTGCTCGAGCGGCCAGTCCGGTGCGTATTGTCTAATCAGATCATTTAAGACCTCGATGTTAGCGATGATACCGTCGACAAGCTCTTTGGTAAAATCAATATCCTCAAATTTGTCATCAAACTCAGCCAAGTTATGCTTCAATATCTCAGCCAGCTTGGCTTCAGTACCATTAAAGTCCCACTCAAACAGTGTCTGTAGAGCGATAGAGCGACCAAGATGGCGATTGGACATGATTAACTAGATTTTTTGGCGACTGCTTTTGCAGGTTTTTTCGTGGCAACCTTTGGCTTCTTTTCTACTACAGCGGCTGGTTTCATCATCCCCTTCAATTCTTTCCAGGTGTAAACCTTTCCATTGTGTGAATGAGAGTGGTGCGGTCTTAACATGCTGTCATCACCAGGAATTGGTGACGGCATGACTCCAACTACCTTAGCTGAATGATGGCTTCGGCGAGCTCGCGTACGGCGGCTGCTGAGTTTCTTTTTCGGTACGGACATAGGGTCTCAAGTGAATAAATGATCGAACAGACTATAACCGAAACCGTGTTTTTTTGCAAGTCCTCGGGTCGAAATAGCCAATTCTGACATGGTTATAATGTAGATTGGGTAATTTAACCTCCTTTGGTCGCTGGTCCAGCTGTGTTATGATGGTCCAGATGAGTCAAAGAAAACCTTTATTTGCAGCTAATTGGAAGATGCATAAGACCTCAGCAGAGGCTACGTCTTTTGTTAGAGAGCTATTATCAGGGCCCATGCCTGATTCTAGTGATTACTTAATTGCAGCTTCATTTACTCTTTTATCTGGCTTGCGTCAGGTCATCGGCGAATCTCCTATTTTGTTGGCGGCCCAAAACATGTTCTTTGAGGAACAAGGCGCTTTTACTGGAGAAATTTCGCCGCTACAGCTTAAAGATATCGGCGTAACTCACGTTATTATTGGGCACTCTGAGCGCCGACATATTTTTGGAGAATCTGATGAATTGTTAAATAAAAAGCTACTTGCCTGTCAGAATTACGGCCTAATTCCGGTTTTTTGCCTAGGTGAAACAAGCGAAGAGAGAGAATCGGGCAAGGCCGCTGAGACTATAAAAAACCAGCTTTCATTGGGAATTAATGGTCTAAATGCCGCCACAGTTGAAAATATGATAGTAGCCTATGAGCCAGTTTGGGCTATTGGAACTGGTAAAACTGCCTCTCCCGAGCAAGTTGAGGAGATGCACCATCTTTTGCGCCAAGCCTTGCCAGATACAACACGCTTGCTTTACGGAGGTTCAGTAAAGCCTGACAACAGTGAAATTTTGCTAACCTTACCTTCAGTTGATGGATTTTTGGTGGGCGGAGCTGCTCTCGACCCCGCCACTTTTCGCCAAATATTTCAGTAATTCAGCCTAGATATCGGGCTATTTCGATAAATTTATGATTGACAGAATGGCCTCATTCTGCTATTATTGTTAGGTATTCAAAAAAGAAGGAGTCTGATACAAAAATTCGTCAGACCCCTAGCAAAAACAAAAAACAAACACAAAATGGACCTAGAGAGAACATTTGAGTTCAGCAACGCGGTTACCGTTGAGTCAGATCGAGCCCTTCAATATCAAGAAATAAGGAGGATGCGCGCGTCTTTTGGTTTTTGCTCTCACGGAGACCTGTGTCACCTCACTATAAATTGGACACTTGAACAGCCACCTACACATTTATGATCAGACACATCCACTCTCATCATCAGGCTATTCAAAAAGGAGAATATTCCAGAGTCAAGACCGCAGTAGCTTCTTTTAAATTATTTTTTCTTTATGTTGCCTTTGGTGCGCACCGGGCGTTGCACCTACTTTTTTCACCAGCTGAAAAAAGTTACGCGCTATTTCATGACCAGTCAGCCGAGGACGCCTTTGTTGCAGAATTAGAAGCTCATCGCCGCTTTAAAAGGGGCGCCCGAGTAGCTTCAGTGACCTCACCACTGGTGATCGTGGCAGCAGCCCTTATTGTAACTGGAATTACGCAATCAATCTTCCCAGTTAGTGATATTAAGATTGCTCATGCCGCCGATAATCTATGTACTGTTAATAACTCAAACGATGTAGGCGCTGGATCACTTCGTGATTGTATTACCGATGCCAACAGTCAAGCCGCTGGCGTTAGAACTGTCATCACTATTGATTTAGCCGGCAATCAGACTTTGACTTTAGGTAGCAAGCTTTCAAATATTCAGCGGCCAGTTACCATTGAGCCAGCCGGCAGTGTCATAAACTTAACGATTGACGGTAGCGGCATCGGTGCAGGCGACGCCTGTCTGTCACTCGTGGCTGGAGCTGACGATTCCATATTGACTGGCTTTAGTCTAACGGATTGTGGACGAGCCATTGTCTTAAGCGGTGTTTCTGGTGTTGAGCTTGGTCAAGGTAGCGACGAAGATGGTCGTATTACTATCGCTGGTGGTGTTACCGGCATCGAGTTGGATGATTCCGCTGACAGCAATACGATTACCAACGCTTGGATCGGCTTTGATAAAACTCAAGCCGCTCAGCCAATAACCGGAATAGCTCTTGATATTGCCGGAGACAGTAATACTTTAACTAGAATTATTGAAGGTAATGCTAACGTAGGTTTTAATATCTCTGGTGATTCAAATACAGTATCGAGAAGTTTTATCGGTACCTCACCATCTGCGGCCAACGTTGGTAATAGCGAGGAAGGCGTGTTCGTGTCAGGTGACAGTAACGTTATCGGCGGGTCAGACAATACCACGTCTAATTTTATTGGAAACAATGGTAAGTCTGGAGTTTATATCTCTAAGGCAGGGCTAACCTCACCAACCAATAATATTTTATACCAGAATGTAATTGGAGCTGACGTGAGTGGAGATGCCGCGCCCAATCTTGAGGACGGTTTGAAAATTGACTCTGCCAGCAATACAACAATTGGCAACAGCGTTTCTGGAATGGGACCATCAATTGCGGGGAATGCTCTTAACGGTATATCGATTACCAATAGTGATACTGTTTCTATTACAAATTCTAAAATTGGCTTAGGTCAATTTGGAGCCGTGGCAGGGTCTAGTCAGGATATTGGAGTTTATGTTTCCAACTCTACTGACGTTTCGATTGAGGATAATGTAATTGGCAACAACGGTGAAAGTGGCATCACTATGGACTCTGGTTCTACCGGAGTTATTTCTGGTAACAGCCTGGGCAAGACTATTGCTGCTGCGGCTGGGAACGGCACCTACGGTATTTATTTATACGGCCCTGGTTCAGTGACGGTTGGTACAGAGAGTGCTCCAAATACCATTGTAAATAATGGCGCCGCTGGTATTTTAATTGAAAACCCAATGAGCGATGCGGATATTGTAGTACAGTACAACTATATCGGTACCAGCTCATCTCCAAATCAAGGCCCTGGCATTACGGTCGACACAACTTCAGCTGATACTTCAGTAACCTTAGAGGCAAATGAGATAATTGGAAATGACGATGGTCAAGCTACGGCCCACGGTATTTTGTTAAATGAAGTTTTCGGAACAACTGAAATTAACGGCAATGCCATTACCAGTAATTCTGGAAACGGATTAGAGGTTGTTGACTCAAGTTGGGTTAAAATTAGTAATAACTTCGTCGGTAGTAATATCTATGGAGTTAGAATTTCAGGGTCAACTAGTTTAAAAGTTGCCAATAACTACATTGGTGTTTTATCAGACGGAACCACGGCGGCAGCCAATACAGCCGGTGGTGTTCTAATCACCGAATCTTCTAGCGGTGTTATCATCGGAGCCACTATCAGCGCTGGAAGAAATATTATCGTCAACAATGCAGGCGATGGTGTTCATGTGGACGCAGAGGCTCGTTCAAGTAATCTTATTTTGAATAATTATATCGGCTTAGGCGCCGACGGTGTTCTAGCTTCGGGTAACAGTGGAGACGGAGTTTACATTGGCGCCGCGGGTCAGACCGTTTCCGATAATGTTATTAGTAATAATGCTATCAATGGTATTAATGTAGAAGCTTCAGGAGTTACAATTTCTGATAATTTAATCGGATGGGACGCCGGAAAAACCACACTTAGCCAAAGATACGGCATTAGGTTAGCAGCAGACAGCGCCACAGTCTCAAGCAATGCAATCGCTGGCAGTGTTCAAGGAATTCGTGTTGAAGAAAGTACAGATCACAACATCACGGAGAATTCCGTAAAGCTCTCCACAGGTGATGGTATTGCTCTATACGCTGTAACAAGCTCTACGTTAAATAATAATGTTGTTGCCGACAGTGTATTACAGGGTGTTAGGATTGCCGGCGGCAGTGAACTTGTCTTTACTGGAAACGCCATTACGCAAAACTTAAAAAATGGAATTTCAGTTGGAGCAGGAGCCGTTGATGTTCGCATTGGGCCAAAAATTTCTGATTCAGACAAAACCGCACGCTACAACACATTTAGTGGCAATGGAAAATATGGCGTAGTAGTAGCTGATAGTGCCAGCGCTAGAATTCAGATCACTCAGAATCTATATAGCAACAATGGTAGTGGACCAACTTATATTAATCCAAGTAGTAATTCAGGTTTAAGTTCCCCTGTCATTACTAATGTGCTCAGTAAAAAAGTTGAAGGTACCGGCGCCGTTAAGGGTGGTTCAGTTCAAGTTTACAGCGGAGCTGGTGTGTTCTTAGGCCAGACGACCGATACTGAGGCAGGCGGTTGGGTAGTTAAATTGCAACAGGCTATTAATTCACTAACGGCCTCACTAGCTGCTCAGATTATTGATGCTAGTGGTAACACCTCGGCCTTTTCTAATCAACAGGATTTTGATGTCAGTGATGGTGCCGTTATTGAGGCTGATGGAGACGCAAATTTTACAATCTCCGTCACTGCGTCAGCCGGTAAGAACGACGCTCTTATCGAAGCGCGTACCACTCAGAGCACTAGCGCGACAGTGAGCTATGGAAAGGACGAACATAATCTGGCAAATAGTGTCAGTGGGGATGTTATTGGAACGTATCATTCATTAGAGCTGACCAACTTAGCTGCTTCTACGACCTACTATTTCAAAGTTGTCGCCACTGGCGACACAGGAGCGACTGCGTCATACTCTGGTTCATTTAAGACAACCGTGATAGACGCGCAGTATCTGACAAAATACACTTCGGTTAACAACATTCCTGTATTCAATCCTAAAGAGGTCGTCTATGTAGCGCCAAATAAGCAAGTTACAGTTGCAGTTGATCAAGTTCCAGAGGAGCACGAGGTACAACTGCGCCTACAGAAGGCTGATGGTACAGGTAAGGTGAAAACTACCTTCCGCAGCGGTGGTAACGGTAAAGCGCAGGGCAAGTTTGATGTTTTAAAAAATGAAACTTATAAAGCCGAAGCTAAGGCACGTCTTGCTGCTAACACCAAGAAAAACACCGGCTTTGTAGCCATTGCAAAAATTCAACCAACCGCCAAGGCTCCAATTATTACCTCACTAAATGGTAGCTATACGGTAACAGGCGATTCCAGGAGTCTTGAGTTCGCCGGTGATGCTGGCGCGCGTTCTGGAAATTTCCGCATTATCAATTCAATTACCGGAGTACTTGTTGCCGAGGGTCAAACAGATAGTGACGGTATTTACGAACTTCCATTTGATCTAGCAGTTGGTCAGTACACAGTCTACTTTGAAGGTGTGATGAAGGGTGGCAAAAAGACTGCGCCAGCCGTTCATCAGTTAACTGTCATCAATCCTCGCTATACAACTACCGTTCTTAACACCGACACCAGAAGTACCGACTACTTTAATCGATTGGTGCAAGGCCAGGTAACCGTTGTGGGTGTCAGTGATCGAGCTGGCATAATCTATATTGACGGTGCTCAGGTTGGTTTAATATCGGTTGAAGATGGAATCAGTTGGAGCACTAATCTTGATCTTAATGCACTTGGCATATCTGCTGGTGACCACATGCTGGAGATTCAGTACTTGAATCAAAACGGATCAGCTTGGGGTAGTCGAGTTGAATATCCCTTCAAGCGCGCTGAGAACTTAGTGACTCCAGTTATCACTCAATCATCAACTACTGCACTTAAGGGCTCTGTACTTTCAGCTAATATCTTAGCCGGTAACGGTTACCGATTAAATGTCTACGAAGATGGTACTTTAATAGCATCTGAATCTGTGGTCAGTTCCGACGGTGGAGTTATTGGAGGCGTGGTATTAACTCTTCCAACTGATCAGTTAGGATCGTTTACTTGGTCAGTTGAAGCAGAAAATTCTCTAGGTACTCGTACAACCGCTCAAGATATTAGTTGGAGCGTTGTAGCGCCAAGTATCGTCTCGACTCCATCAGACGAGACCGTTAGCGAGACGCCTGTTATAGATGATACTGCTGATATCGAAGATCCTGCCACGGAAACTCCAGTAGAACCTAATACCGATACTGAAGTTGACCCTGCAGATGGTGACGGCACTCAGCCGGAAAGGTCTATTCCCGGAGTAGTCGGAGAAGATAATAGCCTGACAGTTTTACCGGACGACGTAAATCCAGAGGATATTGATGTAGTAGCTGAAGAGCTTATCAGTGTACCGGCCGATCAGGTGGATAGCCTGACAGATGATGAGATTGAAACTATCGGCAAGATAAATAAGGTACTAATCAATTTGCCTGATTATCTAAAACCACAGCGGAAGAGCCAAGTGGCCGCTACAACAGATATTCGAATCATAGCTATCCCGGGAGAAGAGGTTGGAGACGTTCCTGCTCAGTACCTAGAAATTGAAACTGATGAAACAGAAATCGCAGCAATTAAGAGTCGATTGGAGGAAGAAAATTTCGAGAGCCTTAACATCGAGCTAACTGAATCTCAAACCGATCCAGTCACCGGCGAACTTATTAGCTCTGGAGTAGTTGAGCCAAATCAAGCTGGCGTGAGAGTTATGCGAAAACAGGTCAGCATCGGTCTGCCATCTCTAAGTGAATTGTTCTCGGGCAAGGCTCCGGTGCAAGTTGAGCAGAAAGTAGAGTTAACTGGACGAGCTGAGCCATATTCTAAAGCCAAGCTCGCTATCTTCTCTGATCCAATTGTTAAAGTAACCCGAGCCGACGATACTGGAGAATGGGTTTTGAACGTAGACGTCAACGAATTACCAGAGGGTGAGCATACTGCTTATTTCCAAAGCGAGTCTCGTGGCGTAGCTTCAGACGAAATTGAGATCGCTCGTTTCGTAGTTGTAGAAGAGCAGCATATCAGTAATACGACCTGGATCTTCATTATCAACATGGTTGTGGCTATGGTTCTGCTGGTTGTGGTTATCTCTATGCAGATCCGCAAGCACACCAACGGTGGGGGAACTCCGCCAGCCGCAGGTAAAAGTTATACTTCAGATTCAAGCATTGGCGGACTGGAGAGTCATACATTGCCCCTAAAAGATAATAGCAACTCGCCGCCATCTAGTGGCGGAGGAGCTCTCGGAGTTTGAACTTAAAAATACCCCGCTACGGCGGGGTATTTTGTTGTTAGGTCAGAGATTCAAGGGCTGACTTCAGGTGCTCCAGTTCTGCGCTGCGCTGCATTTGCAGTTGCTTAGTCTGCTCTAGCACTTCTGGTGGAGCGTTACTGACAAAACCCTCGTTGCTCAGTTTTATTGCAACGCTACTCAGGTATTTTTCTAACCGAGCGATTTCATTTTGGATGCGAGTACGCTCTGCCTCAACATCTATTACGTCATCAAGCGGAAGGATAATTTTATCTTCACCACTTACAGCACTAGCTGATTTTTTGTAGTCGATAGATGAAGCAAATTCGATCCTTGCCAGTCGTGACATGATCAGCTGTTCATCTTTAGAGAATCCTTCGCCCAATACCTTTAGTGTTTCTCCAGGTTTAACCTGATATTCTTTGCGCAAGCTACGCACTCCAGAAATTAGCTCCTGAATCGTTACCATTCTTTTATCAAGTTCTTTGTCTATCGCGGCTGGATCTGCTTTTGGCCACTCAGCTACCATGAGTAATTCTGAAGTTTCGGAGAGACCAATTTTCTCGGCTAAAACCTCTGTAACAAACGGCATAAATGGGTGAAGCATCCGCAGTAGTACCTCTAAAATATCTTTTTGACCACGAGAGCCAAGCTCGCTAACTTTGCTCATCTCAATATACCAATCAGCATACTCATGCCAAACAAAATCGTAGAGTTTTTCTGAGGCCTGACTAAACTGATAGCTATCTAAATCAGATGAGACCTCAGTAATAAGCTGAGCTACCCTGGATTCTATCCAACGGTCTGCCAGCGACGCTTCTTTGGTAGTTTGAGCTTCTTGCATGGTAACAAAGCGAGAAATATTCCAGAGTTTGTTTACAAAATTTCGCGCATCAGCCACTTTGTCCTCGTAAAATCTGGAATCGTTTCCAGGAGCAATGCCCTTTATCAAGCTCATACGCAAAGCGTCAGTACCATACTCAGCAATTACATCGAGCGGGTCAATACCATTACCGGAAGACTTACTAAATTTGCGACCATCTTTGTCACGCAAAATACCGTGGATATAAACGTCGTGAAATGGAACATCTTCAACTGCATAAGCAGAAAACATAATCATTCGTGCCATCCACAGGCGCAGAATTTCGTGGCCCATTTGCATCCAGGCGGATGGGTGATAGGTCGCAAAGTCAGAATTGTTTGGCCAACCTAAAGTTGAAAAAGTCCACATCCCACTACTAAACCAAGTGTCTAGCGTATCAGAGTCTTGTTCCCAGTTGTCACCTTCAGGGGCAGACACACCGCAGTAGGTTTCTTCTCCTCGAGTCCAGATGGGGATACGGTGACCCCACCATATCTGACGAGATATGCACCAGTCACGCAAGTTGTCTATCCACTGTAAATATATTTTTTCAAACCTGTCAGGAGTGATGGTAACTTTTTTTGTGGTGTCACCGTTAAGTCCCGTGGTAACCGCCTCTCGCATGAGTGCTTTCAAGCTTTTTCCACGGCCGGGGATTTCCTTAGTCACGCTTACAAACCACTGCTCCATAGGCATCGGCCAGATCTCATCTTTAAACCTATCAGACAGTGAAACGTTGTGAGTAATGTCTTCCTCGGAGATCATTAAATTATTACTCCTTAGCCACTCCACAAATTTTTCTCTAGCTTCTTTGTACGGCATACCAGCATAGTCAGCACCGGCTTCATCTGTCATCAGGCCGTCTTTACCAACTATCTGAATCAATCCAATCTGTGGATTTTTTTCGTACAATTCAAAGTCAGAGGCGCTATGTGCCGGAGTCACGCCAAGCGCACCTGTACCGTAGGCGGGGTCTACATTGTCATCGGCTATTACGTGAATTTGCAGAGGCTTCGCCGCCCCGACATTAACGGTAAAAGTCTGTCCAATATACTCTGCGTAGCGCTCGTCACTAGGATGGACCGCTACAGCCGTGTCTCCTAACTTGGTTTCTGGAAGAACCGTGGCAATTGGAATAGGAAAGTCAGCACTATATTTAAAGGTATATAATTTTGTGGTGCGCTCACTGTATTCAAGTTCGTCATCTGAGGCCGTTGACTGACCAGCAATAGACCAATTAACTACCCGATACCCTCGGTAAACTAGCCCATCGTTGTACATCTTTACAAAAACTTCGTTCACAATGCGTGAACGCTCTTCGTCAAAAGTATAAGCCAATCGAGACCAGTCAGCGCTGGTTCCCATTTTTCGAATCTGTGACAAAATTGTCGACTTTGAATCCTCGGCGTACTCTCGGATTTTTTCCAGGAGTCCTTCACGACCCAACTCCTGACGCGGATTTTCCATTCCAGCTTTGCGCAAATTATCCTCTACTCTGGCTTGAGTAGCCACGGCCGAGTGATCCGTTCCAGGCACGATCATTGCTCGCTTTCCAAGCATTCGTTGATAGCGCGCCTCAATATCCATAATTGTATTTTCCAGGGCGTGGCCTAAATGCAGAACGCCAGTTACATTTGGAGGCGGCATCATTATGGCATACGGCTCCACACGGTCTCCTGGTAAGTTGTCTGGATTAAAATAACCACTCTCCTCCCAGCGTTGATAGGTCTTATCCTCGTGTTGTTTTGGGTCGTAAGCTTTTTCCATGTCGTGATCTGGCATATGGGTAGTAAGTTTAGGAGATGACTTTGACGTAGTGTCCGCGCGAGGCTTTTTCCAGGAAGCGAGCGTTACTCTCGGCTAGGGCTGGTTCTAGTTCGCTGATTCGATGTTTTTCAGTTTTACCCTCAGTATCCACCAGTACGTAGGGATCTACCACTCTAATTTTAGATAAAATATGATAATCGTAATCTTTGTCATCCTCCCTAACTTCCAAGTGCTCCATGTCATGCAAATACTTTAACACCTCAGCATTTCCAGATTTTTTCATTTTTTCATAAACCTCTTTGTCAGTCGTAAATAGGTCGTCAAAGGAGATGATAGCCTCTTCCAGAGAAACTTTCATGGCGGAGGCCAGCAGGTAGTACAAACCTGATTGCAAAGGATTGGCCCACAGTTTTTCGTTGGCCTCACGGTAGGTAATAGCAAATTTTTTGGCCAGATCACGATCCTGAAAAGCCACGTCCCCATCAAACACAATCATATCGTCCATCATCCGACGGGCTAGCAAAAGATCGAGCTGCTTGTCAGTCACACAGTCACGAAAAAAGTAATCAATTCTATCAGCGCATAGGTCAGGCAAATCTCTCTCCGCCAGCCTAAAGGATTTTTTTTCTAGCAGACGCCAAACGGACAAGCCGTGCCGTTTCATTATCTTTGGAATTTCTGACTCAAAGATAATTTTCTCATGAAACTGTTCGTGAAAGGTTTGGGAAGCGTCTCCAAACACCACATCAGAAACATGGGAGAAGGCTGTATGCGGAGCGTCATGCAGTAATCCAGCCACTTGTTCAAGGACAGAGGCGCCCAATTTTTTTAATACATAGTAAACCCCAACGCTGTGTTCAAAGCGGGTGGTAGACAGGTGAGGAAAGCGATAAAATGACGCTCCGTACTGATTAACATTTTTCAGTCTTTGAATCGGCCGGCTCAATATAAGCTCTTCGATGACCGGTTCGTCAATCGTGAAGGTTCCAAAGATTCGATCGGTGTATTCCATATTTGTAAAACAATAAAAGACCCTTAGATCAGGGCCCTTGTTGAGGGGGCGGTACCACCTGAATTCCTGTCGGCACGACAAGCACTTTATTTGTCATTGACGGAGACTGACCCGGCGCAGTTGGTAGCTCTATGTGATTGCGAGCCATTTTCTGCGCGACTCCCGCTGGCGACACAGCCCAACGGTAAAACGCCTTTTTCCTTTGTAGGGCCAGTGTAGCGCGCTAGCATAAAATGTCAACAGGTAAAAAAAAGAGCCTGAATGTCGATGCGGCCGTCTTCCCCGAGGGGAGTTGGGCCGCACGCACGCAGGCGGGCTACTCTTCCGTTGTCACCGCGAGGTGACTCCTTGCAGCTTCCCGCCTACGTGGCCAGCTGAAGATCAGCTGATCGGCGCGGCCTCGCCCATGGCGATGACGCCCAGCTGGTCGAGGTAGTTCGACCACCCGGGGATGTTCTCCGCCTTGAGGAGGCACTTGGTACCCGTCGTCGGGTCCACGAAGAGCAGCGCGCCGTCGACGTGGGACCAGCCCTTGAAGGCCAGGGTGGTGCCCCCGAGGACGTCGTCCACGTTGACGGCCAGGTCGTCCTCCATCTGGGAGACCTTGTCGTCGGTGGCCGACCAGTCGACCTTGAAGCCGACGAAGCGGAGCTGGCCGTCGCGGTCGAGGACCGTCGCGGTGTAGGTGCCCTTGGCGTGACCCAGGCCGATGACCTGGTCCCCGCTGTTGAGCTGCACCGCGCCGATCTTCGTGAAGGCGACGTCCGTCTCCCGCTCGGCGTAGGCCACCATGTCCTCGCAGGTCATCCCCGCGATCGTCAGGTTGCCGTCGCTGTCGACGGCGGCGGCCACCAGGTTGCCGTTGCCCCAGGCGTACTTGGCCTGGAAGTTGGCGTCCTGGTCGGCACCCAGCTCGCCCTCGTAGGCCGTGAAGGCCGGGAGGGTCTGGTAGTTGCCGGACTCGAGGGAGATGACGGTGAGGTCGAACTCGCCGTCGACGCCGTAGAGCGAGATCTTGTCGGCACCGTGGGTGGAGCCGAGGACCTCGTCCTCGTCGGTGAGGCCGTCGATGGTGTCGCAGGTCAGGGAGATGACGGTGTCATCGGCCTGGCCCTTGGGCATCTCGAGCAGCACCAGCTGGCCCTTGCGGGCGATGGCGTTGGCGGTGGTGTAGCCCGCGGGCATGCCGTTCCCCAGGTCGGTGATGGTCAGCACCGAGCCGTTGGGCTCGAGCTGACGGGTGTCCACGACGATGGCGATCCCGAGCTCGTCGAAGCCCAGCTTGCAGACGACCTTGCGGTCGAAGTCGAGCTGGTCGAGCTGCTCCAGCACCATCTTCGGCGAGCCGGAGATGACCACGTGGGTCAGCTTGTCGTCCATCTGGGCGGCGAGCTTGGTGGTGGTGGCGCGGCCGATCAGGACCGCGGGAACGCGGGTGTCCGCGAGAGAGAGAGTGGAGCGAACCATGGGTGATTGCCTCGAACGATGTCTGGTCAGCGGTTTTTTTGGTGATGCCGCCAGACGGGTTAATGGGCCATGTGGCCCGGGATGGCTTTGGCAGGAAGAACCCCACCTCAGCCGCTACACGATTCTGGCTCCTGGTTACGGAGCAAAGAAGCTCATGGAGAGCAATCAGCGGATCAGCTGCCAAGTTTAGGCTTCTGACTACACTTATTGCTCTCCACAAACGAAAGAGTATAAAAACTTATCTTGACTGCCACCGTCTGCCGAAAAAAAATCAGCCAACAAGGCGGTCAGTAAAGAGTCGTAATATTTTCCAATGAACTTGGTCACAAGATTTTTGTGACACGCAATGTCTGACACTACCGGAAAGGCCAGTGTGAGTCAATTAGTCGTTGTGGATAAAATATGAAAAATCCAGAAAAAACCTAAATTGCAAGTTATTATTAAATACTTGCGTATCAATTAATAGACCAAATCATCCTGGTTTAGATTGTGCTTAATGCACGAATAACCAATGATTGACGCAGTGTGCTACAATTAGTATCCTTATCAAAGATTAATTCATTTATATTGTTATGGAAGAGCAAAAAAATTCTGAATCAATGTTCTCCTCCATGCCACCAAAGTTTGCATTTTGGGCGGGTGTTATCACTGCGACAGCGGTTTACGCTGTAGTAGGTTTTGGTATCCTGCTGCTAATGGTGGTAAAGGGAGTTGACCTCGGCACGGGAAGTACCAAGACGACTAAGTCAAACACCAATACGGCAGCCGCAGCGGCTAATGTAAATAGTGGCACCACTATTGCTGGTAAAGTAGATATAGACTCACTGCGTAATACTCGCGGAGAAGGGTCACTAACAATCGTGGAGTACTCTGATCCTGAGTGCCCATTCTGTAAGCGTTTTCATACCACGCTTCAGCAAGTGATGACCGATTATGATGGTAAGGTAGCTTGGTCATACAAGAACTTTCCATTAACTTCACTTCATCCTAAGGCTGTGCGCGAGTCTATCGCTATGGAGTGTGCTGCCGACCAAGATAAGTTCTGGGAATATACTGACCTTATTTATGAGCGCACGCCATCCAATAATGGCTTAGAAGATGCAGAGCTCTTCACTATTGCAACTGATATTGGCTTAAACATCTCTACCTTTACAGATTGTGTAGAAAATAAAGACACTGAAAGCAGAGTCAGCGCTGACGCTGCCGAGGCCCAGGCTCTTGGCGGAACTGGAACTCCTTTCTCAGTCATTATCGATGAGGATGGCAAGATCTTAAAGTCAATTCCAGGTGCTCTACAGTACGAAACTGTGGCTTCACAGCTTGATACATTACTAGCTAGCTAGTTAACTCTAGACAGTTCAAAAAATCCCGCACCGTTGCGGGATTTTTTTGTTGCCTAATTTAGGCCAATTTGAGTTTAGGGTTTACTTCAATCTCTCTCCAGTCATCAAAGCTTCCCGCTAGTGCGCGCGGGCCAGCTGCTACAGCAATCATCGCGCCGTTGTCAGTAAACAAACCAGGTGATGGCACGACTACATCTATGCGATTATCTCCCTGTCCTAACACACTTTGTAACCTAGCTCTAAGTTCAGCGTTGGCTGAAACTCCACCACCTAATATGATAGTTTTAGCATTATGCAGAGACACAGCTTTAGTGGCTTTGCTCACAATAACCTCGACCACACTAGCTTGAAACGAGGCAGCCACATCGGCTCTCTGTTGCTCAGTTAGCGGACCGTTGTCTCTAATGTAATAGAGCACAGCAGTTTTTAATCCAGCAAAAGAAAAATCAAGATCAGGAGAGTCTATCATTGGCCTCGGAAAGTTAATTGCCCCAGCGTCGCCACTTTCAGCTAGTCGACTTATCTCTGGGCCACCTGGGTAGGGCAGCTCTAGCATTTTTGCCACTTTATCAAAAGCCTCTCCCGCTGCATCGTCTCGAGTGGTCCCAATTAAGAAATAGTCATCAGGCCCATTCATGCCAACTAGCATGGTGTGACCGCCGCTCACCAATAAAGCCACCGCTGGAAAAGTGATGTGAGGATGCTCTACAAAAGTAGAGGCGATATGGGCAGCCATGTGGTTCACACCAATAATTGGTAGACCGGTAGCAGCAGCTATGGTCTTAGCCGCTTCAACTCCCACGAGTAGACAGGGCATCATGCCAGGTCCACGAGTTACCGCTACAACATCAATGTCGGTTATCCAGCACTCTGCCTCACTTAGGGCGCGGTCAATGGTTGGATAAATAGCCTCGGCGTGATGTCTGGCGGCAACCTCTGGCACAACACCACCAGTTTCCCTGTGGTCCTGACTGGCTATAATGTTGGCCATAACATCAAAACTGCCGTCCGCCTTAGCCTCGACTACGGCTACACCAGTGTCATCACACGAACTTTCTATGCCTAGTATTTTCATATATCCGATACTACATTGCCTAGGAAGGCCTGGCAATTCTTGCGTGATTTTATTCCCGTGCTAAGGTATTTCAGCATCTTCAACCAGGGCTTTTTAGCCCGCTTCTGTGGAGTTTGACATGGGACAGCTCATTGATCGTCGTGTCCCCACCATCGATCTTCCGGTGGTGAACCTGGGTCCGTATCTGACGGATCCCGGAAGCTCCGCCGCTCTGGCGGAGTGTGAGAAGGCCTGGAAAGCCATGGCCAACTTCGGAGTCTCGGTCGTGCGGGACCCGCGGGCCGAACTGCGCCACCGTGCTCGGTTCCTCCAGCTCATGCAGTGCTTCGGTGCTGCTACTCCTGAGCTGCAGGAGGACTGCCGTCGGGACCAGACCGGCATGGCCATCGGCTGGTGGCCCCCCGGCCGCGAGACCGCTCGGCACTGGCCGGAGGTGGTGGAGGGTCTCACCGAGGAGAATCGCCCCTTCACAGCCGGCTTCGACAGGCCGCCTCCGGATCGCAAGGGGCGGTGGCACCATCGTCTCTGGCTGCCTGAGTGGGAGCGCAACATGGCGGACGGCCTGCTCGCCACCCTCAAGGGGGAGCAGATCGCACCGCCGGGAGAGCAGTTCGAGGGCTGGATCGAAGCCAATGACCTCTGGGGACGCACGCTGCTGAGCGCCAACATCACCCACGCGGAGATGGTCGCTCTCGGTGCGGGTGTCGAGCGCGACTACTTCACCGCTGGCATCATCAACGGAGGAACCAGCCTGCTGGCCCCGACCATCGTCGACATGTCCAAACTCAACGAGTGGGAGCTGATCGCTGGCTTCCACTACGACTTTGACCGCTTCGCCATGCACGGGAAGGCCAACTTTGGTGGGCTCATCGTGTGGACGCGAGACGGTCGTCGAGTGCGGATCCGCGTGCCAGGGAACTGCTTCCTCTGCCAGGCCGGAGCCGAGGCTGAGTACATGACTGGAGGAGCCATCTGGAAGGGCTTCCACGAAGTTGTGGCTCTGCCTCGCGAGATCGAGGTCGCGCGCACCATTCGCAGTGCCGGAGGCAGCCCAATCCGGGTCGGGAGCCACTGTTTCTCGCAGGGGCGCTCCGATGTGATGCAGCCGCACCCGAAGTGGCGTACCGAGCAGACACTAGCTGCCTATCCGCCCATTTTGGCCTCGGACCGGCAGGCCTACGAGATCCGGCTGATCACCGGGCAAGCCTGACCAACTCTGACCTGTTTCTCGCCTTCCACAAGAAGAGAACAGTCCAGAGTTTCTTTTTTTCTTGACCAAATTTGACTCAGTCAGTAAGGTGGCCTGGCTTGATATAGCTTCAACTTCTCACTGCTCAAATCAAGAGCAAACTGGAGGACGAGTGTCGAAAAACGCACTGGCCGATCAGGCCTTCTTCGACGGTGACGGTAGAGCGCTGCACCTGGGGCTGCTGCCGTGCTGGCCTTCGGGCTGAGCCACCGGGCAGTTCCGCTGCTGCAGTGTGGCCCCGCCGAGGAGCAGCTGATGTGTGGCGTCGTCACCGCCATCTACGCCAACCGGTTCACGCCGGATGGTGAGCTCAGGGAGCTGGGCGTGCCGCAAGCCACCAACGTCGCCTTCCGGGCGCTGGCTGCCCTGCACCTGTCGCACCCCATCGACACCGCAACCGTGCAGCACATCCGCTGAATCGAAAAAGCCGCCGGAGGGAGGATCCAGCGGCATCTTTTTTTTAAAAATCCCAACTATTTGCTAGCCATTTTTTCTAACTCCCTATAGTCCAGCATTTCATTCCGAGGAATATGTCCCTTGGTTTCATGCGCGCCATATGCTTGGAGGTAGTAGTCCATATTTTTTTCAGCTTCACCTAGTGGGTGCGTTCCGTCAGGCCTCCTAATACGCTGCATGGCTCTTTGTACTAAATCTCGCCTGTGGTCATATCTCAGAAAAAATTCAGGGGTAATAGCACTGTTTCCACGCAGTCTTTGCCAGTTTACTAAAGCACTTCGGGTGTCGACGGATGGAACATCAACTATTGTAAAGGTGACAGGGACTCTCCGGCTCGGGTCTCTAGGGTCTCGTACAGTTTGATTTGGATCGGCAGCGGAGGCCTGCATTTTCTTTCTGTACACGACATCATAATTGGTGCTGGTTGTCACGTCTAAGCCGACCATGAGAGCAGACTCATCGTCTTTCCCATATCTAGCGTAGAGGTCTACACCGGTCATTAGGTCAGTACCAACTTTTGCGCTATACGTTGTTAGAGGAAGGGGTGTGAATTCACCAGCACGCGTCAGGCAGGTTTCAACCAAGCGCTCAGCCATAGTGGCTGGAGATATATAGTCGGCATAAACCCTTCGCCAGTTTATAGCCACTTCGGATTCCTGATTAGCGGCGGCCTCATCAAGTGAAGCTATTACTTCATCTATAGACTGTCCTGAATAATGACGACGAAGATCTACCACGCGTTGTCGTTTGGCTACGTTAAATATTCTACGCACAGCCCTAAAAGCTAAGTCGTCAATCATTAAAGCTTCAGCGCGACCTTTATCACCTCGAGCAGCGCGACCTTTATCTGTTATTCCTTGAGGCAGCTCAAGTGTTGGAATCATGTCCCACTGAGCAGCTGCCGCTAGCTGAGGCTCAGTTAGTCGGAGTACAGTTGGCAGTGCCGCCTGGGTGGCTTCGTCAAATAAAAAACTGAATCGGTCTGGCTCTCGCGTAATCACTCCTCCTCTTCTGGCTATTGATACTGGAAATCGTCTCAGGTCAGGTAGTTTTTCTAGCTGTTCATAATCTCCTGCCACTTCCAATTGGCCGGCTGTAATGTCTTCCAAATGCGCACTCCGCTGTTGCTCTAACTTACGTGCTTCAATCGAAATCTCAGCCAGCATTGGATCGCTTTTTTCCATTCGGCGGTATAAAAAAGCCTCCGTTTTATTGGCATCTCTCCCCTTAGCTCTAATTGGAATTGCATCAAGTGCCGAATCTACTGTCATAAGTATCTATACGGTACAGCGAGTAGCTTAAACTGTAAACAGATAAATTTTCAGCTATTAATTATGTTCACCAACCAGCAATCAGCCATTGTTCTCGCCGACGCTTTTTAGCTTATCTAAAGGAAACCGAGAGGCTTCGCCAAGTATTTCAGTTAGTTCTTTGCTAGCTGCGTCAGATTGCGCAACGGTCACTTCTTGGCTTTGCAAAATACCAGTGTCTAAATTGGCTGTGTCATTTTCATCATTAGCTTCTGTTTCCGCTAATTGACTGAGCTTTTCTTCTGACTCTGCAAAAACGTCCAAGGCGTCGAGCACATCCGGTAGATCCTCATCTTTTTCGAAATAATAACCATCATTTGATCCGCCTCCGGCAATGTCATTAACTAGTAACGCGTTTCCTTCTGGGACCACAACATATCCATCGTTTTGTGGGTAGACAGACATCGAAGCGCCAGCTGAATCAGAAGAGAAGGTGACGTATGTGCTGCCATCATCATTCATCATTATCATTGGCATGAACCTTTCACCAAAGGTCTCCGTAATTAGATCAGTTAACTCACCCGCTCTTTGTTGTTGTTTAGCGATTTCAGGAGACATTCCTTCATTTACGTCTTCCGTAGAGGTGGTGTCAGTATCTCCAAAAGGCTCTGGCACTCTATCAAGAGTAGACCTCATTGCTAAATTAGTATTTATCTCAAGATTGCCACCAGCTGCAGACTCAATAGAGGTTGATTCCATGGTAGGTGCGGCAGGCGTTTCACCTGTAGCCGCACCACCCGTAAGGCTAGTGGCGGCAAAGAGGAGAGCCTCTTTTGTTCCAAATGTACCAGACTTTTTTTTGCTGTACGGTGGTCTTCGTACTGATCCAGGCTCTCCCATAGCTATGTTTTAATGATGATTAAATAAGACACATCTATTTAGATTATTTATACCATACCCGCAGTTCCTGGCTTAATGCAAGTTATCCTAAGTTAGGCAAATAAAAACAGTCCAGGACAAACCGGACTGTTTTTATAGATAGTGTACCCGCACGGGGAATTGAACCCCGATTGCCAGGATGAAAACCTGGTGTCCTAACCATTAGACGATGCGGGCATGAATCAAAAACGCAAGCCGGAGTATATCAGTGCAGCACTGGCCAGTCAAGAAAAAAAAGAAGCGCACACTGATCTGTCGTGCACGCCATTGATTCACCCGCAGTAGACCTTGTCCTCGCCCGCCGATCGAACGGCGATGACGCAGGTAGATCCCTCGTACCAGGTGAAGACTCCACTGGAGAAGTCACGTTCTCCTGGGAAGAGAATCAGCTCGAGGCAGGTGATGACCTCCTCATCACCCTTGTCCTCGGGTTGCCAGAAGTCTTTTGTGAAGATTGGAATGTAGACAGAGTCGTCCGTCTTGACCGTCAGGGAGTCTTCCAGCAGGTGCTTGGTGTCCACCTCGCCCTCGCCACAAGTCTCTTCCGTCGGATTCACGAGGAGAACTTGGTAGAGAGAGACTTCCACATCGTAGTGGAAGCGGTTTATGACCAGCAGACTGTTTTGGTTGCAGCCTGTGATTCCCAGGACAAGCATCAGGCACAGTAATGCGCGCATGACCTACTCCTTTTGATGAAGGTCAAAATACTTTTACTCCAGTTCGACAAACGAGTCAAATCTGCTTGCTTAATAGAGCCACAATAAGTATAATTCTATTGAATAAAAAAACATGTCAGACTCAGATTCATTCGCCAAAAAAATAAAAGAACTCAGTGGTCCTGAAGTTCAGTTTACGGACGATTTTTTTGAACAGTCTTTTGTTGAAGTAGCATCCTTGCGCTCGCTAAAACAAGGTGCTGCTGAAGGGTCAAAAAGAACCATCACCGATGATTACAACCCTCAAGATATCGATGATGAGTGGCTAGAGCAGCCCGATGATGAATCTTATGATGGGCAGCTAGCTGTTGATGTTTATCAGACAGCCGACGCTATTATTATCACTTCAACCGTAGCCGGAGTGCGTGGCGAAGACCTAGACGTTCAGATGAATGGAGACATGGTTACAATTAAGGGGCGACGTCGTGACCCAGGTAAAAAAATCCCGGCCGATGACTATTTTTTGCAGGAGTGCTATTGGGGCGGGTTCTCCAGATCAGTAATACTTCCGGTTGATATTCAACACGAAAAGATCGAAGCTACTCTAGAAAACGGTATCCTGACCATTAGCTTGCCTAAGTCAGCTCGCTCTCGCAATGGGAAGATTGATGTTTTGGAAGTATCGTAATTGACAACTCGCTTCTGGCGGTGATAACGTGAGCGGCCGCAGTATTTTAACTCCCACCGAGTATGTCTATATTTCAAAAAGTCACTGTTAAATCAACCTCTCCTCAGGCCGTCACCGTCACTCTCCCAGATGGTCACGATTTTGAATGGTCAATCTCTGAAGATGATCCGACGCTAGCTGCCATTAAAGATGGAGATCAAGTTATTCTCACACTTACCACTACCCACGCAATTTTGAACGAATTGATGAGCAGTTCCAATGAGCACGCCCCAAACACCCCACAAACAAAACCAGTCCAAGGCTAAGCCTCCCGTTAAGGATCTGCCCGCCTCATCAAAAAAAAGGCAAAGATTCCGGAGAGTTGCCGTTGTTATCTCGGTCTTAGCTAGTATTATTTTACTTATTATTGCCATTGGGCTCGGTTTATACGACCAATTTTTGAGTCGTTTTGAGAATAAAGTATATCCAGGTGTGGCGGTGGCTGATGTTGTTGTTTCAGGTTTAACCTATAGTGAGGCATTAGAAGCAGTCGACAGTAAGGTAGATCAGTTGTATCAGTCGGGTATACTAATTGAATTTTCTGGGGCAGGAGCAGTAACTGAAGAGACCAATTCTTCATTGGTACTGCTGCCTGAAATTGTACCGTTATCATTTAGCGGTACGGTGCAGACGCTCTATTCTACTCAAAGTGAAGCTGCTATAGATAAAGCCTTTGCCATCGGGCGCACCGGAAGTCAACGGGAGCAGAGTTTGGCTCAGTTTAACGCTTGGCGATCTGGCAGAAATATTATGTTAGACGAAACAATTAATCGCCAGATCATTGAGGATCTGATTGTCGAAAACTTTAGTTCTTTTGAATCGCCGTCACAAAACGCTAGTCTATTTATTACTACTGACGGTTCGGTAGAAATAGTTCCAGAGCAATCTGGAATGGAGTTTGATGTCACTTCAATAGTTGATCAAGTTGTTGAGCAGATCCAGAATTTGGATTCAACTTCCATTGTAATTTCCTTGCAGTCCATTTCCCCAGAAGTCACAGCAGCAGATGTCACTAATGACCTGGACGTTATTAACGACTTATTATCTCGAGCTCCAGTTACTATTACTTGGGAAGATAAGACTTGGACTTATGATCGTGCAGAGGTTGGTAGTTGGTTAAATTATTCTACCCAAGGTCAATTGAGCATTGATGCTAATATTTTAGAGGACAGTCTCTCAAAGCCAGCCGCTGAGGTTGTGGTTAGTCCTCAAGAAGGCCGTTGGCAGGTTGATAAGGACGCTGGAGGAAGCGTTGTTGGCTTAACCCAATTTAGTGAGGCTCAAGAGGGGCGTACGATTGATTACTTGGCCACAAGCGTTGCTATTATGGAGTATCTACAGGGAGTCAGTGATGATGTGGTCTTGTCCGTGGTAGTAGAAGAACCCAAGTTCTCGCAGGAAAATGCCAATGATTTAGGCATTAAAGATATTCTTGGCACTGGCCACTCCAATATGGCTGGGAGTCCATATAACCGTCGTCAAAACATCTCACGAGGGATAGAGTTACTAAACGGGTTACTAATTGCTCCTAATGAGGAATTTTCTTTGGTTGATGCTCTTCAGCCTTTTACCCTTGAGAATGGCTATGTAGCAGAATTAGTTATTAAAGGTAATGAAACAACCCCTGAGGTTGGTGGAGGTCTTTGCCAAATTGGCACTACTACTTTTCGCGGAGCTATGTTTTCTGGACTTGATATCACCGCCCGTCAAAACCATTCCTATGCCGTGTCCTACTACGCTGATGATCGCAACGGTCTACCTGGCACTGACGCCACTATTTATGAAGGCTGGCCTGATCTTCGTTTTATAAATGACACTCCTGGATATATTTTGCTACAGACTCGCCTGGAAGGAAATGATTTATACTTTGATTATTGGGGAACCGATGACGGTCGTATAGCTGATTTTACGCCACCAACCATCAGTGGTTGGGTTTCGCCGCCACCAACTAAGGAGGTCGAAACCACTGAGCTAGCTCCAGGCGAGCGACGTTGCACAGAGTCAGCCCACGCAGGTACCAGCGCTGCCTTTGATTACACCATTCAATATCTTGATGGCACTTCCCATCAAGAGACCTTTACCTCAACCTATAAACCTTGGCAGGCCGTCTGCTTGGTTGGCGTTGACCCGGCGGCTGCTTTAGAAGAAGCTGATACCGTTGATGATCCCGTTGAGGACACCACTTCGCCAGAAACGGAGGATCCTGCAGACACCACAGGCGATGTCCAGCCTAAAAAGAAAAAGAACGCAGCTAAAACCACCGGTGAGTAGTATACAGAGCCAGTTTACAAAAACTAGCGCTTGAATGCGCTAGTTTTTTTGGTAATAAAAAAGTGACCATCACTATTCAGCAGGCAAGAGAATGTATATTTGGAAGATTCGAGCCGGAGCCTGAATTTTCCAAGGAACACCTTCCCATGCTTGTCGTGCCTGCTGGATAGTTGTGGCCACCCAATAAATCACTTTTTCAACAAATCTCTTATTTGTTTACCTCGTCCTTAAGACCTCTGAAGTCAGGTCATGTCGATTAGGACCGGAGAGTATATCAGCGTCCGCGCGTCCTGTCAAGGCCTGTCTACGCGACGGGCGGTGTTTTTTGCCCAACATTAGTTCTTTTCCACAGATTATGTGGATTAAACTGTGGACAGTTCAATGGGTGGGCGCCCTATTAGGGGGAGACAATTGACAAAATAGCCTCAAAATGCTACAATAACCTCATAAGTAAGCGCTCATCCACAGTTTATTTATAAACTGTGGAAAAACTTATCTGGCGCCATCTGTTTCGCTAAGATTAGCGATAGTAGTACCATGAAAAAAAATAACAAACACTACAAACAAGCATCTGCCCTTCGCATGCACAGGTATATAAAAATTCAGGAGCAAGCGTACAGAGACGCTAAGTCTAAATCATTCGCGGGACGTCTTGTGGCGGCAGCTGGTTTATTTTCTGGATATCTGGCTTTTGCGGCCCATAGTGCCATGCGGGTACTGCTGTCTTCGTCAGCTAGTAGTTTTGAGGCTTTACATTCTCAAAATGAGGATGGTCTGTGGTCTGCCTCTTATACTCAGCATGTTAAGTTTAAACGCCACGTCCGACTCTATACGGTAGGATCATCAGCTGGTCTGATAGCTGGAATTGTATTGTCGATCAGTATTGCCCAATCAATCTTTCCAGTTCAGAGAGTCCTAGCTGGCCCAACTCTAGACGTAACTTCTAGTGCAGACGCCGGTCCAGGTAGCTTAAGGAGAGCTATTGTCGACGCAAACAACTCACCTGCCGATCAGACTCCAGAAATTATCATCAAGTTAGCTGGAACACCGACTATCACATTAGCCAGCGCGCTACCAGCCATCAATCACAGCAATGTCAGTATTCATGTTGCTGACAACATTGATTCACTTGGGGCTATTGTTGATGGAACCGCCCTAGCGCCCGGAACAAATTGTTTGGCCCTGACTCAGGCGGCCGCTGGTAGTTCCGTTGGTGGCTTGGCCTTTGGTGGATGTCCGTTTGCTGGAGTTCATGTTCAGGGTAATGATATTAGGATTGGTAAAAATACCGCGGTAAAGGATCGTGTATTTGTATTCGGAACGACCTCAGGAATCATGGTTGACGCAACCGCTGCCCGGGCGGTCATTGAGAATGTTCGCATCGGGGTTAAGCCAGACGGTACGTCCGGCCCACTGTCTGGAAATGGCATTATTGTTAATGGAGACGACGCTACCATTGGACGCGTCGTAATAGGAAATTCCAACTTTGGATTAGAAATCAGGGGCAGTAATGCAAGTGTCACTAGTGGATTGTTTGGGGTAAAGAGTGACGGCGCTCTAATTCCAAACACACTATCCGGCCTAAATATCACTATGGCTACGGGTACTCAAATTATTGGGACGGATGGAGATATTGTAGTCGCTGGTAATGGTGGCTCGGGTATATTTATAGATCAGTCAGAATCAACCACCGTGGCAAATGCCTATGTGGGAGTTAAGCCTGGGGCCGGTGATCTGGGCAATGGAGCCAATGGAATCATCGTTAATAGTTCTAACAATACTACCATTGGAAAGAATGTCTCTGGTGTCGCTCAACCAGTCGTCATTGGTTACAATAAAGGAAGTGGTATTACGATCAATAATGGCAGTCAAGGCACTAAAATAAGCGAGGTAAGAATTGGCACTGATCTAGCGGGAACTGCCGATCTAGGTAACAGCGGTCCTGGTATATTAGTCCAAAGCTTCTCTGGTTTAGCGATCGGCAACCAACAACACACCACAACTGTAGCCAATAATGAAGCTAATGGGATTGATATAGGCAATCCGACTGGCGGGGTTTTAAGTGTCACAAATGTATCCTCTTACAACAACGCTGGTCACGGCATCAAGATAGTTGGCACTGCCAATGTTCATGATCCATTAGTTTCACAAAATACCATTGGCTCAAATGGAGCAAACGGTATTCACTTAGAGTCGATACATGATGGTATTACCATTCAAGATAATGTTATTAAAGGTGTCGGTACAGGAATCTTCCTCTCAGACGTGCTTGGCTGTACCGTCACGGGAAATACGATGCAGGCTTATACCAAAGAAGGTTTAGCGATTGATGCTGGAAGCCAGAATTGCACGGTTGTTGATAATAATTTTGGTTACAATTCAATTGACCAGTCTGTGTCCGGTGGACAGTTTGGCATCAGTATTTCTGGAGCCTCATCGAATATAATTATTGGTTCAAGTGATTTGTCGGGACAAAATAGATTTGCTGGAAATTCTACCTTTCATCTTAACATCAAGGGGCAGTCACAGCGGGTTTCATTTCTAGTAAATAGCTTTATTGATGGCTTTCCAGAAAAGTTACTGCAATTAGAATCTGGATCCAATACGGGAGGGCCTGGACAGCCAGTGATAAGCTCGGTAAGTAATACTTCAGTTCAAGGCACAGGAGGTCTGCAGGATGGGGTTGTCTATTTTTATCTAAATGGAACATGGATTGCTTCAGACTCAACTATCTTAGCAGATGGACTTTGGGAAATTACGGCTGATGTAATTGGACAGGATTCATTTAATTTTACAGTCGGCGATGAGCTTGCAGTTATTAGTAAAAGCTCTAATGGCAACTCGTCAATATTTTCAACTGCCTGGACTTATACGGAAGACGAAGAGGAAGAGGAGGTTATAGTTACTCCACCTGAGCTTCAGCTTACAGCGACGCTCGGCGAAATCACAGCCAGCACTGTAGAAATTCAAGTCACTTCAAATCGTGAATCAACGGCAACTGTTGTTTATGGTATTGATTCACAAAACCTTGCTAGCACATTACAGTCAACTGTTTTACAAAAAAGTCATAACCTAAAACTTACTGGGCTAACTCCTGGTACTGATTACTTCTATCGCGTAACAGTGGCCAGTGATAGTGATTCTGCTCAAACTCAAATTCTCTCATTTCAGACCCTGGGTGCTCTTGATTCAGAGCTAAAAGTCGCAACAGCTACTGTAAACAAACGTGTCGTATATGATGCAAAAAAGAATTTAAACTTAGAGCCAGATCAGCCGGTAGCCATTACATTAGAAGAGCTGTCGAAAGATCGTGACGTTCGTTTTAACATAAAAAAGTCCAAAGATGAGTTTGTTGTAAAAGGTGATTGGAAGACTTCAAATAATGGCGAAGTCTCGCAAGAGTTTAAAAATCTTAAGCGCTACATTCAGTACACTGCTCATGCGCAGGTCCGTAATAGTAAGAAAAATAAGGAGCAGTCTACATTTACTAAAATTGCTACATTCACGAAGACTCATAAAAAGCCGACCCTGACGAGTTTAATCGGTGAATATACCGTTGCGGCCACTACAAAAAATATTCAGTTTGGTGGAATTCTGAATGGATTATCAGGAAAGGTTGAATTGCAGAATACTTTAACTGGAAAGATTACAGTTGGGTGCAAAATCCAGGTTGGAGAAGAATTTTGTTCTATGCCATTTGATCCACCGGCAGGTTCGTACCGTGTACTCTTTTCATCTTTAAAAGACGAATTCTACAGCGCTTCTGATCAGCGGCTTTTACAGCTATCTCCAGCGGTGATGATGTCAACTTTTACGACTGACGAACGCAGCCCTGATTACAACTACCGAATGACAACTAGTGAAACAGTTACTCTAGTTGGTCTTGGGCCAAAAGGATCAAAGGGTACGATCTACTTAAATGACAAGAAGCAGGGTACTGTTACCTGGATAACTGACATTGGGTGGCAGTATGAGCTGTCTTTTGATGGCGCTTGCAGCATTGGAGAAGATTGTAAGGTTGATATTTATTTTACAGACGACAGTAATTTCCCAATTCACTCGATTGAAAACTACCTAATAAAGCGCGCCCACCCAGTGGTTGATTTATTAGTCAGCGATGTTAGTGGTCAGTATTTACAAAATACCAGCAAGACGATTACGGTAACTGGCGGTGCTGATAACATTTATAGGGTGACGGTAGACGATGTGTTAATTGTTGATTCTATTTTAGAGCCAGTAACAGGCTCCGTTCAAGGTCAGGACACCTTCTTGCTTCCAACTGACACCATTGGTAATCATGTTCTGCGTATCCAAGCTGAAGATCCAAGGACGAATTTAAAAGGTAAAGAAGTTACAACTTCTTACGTCGTCGCGGCTTCGTATAAAGCGCCAGGTGTTGCCACAGGTGATTCACCTGAAGTTTCAGATACCACAACCGAGTCAGATGCCACCCCTTCGTCAAATCCTACCACGCCGACTGATACCAGTTCTGACAACGTAAATGATTCTAATCCTGATTCGCCGACTGATACCAGTTCTGACAACGTAAATGATTCTAATCCTGATTCACCGGTCAATGCTAATTCGGGTGAAACGGCCGAACCCAGCTCCGTGCCTGTCTCTGATTTAACGGATGAAGTTGTAGTCGAAAACGGTGTTGGAATCATTACAACCGAAGACACGTCTGAGATTCCAGCTCAATATCTTACAATCGAAACAGATCCAGAAAAACGATCGGTTTTGAAAACCTCCTTAGATTTGAGCCTGCGTGTGTTTGAGCTAAGCCTATCCACCATTTCCGTCAGTGACACGGGCGAAATTCTATCATCGCCAGTAGAGGTAAACGATGCCGGTGAGAGTGTGATTAGAATTAGTTCCGAGTTTGGTCCTGGAGCTAGCTCTTCAGCGGCTAGTCATGGAGTCATCGAATTAAGTGGCACCGTGAGTCCTTATGCGCTTGTATACGTTACCTTGCGTTCAGATCCTGTAGTTCAAGTTACACGTGCTGACGCTACCGGTCAGTGGCAAATATCTGTCCCACTTGATGCCCTTCCAGAAGGGGAGCACACAGCCTTCCTGCAATCAGAGTCTCAAGGAGTCTACTCAGATGAAATTCAAATAGCTAGGTTTGTGGTAATTGAGGAGAAGCATTTGTCAGGCTCGTCATGGATCATCATTATAAATGGAGCCATCCTTGGAATTATTCTGATTATTATCACCACCGTTCAAATCCAAAAGAGGATTTATGAACACAAGCATCCTGAGATAAATCTTCCTCAACACCAGAGTCACTTAGATGGAGAGGTCATTGCCAAAACAGTTAAAAATATAGAAATAGGAGATGAGAAGCCGCCACAGCGGCGCGGTCCCTTGGATATCTAAGCCTAAATCGCAATGCCACAAGCATTGCGATTTTGTATCAGAATAGGTATAATCGAGGCAATTTCACCCCAAAAATGAGTATTGAATTTGTTACTAATCCGCATCAAAAGGAGGAGGATAAGACCCTCGACCTGACTTTGCGTCCCGGAAGTTTTGGGGATTACATCGGACAGGAAACTCTAAAGCAAAATTTGCAGATTCTGATTCAAGCTGCCAAACATCGTCAGGAGTCTATTGAGCACGTGTTGTTGCATGGGAGTCCAGGCTTAGGTAAGACCACGCTAGCCCATATTATTGCTAAAGAACTTGGTGCAAATATTAGAGTTACCTCAGGACCTGCAATTGATCGAGCTGGAGACCTGGCAGCTATTTTAACAAACCTAGAGGAAGGCGATATTTTATTTATCGATGAAATACATCGCCTTAATAAAATCATTGAGGAAACACTTTACCCAGCGATGGAGGACTTTGCGCTAGATCTAGTTGCAGGTAAAGGTGCCGCTGCTCGTACCTTACGTTTAGAGCTCCCTAAATTTACTATAATTGGCGCAACCACACGGATGAGCCTTATCTCCGCGCCACTGCGTGATAGGTTTGGAGCTCACTACAAGTTACAATTTTATACTGATCAGGAAATATCCCAAGTGGTGCATAGGTCTGCCAAGATCTTGGCCATGCAGATTGATGAGGAGTCATCTTCTGAGATAGCTCGTCGTTCTCGTCGTACTCCCCGCATTGCCAATCGCCTACTTAAAAGGGTCCGTGATTATGCGCAGGTGCATAATGGTGGTAAAGTTAACCTAGAAATGAGTAAGGCAGCCTTGGAACTGTTGGCAATAGACGATTTAGGTCTTGATGAAGTTGACCGCAAGCTTCTGCTAACCATCATAGAAAAATTTGATGGTGGTCCAGTTGGTTTGCAAACTTTAGCCGCGGCCACAGCCGAGGAAGAAGATACCCTGGAAGAAATACACGAGCCGTTTCTCATGCAAATTGGTTTTCTCGCGCGCACTCCACGCGGACGAGTTACCACTCCAAGTGCTTACAGGCATTTGGGTCTACCTATCCCCGCTAGTCAAAATTTATTAGCAATCTAGATGGAAATTCCATTTTACATTCTACTCATCATCTACCTAATCGGTATATTGATTTTTTTGGTGATAACATTTTTCAATATATACCATTTATTTAAATTCGGTTTCTTCGACTTCACTGGAAAATTAAATGCCATGGTTTTTGTCGGATTCTCCGTAGTCATTGTTGCGGTATCAGTATTACTACTCTGGAATATTCCATGGTTTGATTCGTTCGATCTTTTTTCCCTCTTTGAATCTATTTCCGGCGGATCACCAATTCCAACCGGATCAATTATTTAATACTATGGACGCAAACCTTAATACATCAAGTCCCACTCCGGCACCATTCCTATCTCCTGATCCGAGATCGGGCAGCCCTTCGGCTCGACACGACCTTAAAGAGCATAGTCCATTGCATTTCCCAACTCAACGACCAAACGAAAATGTTGTTTTATTGCTTAGAAGAAACTGGACAGTATTAGCTCGAGATGTCATTCAGCTGATAACGTCATTAATTGTTCCCCCGGTGGTTCTGGCTGTATTATATTTTTACGCCGATACAACTATTGAGCCAGGGTCGGCTCTATACGCTCTTATAATTATTGTGCTCTGTTTGTACTATCTGTTTTCCTTTCTCGCATATTTCCATGACTTTGTTGACTATCATTTGGACATTTGGGTTGTTACTGATCAGCGCGTGGTTTCTATTGAACAGGAAGGATTATTTAATCGTACTATCTCTGAGCTGAATATAGTAAAAGTCCAGGACGTTACCTCGGAGGTAAGAGGAACGGTTCAAACATTTTTAGATTATGGACAGGTTCATATTCAAACGGCCGGTCAGGAGGCCAGATTTGTTTTTGAGCAAGTACCTCACCCATCAGAAGTCGCCAAAGTTATTTTGCAGGTTCATGATCGTGCTATGAAGATGCAAGAACTCGAGCGCGTTAGACAGTCAGAAGATTATCGTCATGAGTTAGAGGCGCAAGGAGGCCAAGGTGGTTTTATACAGCAACTAGCTCCTGTTACAGCTATCCACCCACAACAGCAAAAAATTCCAGTGGAAAGAATTCCGAGGGAAGTTCGCTCTACTCAAACAGATCAAACTCCTCAGCAGACCGGAGTGACTCCTCCATGGGCCTCGCAACCCGGTCAGTCAGAGGTTCCGCCAATTTATACGCCTCCTACCAGGCAGTAGATTCTATATGGATCTTGCCGATTTCGCTTTTAATTTACCAGAGGAGCTCATAGCGCAGGAGCCAGTGGTTGGTGGTCGTGATCAGTCACGGTTGATGGTGCTTGATAGAAAGTTAGGATCTATTCAGGACAGAAGTTTTTTTGAACTAACGTCGCTGCTAAAAGCCGGCGATGTATTAGTCTTTAACAACTCCAGGGTCTTACCTGCGCGCCTGAGAGGTGAAAAAGAACCCACGGGAGGAAAAGTTGAGCTATTACTTCTTCACAGACAAGACGATGAATCCGAGCGAGAGGTTTGGGAATGCATGATTCGTAGTCGTAACACTAAAGTTGATCAGTCGATTACCTTTGTAGGTGACCGTGATTTAAAGGGGCGCGTTATTGATAGAGCTTCGGGTGATACCTGGTTTGTGGAGTTTAACCAACAAGGACAAATCTTCCGTGAGAGCCTGAGGGAGCTTGGTGAAATGCCAATACCACCTTACATTAAGGCGCCCACATTATCAGAGCCAGAGTTGCGTGAACGCTACCAAACGGTATACGCAGAGAATGAAGGCTCAGCCGCAGCGCCAACGGCCGGTCTCCATTTTACAGATCTTTTACTGGACGAACTGTCTGAAAGGGGGATTGAGCTTGTGCCAATTACCCTGCACGTTGGTCTTGGAACTTTTTCTCCTGTTCGGGTTGATGATATTTCCAACCATAAAATGCATTCCGAGTATGCAGTGATAACCGAGCAGTCCGCGCAAAGAATAAATCAAGCCAAAGCCACCGGACGCCGCATTGTAGCTGTTGGCACGACCACTGTGCGCACACTTGAATCATTCGTGAAAGACGGTCAGGTGGTTGCTGATAAGCGATGGACCGATATTTTTATTACACCAGGGTACGATTTCAAAATCGTGGATGCAATGATTACTAATTTTCATCTCCCACACTCAACTCTCCTTATGCTGGTTTCAGCTTTTGCAGGAACAGAATTTATTCAAGAGACTTATCGTCATGCCATTGACCAGCAGTATCGCTTTTATAGCTTTGGTGACGCCATGCTAATTGAATAGTTCAGATTTTTTCAATCATTAGTAGCCAGATTGAATTTTAACGTCTGTATAATAATATTTCAGAATTTTTTTCCATTTCCATCCACGTTGCGCAAAATAGCGAGCGCCCTCCCCAGATAATCCAACGCCGTGACCAGATCTTTCCAAGCCAAAGCAGCATGGGTCTGTTACGCTCTGCGCCCAGGGATAATTCGTTGATCCGCCAAATCCATCATCCCATGACAGGGTTTGCCCATCTGATCTAGAAAAATAAGGTGCAATAATTCCTTCACCATCATAGGTAATAATCTTTCTCTTAGTATATTTTTGCGCTTTAACTACTCTTGGAGCGCGTTTTGAAAAGCCAGCTCCTCTATACAGTTGATCACCCTCTGTAGCAGTTAATATATAAGGCTCATCCGCATGTTTTGTGGGATTATTAATATGCCACAAGGCGTAGGTTCTAGCTGCCGTTAGTAGTGTGCGTAAATACTGAACATGTTGACTGTTAGTGACTTCGGCAATACCTCGGACATACCTCTCAATTGGAATATGATTTACTAGCATTAGTTGAGATGAGTTGTCAGAGTAAATAACCTCAAGGCTGCCAAAGAAAATATTGTCATTTAATGCCTCATTCCAGCTCGGACGATTTTCAAAATTTAACACCTCAACTTTTTTTGGTAGATAGATTGGTGTTACGCGAAGGGGTTCGCTCGATGACACTGACTGACGACCGTGTTTGGCAGTATAGGTGCCGTCAGAGTAGGTAATTGAACTATGTTGAAACTTTCTGAGACGCATCACCTCATTGCCACTGGCAGTTTCTATAATGTAGGGACCATTTACCGTAAAAGTATTTTTAGCTTTAGCCTCTCCAATATGGACGCTCATTACTGGATTTGATGTGCGACGCGGTTCTTTGGCAGCTTCTGTTACAGTTGGAGTTATTAAAAAAACACTCACCAAGAGTGCTGTTGCAAGCGGCTTAAGCATTGCCTTTTGTGAGCTCCTTTTTAACATAGTAATTTTATGGTCACTGCTACATGCATTTTAACATTTTACTAGTGAAAAATCAATTCGTGCCATTAGTCAAACAGGTTGTTGATGACCTTCTGGCTTTGAAAAATCTCTGTCTAAATATTACAAACAAGAGCTCTGGCACAGTGTAAGTTATCGTGGTTTGGTTGCGGAACATTCGTTGACTTTTAGGGTCAGGATTGGTATGATCTGCGTGATTTTTGTTTTTCGGTTATTCCAAATTTAATGTCGCTTTCCAGAAAAATAGCTCAGAATACCGCCATTCAAATGGGCGGAAAAATTGTTGGCACCGCTCTGTCATTGATCGCTGCTGGTTTTGTTTTACGCTACCTTGGTGACGATGGTTTTGGCCGGTATACAAAGATAGTAGCTTTTCTTCAAGTCTTTGGAATTCTCATGGACATGGGTTTATATATTGTTTTGATAAAACGATTATCCGAATTGACCGAGCACAGCAAGCGTGAGGCTAACACGATTTTCACACTACGCGTGCTCTCAGGAATTCTTGTATTAGGAGCCGCTCCTTTAGTAGCTTGGCTAATTAGTCTCAAAAATCCATTGTATGATTCTGAAATAGTTCTCGGAATTGCTTTAACTTCTTTGTTCTTTTTCTTTATCTCACTCAATCAATTACTGTCTGCCGTTTTCCAAAAATTTCTACGCACGGATTGGATAGCTTTGGCAGAGTTAGTTGGTAAATTAGTATTACTTGGAACGACGCTGCTGGTCATTTGGCAAGGCTTGCCTTTACTTTGGGTAATGAGCACTTTGGTATTTTCTAGCGCGGCTAATTTTTTGGTTACTTTTCTAGCCTCGCGCAAGTATCTGACATTAAAATTTCAAATAGATTTGAGTATTCTAAAGAGCGTATTTACCGAGGCTTGGCCAATCGCCCTCTCCATATTTTTTGGATTGATGTACTTCAAAGGTGACACGGTTATTTTGTCATTTTTTGAACCAGATAATGTTGTGGGTTGGTACGGCGCGCCCTACAAAATTCTGGAAGTTCTGATTACTTTTCCAGCCATGTTTGCCGGCTTAGCCCTTCCGGTGCTGACAGCCGCCTGGAAGAATCAAGACACCGAGCGTTTTAGAAGATTATTGCAAAAATCTTTTGATGCCTTGGTAATTTTTGCCTTACCCATGGTCTTTGGTGCTATTGCTCTAGCCCCACATATCATCGGAGTGATCGCTGGTGCCGAATACGGACCCTCCATTCCAATTCTAAAAATACTAATTGTGGCTACTGGCGCAATTTTTGTTGGCACGCTCTTTACTTACTTGGTTGTTGCTCTGAATAAGCAGCGCACCATGATATTTGGTTATGCCTTTGCCGCCTTAACCTCTCTAGCAGCATATTTAATTGTGATACCGCGCTATTCAATCTATGGAGCTGCCTGGGTCACGGTTTATTCTGAATTTGCCATATTAGGCATTGCCCTCTTTATTGTTTTACGGACGTCTAAGGTCAGCATTGAGTGGGGTCGCACCCTGAAGAGTCTAGCAACTTCGGCTTTGATGTATGGCTTGATTATGTTTATTACTCCAAAACTTGCAGCAGTTTTACCGAGTTGGTCACAATTAGGCACAGACTTATTTATGATGGTTGCTCTTGTTCCAATCGGAGCGGTGTTCTATTTTGTATT
>PFGC01000018.1:0-222 GCA_002781785.1 Candidatus Kerfeldbacteria bacterium CG15_BIG_FIL_POST_REV_8_21_14_020_45_12
AGCCAAAAAAACTGTTGACAAATTTTTAAAAGTATGATATAATAAACAATTACCAACTCGGTAATCCATTCATTTCCAACTTCGGACAAAGGAGAGACAACCATGGGTTGGGACCCGACTTTCACCGGCATGGAGCAGTTCGTGGACACCAAGGGCCTCCAGATCGAAGACGTCTTCGCCGCGCTCTACAACGCCGGCGTGCCCTTCGGACTCGGGGCCGGC
>PFGC01000018.1:301-9809 GCA_002781785.1 Candidatus Kerfeldbacteria bacterium CG15_BIG_FIL_POST_REV_8_21_14_020_45_12
ACTGGATCTGGGCAACGATCCGTCATGATGAAGTTCCGCTGTTCCTCTTGAGGGACGCGGGGCCAATGCTCTACCTGACCCAGCAGCCACTCTGGCAGCACGATCGCTCCACCCGGGGCGTCTGGCTGTCACGAAAACTGCTCGGTGTCCAAGACATCTGGACGGGTCAGTATACCGGCAAGCCTGACCTCGGAAAGCTGAAGAGGTACCTGGGTCAGTCTGGGCTAGACCGCCCCAATGTCGTCCTAGTCGACACGGGCAAGTACGGGTCGCTCCTCAAGCGCCTCGAACAATCCCCCTTCGACTGGACACCGCAATCACGGTTCCTGGTCAGTGGCAATCCTCACGTCCCCGGGTGGCTCAACCATCTGGACGTTCCTGTGGAGCTGCGAAACTTGGTGCTTGATTCGATTGAACTCTTCTTCGTGAAGAGATATCGGTCAGTCGAGGACCTTGACCCCAGCACCCTGCGGCAAAGGATGCCCCGCCCACTTCAAGTCAGAAGCGGGCGCATCAGCCAGGAACTATACGCGGCTAACGGACTTGGCCTGGAACTGGCGGAGCGTCGTAGGCCCATTCGGCACCGCAAAGAAATCCTGGATTGCGAAAGCGACCAGGGCTTCCGCGGTATCGAGCGGGTCTTGGGTGAGATCGAGACCGCTGCCATCAAGGCAGCCGATCGCTGGACGGGAGTAATTCCCGCAGCGCTACCTGTCTCACAAGACCCAACGACATTTATGCTGGGATGGCCCACGCGGCTAGTGGGTATTAACCCCCAGCACCTGCTGCCTGGCGGGTACCGGTCAAACCGACGGACGGTGTCGTAGTACCTGGAAGATCTCTTCGGAGTTCAACCTGGTGCTACGACCCGTCTGTCACCCCTTTTTTTGAAGTGAAGGGATGAGGTGACACGCTCACCTACTCCCAAGCACATCGAAAAAATCTACATCCTACAAAGGAGGTGGCCCATGGCCATCGACCCCGAATTCTACAAGGGCATCAAGTCCCTCGTCCTGCTCGACCTGGATGACACCGTCCTGGATCCCACCAAGCAGTGTAGCCCGAGGCTCGTCCCCTCTCTCCAGCTGGCACGAGCCAACGGGCACCTGCTGGGCTGGGCATCGAGCACCAGTGACAAGGGGCTGCTCAACTGGGAGTCCCTCCTGGGCTTCCCCCGCGGGTTGCTCACGGTGCGTCTCTCCGAGGACGGGGTTCGGATCACCGGACCGCCTGGCATGTTACCCGACAACGGCAACAGCAGCAGGAGCAACCTCGTGCTGCTCTCAGACCTGGATCGCTGCCGAACGCAGGTAGCTGCCTTGCGCAGCGCCGTTCAGAGCGCTGCCGGTCGGGCACGGTGGGCATACTCGGAACAACATCCGAGTACCTGGGCGATGCGAGCCGGGCCACAAGGACCCGGGCACCCGGCTATCGTGGTGGTCGATGTCACGAGAGTGGCCTCGTTCACCTGCGAAGTCAGGGCCATCGATCCAACCAACGGCAGCCTGTCGACGAATCGTGACCTCACCAAGCTCGCAGAGGGCTGGGTGCGTGATGCCGCCAACAGGATTGGAGTTCCAACCAAACTGCTGGAAAGCGGTCATGGTTGGATTGACCTGCCTCACCCGACGGCACGAAAGGAAGTGGCCATGCTCGCCCTCCGCGATCTGGTCCCACCTCACGTCGGTCTCACACTCGTCGGCAACGGCGTCAATGACGTCGTTCGCATGGACGGGGTCAAGTTGGTGGCCGTTCAGAATGCAGCAGCTAAGCTCAAGGCGGCGGCTCACTTGGTTACTCGAGCGTCGTTTTCGGACGGCGTTATCGAGTACCTCGAGTCGCTCTCTTGAGCCGCCCAGATACAGGTGTTGGACGATTGGCATCCCCAATTGTCCGCACCATGCATCTGGGCCTCTTTTTTTATCTAAACCGGTTGACTTTTAGCTATCCACCTGGCATAATACTGCCAATCATAAATTCATGAAAATCATAGCAGACATCTTTGGCACCGCTAAGCCGGTCATTGGCATGGTGCATTTACAACCAAGCGTTGGCTATCCAGGGCATCCGGGCATGGATAACTATATTGCCCACGCGGTTAAGACAGCCAAGTCTCTGGTTAAAGGCGGAGTGCATGGTATTTTAGTTGAAAACGAATTTGATAGACCCCATTCAATAACAGTTTCACCCGAAGTCGAGGCTTGTATTTTAGAGGTGACAAAAGCCATTTCTTCGGCGGTGTCGGTTCCTGTCGGTGTTGACGTTCTGTTAAACGACTGGCGAGCCTCTTTAAATATCGCAAAAACTGCCGGATGCGCCTTCGTTAGAATTGATGTCTTTGTAGACCACGTCACTTGTAAGTGGGGAGAGATTGAGCCAGAGGCAGATAAGATTATAGAATATAGGGAGCAAATTGGAGCAGAAAATATTGCTCTATTCACAGACATTCAAGTCAAGCACAAACGCATGTTAAATCCAGAAAAACTTCTTACTCAATCTGCCGACGAGGCCAGAGCGGCAGGAGCTGATGCTGTTATAGTAACGGGCGCCTGGACAGGAGAAGAAACCCCTATTGAAAATGTTAAATTAGTACAAAAACACCTTCCTGGTTTTCCGGTTATGATTGGTGCTGGAATTACACTTGATAACATTCACGAGCAATTCTCCGTAGCTGACGGAGCGATTGTTGGAACTTCTCTAAAAAACGACGACGGTGAAGTTGATCGTGAAAAAGTTTCTGCCTTACTCGAAGCCATCTCTGATCTATGATTGTATCAGTTGGAGACACCAGCATAGATCACTACATCACTACCGGCGAAAAACATGTCGGTGGAATCGCTACTAATTTTGCGGTTCACGGCACCAGATTAGGCGCCGATGTGGTACTGATTACAGCCATTGGCAATGATGACGATGCTCAGTTTTTTCTAAAACAGATGAAGATTGAAGGTGTCGACACTTCTCACGTCAAACATCTTCCAGGACAAACCTCAGAGCAAAAAATTAGACTGGTCGGAAAAGAAAGAAATTTTTGCGGATTCTTTGCTGGCGTTCTAAATGACATGACCATTGATGATAATGATCTAACCATCATGCGCCAAGCCGAAGCTGTGGTCGTACCCCTGACAGATGGTCTTAAGCATATTTTTGAACAGGTCATTCGAGCTGACCTTGGCAGTAAGCCCTTGAAAATTGCAGATTTTTCACGAGACGCGGACATAGAGGGCTTTGGCCATGGCGATGTCGCGGCTATGGTATTTCACTACCTGGAACATGCCGACATTGCCTTTATTGGAGGAGATGAGTCTATTCTTGAAACTGTCCAAGCCATGGCCGAGGCTAACCCAGAAAAAATACTGATAATCACACTTGGTCCCAAGGGTTCTCTTGCTTTCCACAACGAAAAAACCTACAAACAAAAAGCTTTTTGGATTAAAAACGTTGTTGACACCACCGGCTGTGGCGATGCTTTTCGATCAGGTTTCACAACCAAATATCTTGAAACAAAAAATATCGCTGAGGCCATGGAACACGGCGCTCGCCTGGCAGCAGACGCCGCAACTCATTTTGGCGCTTTTTAATTACTCGCCAGCGATGCCAGAATAGATAGCAAAACTGTCTCTGATTTTAAATCGGTATTAGCGTGATACCTCAGCAGCGCTCGAACGAATTGGTCAACCTCTTCCCACTCCACTCGGCTAAGTTGTAGGCGAGCCGCCCCATGGTAACGCTCGCTTAACATATAACGTAAAACTTTAATCGCCTCGTCCGATAAAGTTGCTGCCTCATCCTCAGTTCGACATGATGCACATTCTACATTCCACATTTTAAAAGAAAATCGACTACTCTCATTTTCCAAAGCTGCCCTAATTGGTTGATGACATTGATGACACATAAACAGCTCAATGTGATAACCCAGTAATCCAAATAATTGCAAAATCGCCGCGTAGGCCGATAGCGCATTTGGCTGATCAGTGTCATTGAGCCAAGATAAAAAATCATGAACAAAATCGAACAGCTCAGGGTCTGGCTCGCGCTCTTCAGTAAACCTGTCCACCACCTCAACAAAGAAGCTGGCTAGAGTATTGTGAAGTAAGGATTGACGTAGCCTAGCGTGTGCCGTAATGGTATTTGAACCAGCGATGATATCAATCGTCTTCGAATTTGCAATGAACAAATCTGTATATAAAAAAGGCTCAATGTGACCAGCAAGTTTAGCAGTGGCTTTTTTTGCACTTATTGCCCGCATTGTCAGTTTGCCATAATCACGCGTAAACAAACGCACCATCCGATCCTTTTCACGATAGTCCCATCGACGTAAAATAATACCTTCAGTTTTATATGTGGCCGCCATACCTTTATTCTACCACGAACCAAGGGCCTGAGCTTAACCCAACAAAAGACCTAGAATGACAGTGTCACTTTCTGTCCTTCGACCTTAAATGAGCGCTCCTGCTCGTCATCTACCACTGCCATTGATTCTGCCAGAACACTACGCTGATACTCTTCACCATGCACACTCAAGGCTTGCGCGACTAGCTCACTGCTAGTCTGTAATTTAATGGAAATCAGGTCGTTTATGGTCAAGCCGGCTTTTTTACGCAACATATTTGTATTACGAACCAACTCGCGCAAAACCCCCTCCAATTTAAGCTCTTCACTAATTTCTGTATCAATTGCCACTACCTCGGCCGACAATACTTGCCTAACGTTTAGTTCTTCTTTAATTATTTGCTGAAACGGGTCAGTCAGTTCAGACGTAATCGAAACTGACTGCAGTGGTTGTCTGACTTTTATTCCAGCCTCAGCTCTCAAAGCTAAGGCTTGTTCAATAATCGTTCTCACTGACTGCATTGTCTCAGCCACCTCAGAGTTCTTAAAAGATTCCGCACCAGTCGGCCAGTCACAATGATGCACCGATACTGGATCGCTATCCAACTTTAATTCCTGAAAAACTTTTTCCGTAATAAAAGGAGTTACCGGTGCTGCTAATTTTACAAACGTAAGTAATACAGTTTTAAGAGTTCTTAGGGCCATCAGACGATCAGCCGCATCTTCGCCTTTAAATCTATCTCGGCATCGACGCACATACCAAGTAGATAACTCTTGCACAAAATCTTGCAAAGGAATGGAAGCCTGGCGCAATAAGTATTTGTTATACCCTTCTGTCACTTCATTAGCAGTCTCTCCCAGTCTATCAAGAATCCACTGATCCAAAACATGAACAACTTCTCCACTGTCAGTGATCGGCAATATTTCAGTCGTCTCTTTTTCAGCAAACATCTGATAAAAGGTGAAAACATTCCAAAAAGTATTTATATACTTTCTTTGCACCTCATCTACATCTTGCTCAGTAAAATTGAGGTTGTTGGATTCCATCGCTGGCGAAATTGCCAAATAGTAACGCAAGGCATCGGCGCCATACTTATCTATTACCGTCATCGGGTCAGGATAATTTTTTAGCCGCTTGCTCATCTTTTTGCCATCCTCAGCCAACACGGTTCCATTAACGATGCAATTTTGAAAGGCCGGGGTAGTTCCGTCTGGCAAAGCTATGGCAGGATTGTCACCGGTTGTTAAAGCTGTTGCCAATACATGCAATGTATAAAACCAACCTCGAGTTTGATCTTGTCCTTCTGCAATATAATTAGCTGGGAAACCTTGTGTAAAATTGTCAGCGTTCTCAAACGGGTAATGTTTTTGCGCATACGGCATTGACCCTGATTCAAACCAACAATCTAAAACATCTGGGATCCTTCGATAAGTTTTACCGTCCTTTTGGATTTCAATAGTATCAACGATGTGCTTGTGCAAATCAGTCACGGCTTTTCCAGACAACTCTTCTAACTCAGCCCGACTTCCAACACACAAAATGTCTCCATCCTCCGACTGCCAAATAGGTAGTGGAGTTCCCCAGAATCGACTACGAGAAATTGCCCAGTCTCGGGCATTCTCAAGCCAGATGCCAAATCGACCGTCCTTAACATTGCTTGGAACCCAATTTATTTTTTGATTGTTTTTTAACAAATCTTCTTTCATCTCTTCAACCTTCACAAACCAACTAGTGGTCGCGTAGTTTAATAGCGGAGTGTCGCAGCGCCAGCAATGTGGGTAGCTATGACGATATAATTCAGTTCGCCACACCCTACCGGCTGCCTGCATATCAGACAATAGAGTTTTCTCGGCGTCTTTTACATAGACTCCGGCATAAGGTCCAGCCACTGCTGTATAAGCTCCATCCATGCCAACATCCAGGACCAATGGCAAGTCATTCTGCTTGGTCGCCTCCATGTCAATTTCACCGTAAGCTCCGTTTACGGTAACAATTCCAGTACCCTCGGTTACCTCAACATAATCGGCGGCGTAAACTCGATACACATTGTCGCTCTTTTCCTGCACCTCTGGCAGCTGCTTATAAAAATCCAAAATAGGTTCGTACTGTAATCCAACCAAATCAGCGCCTTTCAATTCTTCTAATATTTCATACTCCTTAACATCTCCCATCACAAACTCCAGACGATCCTTGGCAAAAATAACCACCTCTCCGGCTACCAATACTTTTAGATAGGTAAAGTCCTGACCAATCGACAGACCCATCGTGCCAGGTGTACTCCAAGGAGTGGTAGTCCATGCCAACAAGAATGTCTTATCCTCTCCCGCAATTGGAAATTTCCAAATTACAGAATTATCTTCAACATCCTGGTAGCCAAGCGTCACCTCAAAGTTAGACAGCGGTGTCGAACAGCGCGGGCAAACATGCATGGACTTTTTGCCCTCATAAATTTTATCGCGATCCCACAACTGTTTAAATACCCACCAGACCGATTCCATGTATTCAATGTCCATGGTCTTGTAATCATTGTCCATGTCTACCCAACGACCGAGACGTCGAATAACTCCATGCCACTCGTTAGCGTAGGTTAAAACCGTATTTCGACAAGCCTCATTAAACTTTTCAACACCGTATTCTTCAATATCAGACCGACTAGGCAAGTCGAGGGCCTTCTCAATAATATTTTCAATAGGGAGTCCGTGGCAGTCCCAGCCCCAACGCCTATCTACTCGATAGCCTTGCATTGTCCAAAACCTCGGGACCATGTCCTTCATGAGACTACCTATTATGTGACCATAATGAGGCAAGCCAGTCGCAAACGGAGGTCCGTCGTAAAAAGTATAGGTCTTATCAGCTGGACGCATCGTCACCGATGTCTCAAAAGCCTTGTTCTCTTCCCAAAACGCTACAATCTCCTCTTCCAAGCCAGCGAATTTTCCCTTAGGTTGATTCTCCCCCTTCTGTTCTGATTGTTTGGCCATACGGATTTTGTGCGTATTATTGGGCGATTATAACAGCGAAGCCCCTGAATTGCAAGACCGGACGGATCTAGCCTAGGATAATAAACCAACCCACTAAATATCAAAAAATGGCAAAACAAGACTAAGTTGGGACTGTGAAACACCGTCTAGCGCTATGGTCTTTTCCCTAATTTGATGGCCACGAATAATTCTAATAGCAGATTTTCGACTTTTCAATTGTTTTGCAAAAAATTTTATCAAAGCCTCATTAGCTCCTCCATCTACGGCTGGCTGCTGAATCCGTACCTTAAGTCTTCCATTTAAAACACCAACGATTCCGCTAGATGAAGCATTTGGCTGTACTCTCAACTGTAACTCAAGGCCTCCGTCGACCTCTTTATACCAACTACTCATTTCGTACAATCCAACTAACCTGCCTATCATCTCTATCTCCTTGTCTAAAAGAATAAAGCGCATCGTCTTCTAGTGTACAGCGGCGAATTACCTCAATGTTACTTTGTTTCACTCCCGCCTCGAGCGCTAGATCAACATTAGCTTGCCACAGATCAATAAAATATTTTCCCTCTGCCTCTTCTGATGGGCGAACGTGGGCCGCATCAAACTGCTTAGCAACCTCTTCTCCTACTTCAAAACAATTTAGGCAAATAGCTGGTCCAATTCCAACTTTTAAATTATTCGGATGAATCTTTAAAGACTCAATTGCCTGACGAGTAATATCTAAGGCCGTTCCACGCCAACCAGCGTGAATTGTACCAACCACTCCAGATCGCTCATCTGCAAACAATATGGAAACACAATCAGCCGTATATACACCAAGAGTTAAACCAGCAGCCCGAGTTGCCAAGGCGTCTACTTTAGGCACTATTAACTTATTGGTGTTTTCTATCCAGGCAAATCCGTTGCCGTGCGTCTGTTGTCCACGCACCAGTCCAGCTGGAGCCTCGTCTCCTTTCTCGGTTATACCGTGGTCTACTCCAGCTAGCGCAGACAGGTTGTTAAATCTAATCATCGTTTCTTAGTTTGAGAATTTACAACTTGTCGATAAACAGCGTGAGTTTCAGTTGCGCACCGACGCCAAGAAAATTGCTGCGCATGAAGCTTGCCCTTATTACCTAATGATTTTCTTTTTGCGGCACCCTTTACTAATACAGTAATTCCTCTCTGAATATCCTTAATGCTATCTGGTTTAACATATTCCGCTCCAGGACCTGCCACTTCTGGTAATGACGATATTTTAGAGGTCAACACCGGCACTGCTAAACTAGCAGCTTCAAGCACCGGTAAACCAAAACCTTCCCACAAGGACGGAAAGGCGAAAAAAAGTGAATCCTCTAACAGACCCATTTTTTCTTCGTGCGTAACGTAACCAATAACTCTAATGTTACTGGACCACTTAGCCCGAGCGATAGCCTGAAAAATTGCTTCATGCTTCCAACCCTTGCCTCCGGCGATAACCAGCTGCAGATCGCGATGACGCTGGTAATTATCATTCATAAATTGATCAAAGGCCTTCACTAAAGCCACCAGATTTTTTCTAGGCTCAATCGTTCCAACAAAAAATATATAGCGCTCTCTAATTCCAAACTTATTTTTAACAGCATTTTTTTTCGCAACCGTGACACGAGGCCCTTTGGTAAAACCTTCATAGATCACAGACAGCCGCTCTGACGACACCTTAAAAAGATCCCTAACATTTTTGGCTGTAGCCTCAGACACCGCAATGACATGAGCCGCCTTCTTTAGAGAATTCGGTACCAACACCTTCTGTGAAAATTTTTGCTTCGGAGGGAATAATTCTGGATTACGATAAATAGCCAAGTCATGCACAGTGATAACTGATGGCTTGTTGTACTGCAATGGAATTATATAGGCCGGTGAATGGAATAGATCTAAATTTGCCTTGCTCAAGGCCTGAGCCACAAACACATGAGAGTATCCAAAAGGGAGATAGCGCTTATACTCGCTGAGCGGGAACCTAACGATCTCCACATTTGATCTACTAGACAATTCCTTAATCGCTGAGTCAGGCATGTGGTGATCAAAAAACAGGACATAGGTATCCTTACTAGAACGAGTAACTAAGTTATTCACGAGATACGTCGTGTAATGTCCAACACCAGCGCGCTCCCCTCCCTCGGGGTTGAGCATTGTGCGGCAATCAATCCCAATTCGCATGACGAGTACTATACCAATT
>PFGC01000021.1 GCA_002781785.1 Candidatus Kerfeldbacteria bacterium CG15_BIG_FIL_POST_REV_8_21_14_020_45_12
GAGCAGAATCACGATACCAACTCGAAAAAGCCTTGTGTCCATCCGCACCGATTTTTAAAATAAACTGCTTGCCATCCCAGCGCAGAGCCTCTTTCTGCTGGGCCTCAGCTAGCGGATATAATTTTCCAAGATAAAGAAATTTTTCACCAACCTTAAAAAGCTTAGGCGGTGATTCCCTAAGTTTACGCAAGGCCGCTTGCCGATGTCGAGTTATCCAACCAGAGTTCTGGGCGATAAACTTCTTCATTAGCTGCTCACTAGCTCGTAAAGGTACGCGCAGTTCAACGGTAGCATCATCACGAACATATAACGCCATGGTGCGGCGCTTACTACGGACAATTCGATCAACTTTAGGCGAATCTGACATCTCGATAGTATACCTGTTTTTGTGCTACAGTTCACCCTATGTCACAAGGTACGCAAAGAGCCAATATTTATCCGGGTCTGACGGTAGATATAGTGCTAAAAAAAGATCAACCCAGCGGCAAGTTAACCCGTGGTGTAGTAAAGGACTTGCTGACTAGCAAAGCGATTCATCCGCGCGGAATTAAGGTACGCCTAGAGAGTGGCCAAGTTGGTAGGGTGCAGAAAATTGTTGGCCTGACTGAAGAAACTAGCGCTGGATGGGATGACGACCCAGAAGAGGATGAGGAAGATGATTTTAACAACTTTATTTAGCTGGTGAAAATTGAACCGTAGTTTTGGTGATAATAATGTCGTCAGCCTCAGATGGTAACTCACCTGTCATGTTTAGAGACTTGTTGCGAACAGCTTCTAATAAGTGCTGTCCAGTGTTTGCATAGAGCCCATCAGAGGTTTGATAAACCGTCACCTCAGCCCCTGGTTGAATATTTATAATCTCTATCTGCGGAGAGCTTTGTCTGTAAGTTCTAGCTGAGTCAGGTTTGAGACTAGCTATATCATGCTTATAGATTGCGCCAACGGCTGTTGTGCCACGATTATTCTGCCTTGGGTTTGTGAGTAAGTCACGCACATGCGTTGAGCTTTCAATGACAATCTCGGAATCACCAACTTTTATTGCCACTAGCTTGCCTGATTCCGGAAGTGGACGAAAAGCCGTAACTACAAAGGCTCCCTGTCGACCATGGGCCATCTGCTCATCAATAATCAAGTTAATTTCATGCCAACGCTCGTCGATGTACTTTTGTATCAAATCTTCGTCGGTGGTATCTGGAAGACCGGATAAAATCTCCTCAATGCGCTTGCAGCCAATTTCAGCTGCCTCTAAGGAATTGTCATAGGAACCGCTACCGTCCCACTGCACCACGGTGCCGGTTTCTGGATTTGATAAATATCCATCCTGACCGTACTCACCAAGGAATTCGTTAAGGTGTTCGCCATATTTTGGACACCTAGCACCAGCTACTTCCTGACTTAATATAGGCCCTTGCTCACGCGGTCTTTCCTGCTCAGATATTAAGTCATTAAAGTCAGTCGGTATTGGGGCCCTAGCTATATCAGGCGCCAGGAATTTTTCCTTAGCATGCTCATGTCGCTCTTCGATCTGCTTAGACCACTCCTCAACCTGCTCTGGAGAGGCGTCTGGTCCATGTTGAGATAAATGATCCAGCATTTGATGTGCCCAACCTAAAGCTGTAACAACCTCTTGCTTGGAAGCTTCTGTTTTAAGTAGACGCTGCTCTACCCATTGTTGTAAACGTCCGAGCCAGGAGCTAGTTTTTTCGTACTGGGTCAATCTGTAATCAAGCGAGTAAGCCAGCGCTGCCGCACGATCTTTTAAACGAGTCAGCTCCTCGGCTTTGTCATCAATAATTTCGTAATCATCATCAACAAGCTCCAGCTTTGGGCCAGGTAATTCATGCGGCACACTAACTCCACGGTCCTCTAGCGGACTTTGTAATGGCTTGACGCGTTGGGGTGCTCTTTCCATATAATTAAGTATTATTATAACAAAAAAACACGTTTTGTCAAGATGATCTGGCAATTAAAGCGAGCTTCTGTACTCGTGAAAAAGTTTTAATGGCTGCCTCTCTCTTGAGGGCTAGGCTGCGGTTTTTACAGGTCTCTTGATAAACCATCTCCTCTACTCCACGCGACCTAGTGTATCGGCTAGCTGTCCCGGCTTGGTGTTGAGCAAGTCGCCTAGCCGGATCGTTTGTGATGCCAGTATACAAAGACCCGTCGCGACAACGGATGATGTACACATAATATTTATCTGGCTTGGCTTTTGACATAGCTTTAGCATACAATAGGACAATGGAGATGACGAATGGAGATAATTTATCACAGAGAGCCACTTTAGCCGGTGGCTGCTTTTGGTGCTTGCAAGGACCTTTTGATGCGGAGGCTGGTGTAACTCAAGTGCGCGTTGGATATGCCGGTGGAACTGAAGCAGACGCTGATTATTACAGAGTGGCAGGAGGTCTTACAGAACACCGAGAGTCAGTCGACATGGTTTTTGATCCAGAAAAGATTTCCTTCAAAACCATTCTTGATATTTTTTGGAGACAAATAGATCCAACTGATCCCGGTGGGCAGTTTGCTGATCGTGGTCAACAATATATGACAACTATCTACTACCACACTGACGAGCAGCGTCAGATAGCCGAGGCATCAAAGCAGGCCTTACAAGACAGCGGAAAGTTTGACAAACCAATTGCTACTGAGATTTTACCGTTTGTGTCGTTCTTTGAAGCCGAGGAAGAACACCAATCATATTATAAAAAAAGTCCACTGAGATATCAGGTGTACAAAAAGGGTTCTGGTCGAACTGACTACCTGAAAGACACCTGGAATAAATAAAAAACCCGCCGAGATGGCGGGTTTTTTGAAACAACTAATTTAGCAAGCGTCGACTACATTGGCAGCAGCCTCAGAAGGTGTAGCAGTACATTGCCACATATTATCGCCTTGATCAGCCCAAGCTTGATCAACATCAACAATTTGATAAACGTCGGCGTCGATCAGTGCGCCTTTGTCATCAACTAGAATGACTACACCATTAGATACTGAAGCCTCACTGACGAAATCATTAGTTCCGATAACACCACTAAGAACATGAACCTCTCCAGATGGGCCGAGAATTCTCCAACCAGTAACATCTGCAGCCGGCCCTCCGTTAAATAACTCTACGAAAGCTTCGTCTGTTCCAGGCGTTCGGTGAAATTCGCTAATCTTTACTCCAGCTGTGACGTCTCCTGGCACAGTAATAACTGGCGGCACTGATGAATCTAGCGGAATGTTAACCTCAGGAACGTCTACTTGAGTGGTCAAACCGACATCATTGCCAGTAGTTGAATAGGTTGAAGAAGTAGAAGAAGTGTCCTTGACCTTGGTTGTTTTTGTTAACTGGCCTCCTCCCATTTGAAAACCGATAAACCCGGCCGCAGCCAGTCCGGCGGCAAGCGCCAAGCCAACGGCAGTTTTCGTTGAAGTTTTTGTAGCTGTGTTCTGCATAATAGCTTTACAAATTACTGATTTATTATTTTTTTACGTAATAATAGTTTACTATAAATTTCTGATATTGAATACATTATCGAGAATTGCCCTGGACTTCTGAGCGAGTGTCGCCTCCACCATCGTCACTCCATGACGTGATGGTGAATACTAAGGTAACGAATAGTATTGTGATCAGACCAAGCACCAAAGCGCGTCGGTTTATTTTCTGTTGATCCATAACTATATATAGTTGCAGCGGGTTACTTGTGTACCAAGGATAACACAAATTCGTCTCACCCTGACTGATTATTCAATTAATATTACGGCTGAGGGTTGACGAACAATGATAAACATACTATAGTCCGGCAGTTACTCAAATTCCATTTTGCCAATAAAACTATGAATTTTCGCAATATAGCAATCATCGCCCACGTTGACCATGGAAAAACTACCTTGGTTGACGCTATGCTTCAGCAATCTGGCTCTTTTGCCGAGCGTGAGGAAGTCCAAGAAAGAGTCATGGATAGCAATGACCAAGAAAAGGAGCGTGGTATTACAATTTACGCCAAGAACGCCTCAATCGTGATCGGCGAAACCAAGATTAATATTGTTGATACACCGGGTCACGCTGATTTTGGTTCAGAGGTAGAACGCGTCTTGAGGATGGTGGACTCAGTGCTGTTGTTAGTTGACGCCTATGAAGGCCCAATGCCACAGACAAAATTTGTTTTACGAAAATCTCTTGAACTAGGCCTTAAACCTATTGTCGTCATCAATAAGATTGACAAGCCATCAGCGCGTCCTGATGCGGTGCTGGACATGGTCTTTGACCTATTTATAGAATTAGGGGCTACTGATGAACAGCTCGACTTCAAGCACGTATACACCATTGCTAGAGACGGCATTGCTAAAATAGAACTGTCGGACGAATCTTCTGACCTAACTCCCCTCTTTAACGTTATTTTGGAAACCGTACCTGAGGCTAAGAGTGAGATAGACAAACCAATGCGCATGCAGCCTGTTAATCTTGCCTACGATGATTTCGTAGGGCGTATGGCCAGCTGCAGAATTTACGAAGGCACGGCGCGTGTTGGCATGCCAGTTACGGTAATTACCGGTGATGGCTCAAGGCAAAAATTTACTTTGACTAAAGTTCTTACCTCAAAGGGCGTTAATCGCGTGGATGTAAAAGAAGCTATCGCTGGCGACATTGTCATGGTAGCTGGAATTCCTACAATTACGGTGGGAGACACTATTGCTGAAGACCCAGACGCTGAAGCGCTTCCGGCTATCAATATTGATCCGCCGACTCTGACAATGAACTTTCTGGTTAATAACTCCCCCTTCGCTGGACGTGAAGGAACTTATGTCACCTCCCGCCAAATCAGAGAGCGACTAGTGCGCGAACTTGAGACTAACGTTGGGCTGCGGGTAACTTTTCCGGAAAACGCTGATGTGTTTATGGTAAGTGGTCGCGGTGAAATGCATTTGGCGGTCCTGATTGAAACCATGCGACGCGAGGGATTTGAACTGCAACTCAGTCAGCCACAAGTTATCTTTCGTGAGGAGGATGGCAAAAAAATGGAACCTTTTGAGCAAGTTACTATCGATGTTCCAGACGCTTTATCCGGTACAGTTATTGAGGCGCTTGGAAAAAGAAAGGGTCAGATGGTGCACATGCAGTCAGAAAATGGATCTACTAGATTAGAATACGTTGTTCCAACTCGCGGCCTACTTGGCTTCCGTATCGATTTTACAACCATGACGAAGGGTGAGGGCACCATGAGTCATATCTTAGAGGGATATAAACCGTACTCTGGTACTATTCAAAAACGTGAGCACGGTTCTATTATCTCAGGATTTCCAGGAAAAACTGCCGGTTACGCCTTATTTAACATCCAAAAGCGAGGCGCTCTGTTTGTCGGGGCTGCGGTTGAGGTGTATGAAGGAATGGTGATTGGCATGAGCGCCAAGGATACTATGTCAGTCAATCCGATTAAGGGAAAACAGCTGACCAACATGCGAGCTAGCGGTTCGGATGATAGTATTATCCTAACACCACCAATCGAAATGACCTTAGAGAGAGCCCTGGAATACATTGATGAAGATGAATATGCCGAAGTTACTCCAACGGCTGTCCGCATACGAAAAATATACTTGACTGAAAACGACCGTAAGAAATACGGCAAGAAATCATAGTCTAATAAAAACGTGCTGCGGGGCACGTTTTTTCTTTAAAAATTCCTCAGCATCCAAACCGCCTAAGCAATTTATACTGTCAGACTAAAAAACCTATCGCACCTTCAGCTGCTAGGTATCCAGCTGCCCACGATGCTTGCAGGTTGAATCCACCAGTAACACCATCTACGTTCATTATTTCTCCGGCAAAGAATAGTCCTGGTGATATTCTTGATTCCATTGTCTTAGGATTAATCTCATCCGTATCGACTCCACCAGCGGTAACGAACTCACTACCTGAAGATCGACCAATAAGATTTACACTAGAACGCTTGAGCTGCTCTACCAAGATGGTCCGTCTGGACTTACTAAGCTCGGCCAATGGGATTTGCTCATCAATATTCAATTGTTCAAGAATTTGTGTAACCAAAGACTTTGGCAACCAATCATGTAAGAGGCGGTTGAGTTGCCTTTTGGGATATTGTTCACAAGCGTTATTCATGACAGCTCTAATGGAGTCGCTTGATTCATTGGGAAGCCAATCGATGTAAATAGTCAAAGGGTTAGCTTTTGTGTAATCCTCAAAAGCAATTTGAGCAGAGAGAGCAAAGACGGCCGGTCCACTAATTCCGGTGTGTGTGCAAACTATCGCTCCTTGAGATTTATGCTGCAGATTACGAGAAGAAGTAAGCAGGACGTCTGTAAAAGAAACTCCGGGAACAGATTTAATCCATTTATCTGATAACATAAATGAATTAAGACTGGCGGCCAGCGGTGTAATGTGATGACCCATTGACTCGGCGAATGAGTAACCATCGCCAGTTGAGCCAGTGTGCCGATAGGCTTGTCCACCTGTAGTTAGAATTATGGCATCAAACTCCTCAAGTTGATTGTCTGATTCAACGATGTAAGTAGTCGCTTGGGGGCCAGATTGACTGACCCTACGCACAGATGACTTGAGTCGCAACTCAACGTTGGCGTCAGCGAATAATCGTTCGAAAACATCCACTATATCAGCTCCATCATTCGACTTTGGAAAAACTCTCTGATCATCTTCTGTCTTAAGAGGCACTCCATGGCCTTCAAACCAGTCATAAACTGCTGCCGGCGGAAAATTCCACATAGCACTGTTTAGAAACTTGTTACCCCGGGCGTAACGAGATAGCACGGCGCGAACATCTTGTATGCCGGTGGTTACATTGCAACGCCCACCTCCAGAGATTATTACCTTTCTTCCCAAAGAGGGATTTTTTTCAAATAAAACAACTTTGATATCTGCATCAAGCTCTGCGATACGCGCTGCTGCCATCATACCGGCCGCTCCTCCACCAATTATAGCGATTTTTTTTTTCATTAACTTACGAAGTCTGGGCACGTTGAGTATTAACTAGTCACGGCCCTGCTCAGGCTCATACATGCCAATTCCCCCAGTCATGTTTACAATGTGGTACTGTGGTAATTTCTCGGAAAGTTGTTTTTGCAAAAAGCCAGACGAACCACCAGAGTGACAATACAAAACAAAATAGGTACCGTCAGGATAGGCACTTTCAAACAACTCGTTCTTGAGAGGCACAGAACCTGGCACTGGCTGGTTTATCATATCTACTAAAACTACCTGACTCCCCTGCTGAGTAAGTTTGTCGCATTGCTTGTAATATTCACCCCACGTCCATTTTATTGAATCACCTCCCTGAATGGAGCAGGCGTCTTTATCAAACATTTTAAATACGTTCATAGCCTTCTTCTACTTAAATAGCTTATCTAAATTTAGAGTACTATCAACATCAAGCTGGTCAACGAACTCATCGTCATGGCTAACCACAATAATGGCGCCATCATAGTTATTAAGAGATTGAGCAATTACTGGCAGGTGACGGAAGTTAATGTGATTGGTTGGCTCATCCAAAATTAATAAAACTGGTTGCTGTAAGACAAAACGTGCGTAAGACAGCAGTCCCTTTTGCCCCTCTGACAATGAACCAATTGGGGTATGCAAAGAGTCACCTCGAAGCAGGAAATGTGCGGCTGCCGCATAAACATCTTGATCACTACCCTCGAACATGACCTGCTGCAGAGCTTCGAAAGGAGTTTGTTCAAAATCTAATCCCGAAAAATCTTGACGGTAATAACCAACCCGAGCGCCTTCATTAATAACCATTCCGGTATGAGCCTCCGAGGCGAGGGCCTTTAACAAAGTAGTTTTGCCAATACCATTTGGCCCGGTAATTCTAAGAATTTCACCTTTGCGAATGTCTATATTTACCTCTTTATCTCGCGGAGCACCGTCCTGAATTATAGTAACCTCATTCAGATGAGCAACAGCGCCACTAAATTCCTGAACAGGTATTACAAAAGGAGCGATAGTTTTATCTTCGCGTCGCACGGTTACCATGTTTTCCTCATCTTCAGCAATTTCGTCTTTAAGCTTACTAGCTAATCGACGCATTTTTCCTCCCTTGTGAGAAAATTGGTTAACCTTCTGTTTACGATCAATAATATTTTTCTTCAGTTGGGCGTTTTGTCTCTGCTCGCGAGCCACCTGAGCTTGAATCTCTTCTACCACAACATAGTAGTCACCAACGTACCAATCAACTTTTTTAGAATAGACATCTAGATGCAGAACTCCATCAGTGAATAAATTTAAAAAGGCGGCGTCATGAGAAATAACGATGACAGTTTTTTCGTAACCAAGCAGAAAGGCAATGAGGTGATCTATCCCCTGTGTATCCAAATTATTAGTCGGCTCGTCTAGCAGTAAAATATCTGGCTCATGAATCAGGGCGTGAGCAAGCAGTAATCTGGCCTGCTGTCCTCCTGACAAGTCTCCAACCGTCCATTGTGTTGGCACTGACAGATTTACAACCTCAAGCACTCGGGCAATGTCACGGTCGATGTCGTGCTTCTTGTTATCAAAGGTAGATTCAAAAAATTCCTTAACCGTTAGACCGACGTATTCTGCCGGCATGACTTGAAGTGCGATGCCAATACTAGCCCCATTTAGGATGTTTATCTCGCCCTTGTCCGGCTTAAGTTCACCTGTAATAAGCTGAAAAATAGTCGACTTACCAGCACCGTTTTGCCCCATGATGGTGACCTTTGAATTTTCTCGAACAGAAAAACTTGCCTCGGTCAAAATCGGCTTGTTGGTACTATATTGAAACGATACGTCGTTGAATCGAATGATAACGTCTCCGTGGGCCATAGGTAGTCAGATAACTTAACAAGAGAAAAGCCTGGCTAGGCCAGACAGCTGGAGCAGTATACTGATAAAGAGCGATTAGGTCAAGCTCCTTAAGCTCCGATGACTAGTAGACAATTCTTGCTCTATTTCGCTAATGGTAACAAAGGAATACCCGATAGATCGCAATTTAGGAATCAACAAATTAATGGCTTCAACAGTCACTGCCCTAGAGGCGGTGGTGCCATTGTAGCCGTCGTGGAAAATAAGAATGTCACCGGGTCGAGATCGCCGCAAAGCATGCCTGACTACGCGCTGCGCTGAAGGTTGTGCGACTTCAATAATACTACCAAATTTCCCCCAAATTGGCTTTAACCCAAGCTCCCTTACGGTATTTAATACCAACGGAGTCCGCCAAAGCCAAGGAGCACGAAAATATTTAGGCTCATAACCAATCACCTGGCTAATATTATATTGACCTTCAGCGATTTCGTTTTCAAGAGTTGGCTCAAAGAAATAATTTCTAAAACTATGTGACTGCGTGTGACTTCCAATTGTATGACCTTCAGCGACAGCTCTCTGGAGTACTGCTGGAAAACGTAGGGCGTTTTTTCCTACCACAAAGAAAGTGGCCTTTACTTGATGCGACTTCAGGACATCAAGCAGCTGAGTGGTGTAAGGCTCATTGGGAGACTCCTTTTCTAGATTCTGATATTGGATCAAGACCGGTCGCTCTTACAGCTGCCACGGTGCCGTCTGTACTGGCGGTGTCAACGACAATGATTTCATACAGCTGATCGTAATCTTGCTGCTGCAAGGAAGCAATTGTGTTACTTATATAGCGTTGCTCATTATAAGCAGGCAGGACAATGGATATACGTGGTTTCATCAGGGGGAAAATAGATTTTAGAGATCATATCATAGCGCCAGCTATTCGCACACCGAGTAATTTGGGGAATAATGTACAATAATGTTATCATTGTGACTTAAAATAGTTTCTTTTCATAGAATCAACATGAAGTTTCGCGATA
>PFGC01000002.1:0-8932 GCA_002781785.1 Candidatus Kerfeldbacteria bacterium CG15_BIG_FIL_POST_REV_8_21_14_020_45_12
GCACCAACTTGGACCTTGTCCCCTTCTCCAATTTTTCCTGCAATAATTCTGAGTGATAAAGGATCCAATAATTCTGTTTGGATGGCACGCTTCAATGGACGAGCTCCATAGACTTGATCGTAACCTTTTTCTGCCAGTAAGCTCCTAGCAGCAGCGTTAAATTCAAGACTGACCTTGCGCTCCAGAAGCCTTTCGGCGACACGCTGTAACTGAATATCAACAATTTTGGTGATATGCTCTTGGCTAAGAGCGTGGAAGATAATTATTTCATCAATGCGATTAAGGAATTCTGGTTTGAAGTGATCTTGCATCATGTCTTTTACTTTGCCCTGCATCTCTCCTTCCATGGCCTTCTCTTGACGGGCGTCATCATCTTTAAAACCAATGGTGGCAGCATGCTTAAGCGCATAATCCTGGATCACTCCACTGCCGATGTTAGATGTCATGATAATAATGGTGTTCCGGAAATTAATCTTCCGACCCTTAGCGTCCGTCATGTGGCCATCATCAAGAATTTGGAGCAACACATTAAACACGTCAGGATGGGCTTTTTCTATTTCATCAAATAACACCACTGAGTATGGTCGGCGACGAATCTGCTCCGTTAACTGTCCAGCTTCCTCGTACCCAACGTAGCCTGGAGGCGAGCCAATCATCTTGGAGACAGCGTGTTTCTCCATGTATTCTGACATATCAACTCGGACGATTGAATCTTCGTCGTTAAACATAAACTCGGCCAGGGCTTTGGCTAGTTCCGTTTTACCTACACCAGTTGGCCCCATGAAAATAAAAGATCCAATTGGTCTACGCTCATCAGACACCCCTGCCCGAGACCTGCGAATGGCGTTTGCAATAGCTCCAATCGCCTCCTGCTGACCAACTACACGCTTGCCAATCTGCTCTTCCATCTGAGCTAATTTTTCTGTCTCTGAGGCCAGGAGCTTACTAACCGGAACGCCAGTCCAGCGGGCTACCACCATGGCGATATCTTCCTCGGTTACCTCTTCCTTTAAGAGTCCATTTTCTTTTCTTATTCCGTTGAGTTTTTTCTGGAGATTTTCAATTTCCTGTTCATGGTCCGGGATCCGACCATAGCGAATTTCAGCAACCTCACGCAGCTCTCCTTGTCTTTCTTTAATTTCTGCCTCACCGCGCAACTTATCAATCTGTTCTTTCTTGTCGTGCATTTGCTCCAGTAAGTCTCGTTCATTTTTCCACTGTAATTCAAGTTGCTGGGAAGAATCCTGTAGCTCAGCGATTTCTTGTTCAATACGGTCAATTTCCTCTTTGTTGGCGTCTTCGTGTCTTCTTAGAGCTTCTCGTTCCACCTCAAGCTGCATCATTCGTCGCTTCATCTTATCTAATTCCTCAGGCATCGAATCAATCTGCATGCGTAGAGCAGCGGCAGCTTCGTCAATTAAATCAATAGCCTTATCCGGTAAAAAGCGGTCAGAAATATAGCGGTGTGACAGCTCAGCAGCTGCAATCAGGGCTTGATCGGTAATACGCACGCCGTGGTGAATCTCATACTTTTCGTTGATTCCACGCAGAATTGCGATCGTGTGTTCGATGGAAGGTTCGCCAACATAAACAGGTTGGAACCTACGCTCTAAAGCAGCGTCCTTTTCTATATATTTCTGATACTCCTTCAAGGTGGTAGCGCCAATGGCGTGCAGCTCCCCTCGAGCCAAAGCTGGCTTTAACAAATTCGCGGCGTCAACCGTACCCTCGGCACCACCAGCACCAACTAAAGTATGTAGCTCATCAATAAACAGCACAACGCGACCCTCCTGGTCTTTAATTTCTTTCAGAACCGCTTTCATGCGCTCCTCAAATTCTCCTCGAAACTTAGTTCCCGCCAGCATTGAACCAATATCCAGCGCGATAACTTCGCGGTCCTTTAATGAATCGGGCACATCACCCGCGACAATGCGCTGAGCTAAACCTTCAACGATAGCAGTTTTACCGGTGCCAGGCTCGCCTATTAAGACAGGATTATTTTTGGTACGACGAGACAACACTTGCATAGCTCGACGAATTTCGTCATCGCGACCGATAACTGGGTCTAACTTTTCCTGACGAGCCCGCTCCGTGAGGTTCATGCCATACTTTTCTAGGGACTGGTACTTCGATTCTGGCTCAGCTGAATCAACCGTATGTCCACCACGGGCTTCAGCAATAGTGACTAACACTTGCTCACTGTCTAATCCGAATTGCATTAAAATATCACGAGCTGTAGATTTTACGTTTAAGAGAGCTAACAAGAAATGCTCGGTGGAAACATATTCGTCTCCCATTTCCTTGGCCGCCTTCTCGGCTTGAAGTAAAACCAAGTTCATCTCTTGACTAACCATGACTTGCCCTGGGTCCTCAACCCTAGGCAGGACTTTAAGTCTTTTTTCAATAACTTCGGCAACTTCGACTGGAGCTGCTCCTAGTCTCTGTAAAACTGGCCAGATGATAGTGTCGCTCTGCTCTATTAATGCCATAAGCATGTGCAGAGCTAGGATTTGCTGTTGCTCGCTGGTAACGGCCAAGCCGTGAGCATGCTGGAGTGCCTCTTGAGCCTTGCGAGTGAGTTTATTTAGATCCATGGTGCGTAAAAATTATGACTACACTAGTAGTATGCCATGAGGAAAGACTTTGATCAATTAGACAAAACGGCCGTAACTTGGTCGTCTGTGACCTCATTAAAATCCTCATAAAATTGATCAACTGCGTGAAATAGCACCGGTAAATGAAGGACCTCAATTTCATCTACTTGCAGTTCTAAAAACCTAATAGATTCCTCGCTAGCAACTGGGGTTGCGAGAATAATTTTAAACACACGGGCCTCTCTAAGAGATGAAATAGCCGCGTGCATGGTATGACCTGTAGCAATGCCGTCGTCAACTAAAATGATGGTTTTTCCTTGAAGGTCAATTGACTCGCCAGATTTTTGAAATTGCTGCGAACGTTCAATGACTAACTTTCTTACGGAGTCGATATCTGGCTGCAGATCCGCCACATCGACTCCTAGTCGATGCAAGGCAGAATCATCGAGGCTAACTTGGCCAGTACTGCTGACGCTGCCAACAGCGGATTCGTTAACACCGGGAGCTCCAATCTTTTTTGTGACAATAACGTCAAAGGGCAAGCCCAGAACACTGGCCACCTCTTGCCCAACTAACACTCCTCCACGGGGAATGGCTATGACAACACAGTCTGACATCTCTGCAAAACGCGACAAGGCCTTGCCCAGTAAGCGTCCAGCGGTATGACGGTCAGAGAACTGCATATAATTTATTTAGTCATCAAAATGGATGGCCTGACCTGGCTTGAGAGCATGAGGTCGATCGTCATTTCGAGATGAATTGTTTGATCGACGCGGTCTACCTTTGGCACGATTAGATGATTGCGAGGCTGCCGGCCGTGATACACCTGAGCCCTGAGACTGTTCAGAGCCTGATTGAGGCTGCTTCTGCTGAACGTCCTCGCGACGATCACCTTGACTGCCTCCAGAGGGCCTATCTTGTGGTGAAGACTGTTCACCTCCGGAGCTTTTCTTGCGTCGTCTACGTCGTCGTTTCTTTGGAGCGCTACCATCTGCCGGCGTTCCACTGGGAGTTGATTGAGACGTCGTCTGACCCTGCCTTGGGTTGGGTTGGCCTTCGGAGTTACTTCGAACAGACTTTGGCTGCTCTGTTGGTTTAATTGGCTGTGGAGCTGGCTTATTGCGCGCCTGAGGACCTGTTGGCAAAGACTCCTGTATTTTACTTTCTGACTGAACTGATCTGATTGGCTCGGGCTTTGGAGTGCTAGGTGACTGCACCCTGACTTGCTTGCTCGTAACTGGAGCTTGTGGGTCGGCCGGCCCTTTCACCACTGGTCTAGCTTCTGGCTTTGGACTTGGTTTTGGCTCTGATTTTTTGGCTGGCCTACGTTCGCGCTGTGGCTCTTGTTTGGGCTGGATTGCTGGCTGAGGCGGCGTTGATTCAGGCTCCACTCCAGAAACAACAGTAGTCTCACGACCGGTGTTAACAAAATCTTCCGGCTGCACAAAGCTAAGTCCTTTTTGCTTAAATTCCTGTAATTCGTCAACGGGCTCTTCAGGCTTAGACTCAAGGACTGGCTCGGGTGCCACCGGTTCTGAAATAGGCTCCGGAATAGTAGGTGTTATTACCTCAGTCGTAGGCACTGGAGGAGGCGGGGCAGCCGGTCGATGCGGCGGTGCTCCTGGCGTAACCCTAGGATGATTCGGTGGAGAAATCTGAGCTGCAACTGGTTCAGTCTTTACTAACTCATCTGCTATAACAGACTTAGGCTGTTCCGCTGGTTTTGACTTGGCTTTTTGATCACCGTCGTCGTCACCATCTCCTGACTCATCCATTCCGGACCAACGCGCAATAGACTGTTCAACTTCTGCTCGATTACGAGCATAGCGTTCACGGGATACGCGAATAACTTTTTCTGCATTGTTTGTTTCTCCACTTAGTGGAGGCAGGGTGGTGGCGGAAAATGGTTCAGAGGCTACACCGTCGATCATTAAGCGCATGTAGGTGTGAAAGGCTGGAAGATTTACCAGATCATCAATCATAAAGGTCGGCTGGAATTCCTTTTCTAATTCCTCAGCGTCAGTCGCACCAACTCGAAAGGTAACCATAGTGCCCACGTTACCAAAGACAGCCGCCTTAACCTCATCACTGAGCTGCTCAATATATTGGTGAGCCAGAATTAAATCAAGACGGTATTTACGAGCCTCAGACAGAATTCCGGCAAATGATTCAGTGGAGAAATTTTGAAACTCATCCACATAAAGGAAAAAATCACGTCTGGTTTCCTCAGGAATATCTACACGGCTCATGGCCGCTAGCTGAATCTTGGTAATCATCATAGCTCCTAATAAAGCGGCATTTTCTTCACCGACACGACCTTTTGACAGATTCATCAGTAGGATCTTACCGGAATCCATCACCTCACGCATATCCATAGAACTATTGGATTGACCAACAATATTTCTAATCAAAGAGCTAGATAAAAACTGACCGACTTTATTTTGAATAGGCGCAATAGCCTCGTTTCTAAATTTTTCCGTGTAGTTATTATACTCATTAACCCAAAAGGATTTAACTACCGGGTCAGAAATATTTCTAACAACTTTTTTTCGATAATTTGTATCAACCAACATCCTAGTGACTCCCAACAAGGTTGATCCGGGATATTCAATAAGAGCGAGAATGGCATTGATTAAAATATATTCCAAGCGAGGACCCCAAGAATCTGCCCAGATCTTTTTAAATACACCTACCAATCCATTCGAAACTAAGTTTTTATGCTCAGGATTGACACTCTCCAAAATATTAAAGGCAATGGGGTGCTCTAAATCTGCTGGGTTAAAGTAAATAACATCATTAATGCGATCCGCTGGTATAAAGCGGATAATTTTTTCTACTAGATCTCCATGCGGATCAACTACTGCCAAACCGTTACCGTTTCTGATATCTTGAATAATCATGTTCTCTTGAACAGTAGACTTTCCCATACCAGTCTTACCAATCAAGTACATGTGCCGGCGGCGGTCATCGGTCTTAATACCAAAACGTCTATTTTCGTTTCGGTAATTAGTAGCAGCAAAAAAGTTTACTTGCTCTGGATCAAATACCTTTACGGTCTCCTCTGAAGGTTCCAGCGGATTTCCATTTTCATCAAGTTGTGGGGTCTGATCTGACATGTTTGTTTTAAACGGGAAGATTAGGTGGGACGTTTCCTGACCCTGGACTTGGCTGACCCTGGACTGGAGGTGATGGTTTACTTGGAACTGGTTGTGGAGTAGTTGATTTTCCAATTGGATTTATACCCGGTGGAAGCCCTGGCATGGAGTGAAGTGGTGGCTCAGCCTCACGAAGAGGAACAGGGGCTGGAGGAATTGGCACAGCCGACATGGTTGGCGGTGGAGCTGCCTGACGCCGATCCTCTGGTGGTAGCGGAGGAGGTGGCAGCGGAACGGTTGCGCCTGAAATTTTTTCATTACTAACTGAAAGATCATCTGGAGAAACCTCTTCAGGCACCTCAGTGACAGTTCCCTCAGCAGGTACAATAATTCGTTGATGCCCCGCACGCATAGCCTCAAAGGGAGTTTGTTCAACTGGTAGATGTGGTGGTGGTTCACCTTTTTTGGCCACAGCAGTGGCAACCAAAGGTGCCTTAACGAGTTCGGTTGGGAAGTGATACAAAGTAGCCAACTCTGTCGTAGATAGGGTGTAACCAGTTTCTCCCGTATTATTTGACCGGTACTTATAACCGAGCATTAGTTTTCGCTTACGCCAGTTTCGACGACGTTCCACAAAGCCATAAGTTGGCTTACTGGTTACGAGATGACGACCTGGTACCAAAGCGTTTAAATCTAAGGTACCAAACTGTTTAAGAGCACCTAGCACACTGCCCACCACTCTATACGTTCCCATAATTTCCTTCGGGGCAACATAAACAAAACGGAACTTGGTTTTGAAGCCCATGCGAGTGATCTTTTTTTGAATTTCCTCTACGACGATCTTTTCTCCCGTCGTCATGGACATCCATTTTCCATCTTCGTTATCATCCTTGTTTGAGTTGTTGCCGGCGCTCTCCACTGTCCAAATCGCGTCGTGAACTGTTTCTAGAGTACCTCTAGTTAGAGCCATTATGCGATCAGTTATATCACTTTTTGATGGAATTTTTTTACCAATCAAATTGGCGACCTCACTAAGACCACGCTCTCGCCAAGTATGATTTTCTGGAGTGATGATGAGTTGTAACCAAACCTGCTCACCTGGCTTTAACCGACTTAATAATTCCAAAAGAGCGGCCACGGGATCAGCAAATAAACCTGATAAAGAATGTTCAAAAAATTCGTAGGTCTTAATTGGATAGACATCTGGCTTGGCTAAAACAAACTCAGTTCCCCACATATCGATCCCTTGTTCATTGGGAAATTCATGCGGAACATTATTTACATAATCCTCGACCTCAACAATTTCAGCATCTGGGTATTGGGCAAAAAAAGCACCCTTAATCAATTCTACGTTGTAGGTCGTGCAACGGACAAAATATTGAATGTACCCATCGATACTAACAATTTCAAGTGAATGCATTTCCGCGACTACTCCAATCCAGTATTTTTCTTTTTTGTTAGGACCAAACTGAACGCCGTGGAGCGTTTCCATAATGCGATCAATGGCCGCCATGCTTTGCTCATTGAGCTTAGGAACATCAATAGCCAACAACACCCAACCAATCTTGGCTTGGTAGGTATTCTGAATCCAGGTCATCCAACCTCGATAGCACATCCACAATAGAACTGGATAAAAAATAATCAAGCCTCCATTACGAAGGATTAATGCAAAAACTTGAAACGGATTGGAGCCCAGGCTCAATATGTCTGTCCACTCCATAGATTGGTATTTGTGTTAAACGACGGCTGATGCCGGCGCGGTCTCCTCTGATGATTCGTTTGGCCCTGTCTGAACAACGCATTCATACCTTCCATTACCATTCTTACGAAATAAAGTTTTATCAGTCAGTGCTAAATGGATGGTATTTTTTTTGACAATGCGCTGCTCCAGTACGCGCTTAACAATCTCTGGTCGGGTCAGTGGCTCACTAGCCGCCTTGAGAATATCTACGATCACGTCTGAAACAACCCCCTCTTTGTATCCCCAATCTTTCAGGGCGTAGATTCCACGACCGACTAGAACATATTCTTTATTCAAGATTAGTTCGTTGTGAACCGTTGGTGGATAGGCCTTCTTTTTGAAAATCTTAGTGATGCGTTTAGCAATTTCTTCAAAATGCATAGGCTCGCCCTCTTTTTGTAAAACCAGAAAGACTCGGTCATTCATTCGACGTGGCTGAATCAGGCCCCAGCTCGACTTTCCGTATTCTCCAAACGGATTGCGACCCACCTTAGCGGAAACATCAAGATATGAAATCACCGCATCCTCTGTTAGCTTGTGATTATTTTTTGTGTAAAATTCAGTTTCACGAAACCGTTCAAACAATTGCTCAAAAGATTGAGGCTGTTTTACCTCTTGGATAACATTCAGGAGAGCTTCAATAGCAGAATCAGCAAAATCTAACGAAGCTAACTTCAATTTCCAACCGAAGTTATATTTCTTGGCCTTTGGTAAAGATTCAATCTTCTCATCAAGTAATTGGGATAATATAAAGTTAACCGCCTGCCTGTGGTGATCGTCATCGCTATGTACACCCAATAGATTTTCGTAGGCCATCTCCTCAGACATGACCCCGCCATGATGATCAAGCAACGTGCTCACTAGGTGCTCTACTGGTTTAATAGTCTGAGTAAACCCAGGATGTGCTTTTACCTTGGCGATGGATTGGTTTTCAATTTGACGAATTCTTTCTCGAGTAACGTTGTAGAATGAACCAATTGTCTCTAAGGTTTCCTTGCCTCGGTCCGTTAGACCAAAACGACGCCGAACGACGTCGGCCTCTTTGCTGCTAACGGCTTTGAGTAGCTGATTTACAACATCAAGAGGGCTAAACTCTTGTTTTTCTTGATCCTCCTTGCTGGAAAGTACCTTGTCTAGAATTGAATCTGGCATAGAATTAGGTTAAGCTTGCTTTGCTAGTATACCATTTCCTTGCATACGTGTCAATAATGTTGGCTGGTCATATTCGAGGCATTAGGCTTGACGCGAAAAATGCTGTAAAATATGGTAATAATCCTTGTGTCGACTGAAATGCAAACAACACCCTCATCATCAAGTGATCCGCAAGATATTTTTGAGGCAGAGTCCCCTATTTCCTCGAGGCAGGCTACCAGCGGAAATCCGGAAACTCAGGATATTGAGAAAGGTCAAGCTTTTTTCTTTGAAGACCTTGACTCCATCTTAAGCACATCAATTCAGTACATCGAAGAGTCGATAGCTGATTTTACTGGAACTGAAAAAGA
>PFGC01000002.1:8959-9722 GCA_002781785.1 Candidatus Kerfeldbacteria bacterium CG15_BIG_FIL_POST_REV_8_21_14_020_45_12
ACTCACAGAAACTAGAAAAATGCTTAGAGATATCCAGGCAAAATACTATGAAAGTTGTGGTACCGTAAAAAATGCTCTCCAAGAAGATGTTAAAATATTTTTGCGAGAGTATGATAAACGGGCCTTCGACAAATTTGTACCTAAGTACGGCGAGTCTGTCCGTAAATTTAATGAATACGTCGCCTATCATCTAGCTATCAGCGAAGCTAACTAGATTTATTTAATCTATTAAAAAACACCCCTGTAACCGAGGTGTTTTTTATTTATCGTTTCAAGAGTCGCTGACCGAGCAAGAGTAGTGGGCTGGCAATAAAAATAGATGAATAGGTTCCTGAGATAATACCGATAATCAGGGCGAGCACGAAATACTGGATTGAAGCACCACCAAACAGATACAGGGCCAGAAGAACGAGCAGTGTAGAAATAGAAGTGTTCAACGACCTAGCTAATGTAGTGTTAATGCTTTCATTAACGATTTCCTTGAAAGTTTTCTTAGCCCTATCTTTTAAGCCTTCGCGGACGCGATCATAAACCACGATGGTATCATGAACTGAAAAGCCCAAAATGGTTAACAAAGCGGTCACGAATAGACTGTCAATTTGCACGCCAGCGAACTTGCCCAATATTACAAAGACACCAACTACAACAAGGATATCATGGATCAAGGCCACAATCGCACCGATTCCAAACACCCAAGACGGCACTGGTCCATTTGTAACCTTACGGAAGGCATAGGAAATATATAGAATAATCGCTATAAGAA
>PFGC01000004.1 GCA_002781785.1 Candidatus Kerfeldbacteria bacterium CG15_BIG_FIL_POST_REV_8_21_14_020_45_12
AACGGACGAAGTTGTTGTTTAAAATGACTTACTAGCCTAGTGCAATTTACACCCTACTTTACTTGTAGCTTATGGATAAAGTACCGGCATGGTTTTTTCTATCTTTAACTGCTCTGGCGGCTTGGGGCTTTTGGGGTTTTTTTCCTAAAATAACAACCACCTATCTTAACCCTAAGAGCGCTTTAGTTTGGGAGTCTCTTGGGGCAGCAATTTTTGGATTAATAATTTTGACAGTTATAAACTTCTCTCCGGACACTAACACACGCGGAGTGGCGCTTGGTATCCTAACTGGAATGTGCGGAATGGCGGGAGCCTTGGCTTTCCTTTACGCAGTATCAAAGGGTAAGGCCTCAGTGGTTGTAACAATGACTGCTTTGTACCCTCTACTTGTTATTTTATTGTCGTATATTTTTTTACACGAAACGATTAACCTTAAGCAGGCCGTTGGAATAGCCTTCGCTATGGTAGCCATGGTTCTATTTGTTATATAGCATAACTTTAAGGCGACTTAGTCTTATTTGAGTTAACTTGCGCATTTATCGGTACATGGTACGGTTAGTTAGAAGATTTATTTACCGTCACTAATATGGAGACAAGTCCAAATAAACAACCACCCATTGCCAGAGAAAGACGTCATACTGGCATCATTATTCTGATTATATTACTCGTGCTTATGTTAGGTATGGCTTCATACGCTTTTTACGCTGCCAATGAAAGCTCTATGGAACCAGACATCTCTGAAGGTGACATTGTTGACGACTTGCCGACCTTGACTGGTGTTCCCTACTCTGGACAATGGACCATTAAACTAGAAATTGGCAACACGGGTCCGGCGACTCTTATTGTAGCACCCGGAGGTGCTTCAATATCATTATTTGCGGATGGAAAAACAGTCTATTTTTATAACACTAGCAGCGCCCTACCCTACACTTACAAAAGTAATATTTATCCGTTTGAAATACAAAATCCTGACGGCAGCACTAGGAACGGAAACTCTCACTTTGAATTTACTGCTGTCGACTCTGATGTGATTGATGGCATTGTGTATCATGATACTGACGTTCTCGGAGAAGCTGAAGTACCCTTCCATATGGAACTTGTAGAAATAGAACTGCCCGACAACCCTTGGTATCTGTTGCCAAGTGGCGATTGGAATATAAGCTATTCGGAGGCTGGTAGCGAGTGTGAGGATGGTTCAGTATCGTTTTCAAGCTTACCGAGCGAGATCAACGTAGACTACGCGATTGACACGGATGTTGAGCAAGCATCTGGAGAAATGACCATTGATTTTGGCGGTGATATTGTCTCGCTCTCACCAACTGAATCAGAAAATTTCTATTCTCAAACCAGTGGTAACATCAATCCGGGAATGCCAACCGACTCAACCACTAATGATCTGCTGCTTGATTATGAAGATGATACATTTACTACTGAAGTCAGTGCCTATGGTACTCCAGAGGGCACTATGGAGGGAAGTATGACAATAACAAGTAGCGGAGGCTGTAGCTTTAACTTTGGATTTACAGCCTCGCCAGTGGTAGCACCGAGCGTATAGGCACAGAATTGCCGTGGAATGTCATTACGCCAGAGCCTTTGCCATATATTCAAAAACTCGATTATACTTAGGCCATGTCCCGATCTATTGGTGAATTACACGGTGTTGGCCCTGCTCTAAAGAAACGGCTTGAGTCTCTTGATATTAATACAATTGATGATTTAGTCTGGCACCTACCGAGGCTTCATGAGGACCGCTCTCAGTTGACGAGCGTTGTAGATATTGAAGAGGGAATGGATGTTAATGTTAAAGTAAAAATTGACAAGGTAGGTGTCCGCCAAGCTTTTCGTCATAGACGCATGCAAATAGCCGAAGCTGTAGTTTCAGATGAAACTGGCTCTATTAAAGTCATTTGGTTTAACCAGCCCCATATCGCAACTACCTTGAAGGTCGAGGATGAGGTGTTGCTAGCAGGTAAGGTTAAGCGAACAAAGTACGGTTTAAGTATTCAAAGTCCAGTCTACGAAAAAGTGGCTACTGGACGGGCCACTGTTCACACAGGCAGAATTGTTCCAAAGTATAGGTTAACGGCCGGTGTTACTCAAAAACAAATGCGTTACTTTGTAAAGCAAGCTTTAGAGCGCATAGGCCCCATGGCAGATTACTTACCTGCGCCCATTAGGGATTCAGCTGGGATTATTCCTTTGGACCACGCCTTACAACAAGCTCATTTTCCTGAGTCAGCCGAACAGCACGCCGCTGCTCTCTTTCGCCTTGATTTCGATAGAATATACATTCGACAACTTTACAGTCAAGTTCAGCGCTTAGAGGTAGAACAACAATCTGCCACGGCGATAGCTTTTAACGAAGCGGCCACCAAGGAATTTGTCAGTTCATTGCCTTGGCCACTAACAAACGCACAAAGGCGTGTAGCCTGGGATATTTTCCAGGACCTAGCGAAAGAACGTCCGATGAATCGTCTACTAGTTGGAGACGTTGGTTCAGGAAAAACAGTTGTAGCCGCCATGGCCTTGTTCCAAACCGTTAAGGCTGGCAAGCAAGGTGTCTTAATGGCCCCAACAGAGATTCTTGCCAAACAACACTACGCCTCTCTAACTTCCATGTTCGAGGGATTTGATATCTCACTTGAGCTCCATACAGGCTCTACTAAAACTAATAAACTTCAAGATCAACTAATTGAGCCGGATATAATAGTTGGCACTCATGCATTGATTCAAAAGGGGGTAAATTTTAAAAACCTCGGACTCGCGATAATTGATGAACAACACCGCTTTGGAGTAGATCAAAGGCGTCGTCTAAAGGAGCAATCGGGTGATGCAGATACAATGCCACACCTACTATCGATGTCAGCTACTCCTATCCCCCGAACCTTAGCTCTGGCCCTTTACGGTGAGCTTGATCTTTCGATTATTGATGAAATGCCGGCTGGTCGTCTGGCAGTCATGACCAGAGTGGTGCCACCTAGAAAACGGGCTGATGCTTATGAGTTTGTAAAGGAACACCTAAAGCAAGGTGAGCAATGCTTTATCTTATGCCCACTAATTGATCCTTCTGACACTTTGGGTGTTAAATCGGTAACCGCTGAATATGATCAACTTAGTAAGGGGCCACTGGCAGGTCAGTCTCTGGCCATGCTTCATGGCAAGATGGCTCCCCGAGAAAAAGACGCCATAATGGAGCAGATGCGGGCAAAGAAAATTGATGTACTGGTAGCAACCTCTGTTATCGAGGTCGGTGTAGATATTCCAGATGCCACAATTATAATGATTGAAGGGGCTGAAAGATTTGGCCTAGCTCAACTACATCAATTTAGAGGCCGAGTTGGTAGATCTGATCGCCAGTCCTACTGTTTTCTATTTACTGACTCCCCTTCCGAATCAACCACTGAACGACTAAGTGCCTTAGTAAGTAGTAATGATGGCATGAAACTGGCTGAGAAGGATTTGGATATGCGTGGTAGTGGAGAGGTGTTGGGCACGGAGCAATCTGGATATTCTGAAGTAGCCATGCTGGCGGTGCAACAACCAGCTTTACTGGCTGCGGCCCAGGCGGCTGCAAGGCTCAGTATTGCCGATAACTGGCTACAAAAATCAGCTCCTCTACAAGCCAAGATGAACGCTTTCTTGCAATCAGTTCATCTTGAATAAACTATTTTTTATTCAAGCCAGCAGCCGCTATTGTGTCTCTGATATTTTTGACCGTACTGGCACTAATAGGACTAGTTAATCCAAAGCGCTTGGCCTCTTTTGCTCGATCATCTCCGCGGCTGGCGGATCGAAGCTCTCCACCTAGACCGACCTCACCCCAGGCAATTATGGTATTTGCCAGCGGCTGATCATACAGCGCCGAAACCAACGCTAAACACACAGCCGCATCGATAGCTGGCTCCGAGAATCGTACTCCGCCAACTATATTTAGGTAAACATCGTGTGAATCAAAGGGAAGACCAGCCCGCCTTTGCAAGACAGCCAATAATACATTTAGTCTGTTTAAATCAAATCCGGAGGCTTTACGCTGAGGAAATCCAAAAGATGTCTTGGTAACCAAGGCTTGAACTTCTACCAAAAAAATGCGGTTTCCCTCAATCGTCGCTGTCATGCATGAGCCAGCGGAGTCGGATCTCTCAGCAATAAATGTTTCTGATGGGTTGGCGACCTGAGACAAGCCTTGTTCCTGCATTTGAAAAATGCCGATCTCATTCGTTGAGCCAAATCTATTCTTGGCACTTCTCAGCAATCTAAACTGATGATGCCTGTCGCCTTCCAGATAGAGAACAGCATCGACGATATGTTCTAGGGTTTTTGGGCCACCTAACTCTCCACCTTTTGTTACGTGACCAATTATCATAATTGGAATACCAGATGTCTTGGCGGTTTCTAAAAATCTAACCGTGGCTGCTTTTATCTGGTTAACACTACCTGGTTCTGAGTCGACAGCCGATGAGGCGACGGTTTGAATAGAATCTATTATTACCAACCCTGGTTGTTGTTCTGTAATTGTCTTACAGATGACCTCGACATGTTCTTCCGCTAAGAAATGTAGTTGCGACTGGTTTAACTCAAGGCGATCAAGTCTTAGCTTTATTTGCGAGGCTGATTCTTCACCTGAAACATAAAGCACTGTTTGACCAATGCCGGCAGCGACCTGAGCAACCAGAGTTGACTTACCAACTCCTGGATCTCCTCCCAATAGCACCAAGGATCCGGGAACAATGCCGCCACCAAGAACTCGATCAAATTCCTCAATTCCACTAGTCAAACGCTTTACTTGAGCTGTGGTTAAATCAGAAAAGGCAGTTGGTTTTACAGCCGATACATTATCGAGGGCTTGCTTGCGTTGCTGTAGAGCTTGTGGAGCCTCAGTACTCGAAGATTGTTCAAGTGTGCCCCATTTTCCACACTCAGCACACTGGCCAGACCACTTGGAAAACTGAGCGTCACAATTGTTGCAGATGTGGAGAGTTGTTGATTTTGCCATAACTGAAATCAAATACTTAGGATAAAAAAACCACCGAGGGGTGGGAGAGGCCACTATTTTAACACACCTATTAGCATTGTCCAGGACAGGCATTGCTTGGGGACGATTGGCCTGGGTAATCCCAGTGATGCTGTTCCATAAGCTTTGCAGTTCCAGCCTTGTCTGGATTGTAATTCCAAACTTTCCAGCCCCACGGATTGGTGTTAGTTCGCTGATAGACAGAGCCTCCAGAGGTTTTTCCAGATGAAGCAATAGGGCAAGTTGCCTTAGTGCCACAGGCCAGAAAATTATACTCTTCTTGGGTCATTGAGGCTTGAGGTAAATCCACAGCTGCCCCACCGTTGTGATTGCTGGTACACGGAGCGGCTGGATGATCTCCCTTGTTATTCTCATATAAACACCGCTGGTAGGAAATGCTACGGAAAGCGTGATTGATGGTTAGTTTTTTTCCGAACTCATCATAAAATGCCTTAGCCATGGCCTCTACACCAGACTTTGGAACCGGGCGAAGTTGTAGGGCAGTTGAGCTTAAGCCTGCTGTAATATAAGTTGTATCAAGAGCTTCAACGCCAGTGCAGGTTGGGTCACCGGCGGTCCCTGTTGCGCTCATGCAAGCATTACTGTCTTCTGCGTCTGGGATATCATAAAAACTTAGCACTTCAGGGCTAACACACTCTAAGGTTGTGAGACTTGGATTTAAAGCTGAGATGATAATAAAAGAGGTTAACGCCAAAATTAATCCGATGACAGCGTTTACAACTCCCTCTTTAGCAACTCCTATCTGCTCTTGATTTCCAGCTGCGGCTGCCCAACGTAGGCCGCTCAGCATTATCATGGTAGCCGAAATAATGCCTATTGCCCCAATTAGAAACTGATAGACCTGTCCTATCCACTCAGTTAGGCCACAGTCAACACTAACGGTCCCGAAGGTACCTAGTGGAACCTCAAGGGTGATAATTTGAGCCTGTGCCAAAGACGGCATTACAGCTACTGCGCTAATGGTAGCGACCAAGATTAACCAGCCCGGGAGAATAACCCTAAAATACTTACCCCTAGTTTTCTGAAATTTTTTCATCAATGATGCGCTTTATATCTTCGACTCCTACATTACCCGCAATAACTTGATCTCCGATATACAGCGTTGGCACAACCTGAAGCCCAAGTGATCTAGCAAGAAAATAACCTTCTAATACCATGGACTTAGTTGATTCACTCTGGAGGCAATTATCAAAGTCACCGACGTTAAGACCTAACTCTTCAGCAAATGTTGACCACGGCTCGTCGGAAAATTGAGCTTGACTTAGTAATAGTACATCGTGATATTCCCAAAATGAATCTTGCTCCTGGGCACACCTAGCAGCTTGAGCTGAAATTTCACTGTATAAATGCTGCTTAGGTAATGGATAGTCCTTCCACACTAACTGAACTGTGTCAGGATAATCAGATAATATCTGGTACAAATTCTCGCTGACACTAGCACAATCTGAACACTCAAAATCTCCAAATTCTACTATCGTCACCAAAGGATTCTTGGCTCCAATTACCGGGTCTGAGGAGATCGGCAAAGGACTTGGATTTTCATTTTTTGGAACAACTGTAACCAATGGATCGCTAACCCTTTCAGTCGTAGGAACAATGATTGAATTATCTTTAGAAACAGTATTCAGTTTGGGGAAATTATCATTAAACAGTTGTCTAAAAAAACTTCCTATAATTATTAGTGAGGCGATAGCAAGCAGACCGAGAAAAAAGAACGATCGACTGTGCGACGAGGGTTTGGCCATGACTATTGAAGGCTTACTTTAATCAATTCACCACTAGCGTCCTGGAAAATAAGATATTTTCCGTCATCAGACACTGTCAGGCTTTGGACCTGATAGTCGTTGTTGCCAGCGTCGTTTACAGGTGTCGCAATTTTTGATTTTAAGCCTGTCTTCGTATCAATGCGGTATATATCATCTGGCACCCCATCGAGCAACTCTGGCACCAAACCGAAGCCAGATTTGGCATCTTGCGGCACACCGCAGTAAACATACTGACTGCTACTGCTAAAACCACATTTGTTGGCAAAGGTGTTAACTTCCAGTTCTTTGCGGTTTTTTCCAATGTCATTTCCATCTGCATCAACAACCCAAAGACTAGCCTTATTGTCGGTAGCGTTACTGTAAACACTGTAGAGCATTTGCTCACCGTTAGGAGCATACTCAGTGCGCAAGCCACGACCCTCGACAACTGTGCCCTTGAAATTTTCACCCTTGAGGCCAACAAAACCGAGCTCTTGGCGGTATAGATCAACAAACTCTGAGTAATGTGCTGCCACCTTGCCAGTTGGCGACCACTCGACGGTAACATTGCCTTCGTTTTGTCCTAGCGATTCCAAGGTCCGAGCACCGGTGCCGTCTGGATTAGCTACTGCTAATACCCGACGCTCTTTGTCGGTGTGAAGATATTTAAAAGATATTTGAGAGTCAGTCGGTGAAAAATCAAACTCAGTTGCCTCTTTTGGAAGCGTTACCTGTCGTCCAGACTTTAAATCATAGTAGACGTTGCTGCCGTCTGGAAACTCCAAAATAACCTCGTCTGTAGTATTTCCCCAACTAATAGATTCAACATCAGGGAATTCTGCAGAGCCAATTTGTGAGATATTGCCTTCACCGTCAACTCTGTAAAATTTGTTGTCGTCCGGATTGTAAAAGCGCATGCTAGAACCATCGCCATCAACCACTGGATCAAGCGCGTTTACCCCTGGAGTTAGCACGTCGGTATCAGTCAATCCGCCCCGGGCAACTCTGTCTACCCCAGGCAGGGTGGGATCCTCATTAACTGGCTCACCGTTCACATTGATGTTGATGTTCTGCAATAGGTCATTGATATTTGGCAAGCCAGTTACGACGTTAACATTTTCGGCAATAATGACGTCTGACACTGGCTTCCTGAAAAAAACGTACCAAAGTAAAAAAGCGATTGCAACAACACCCAGTAGAAAAATGGTGCTATAGACGACTTTTTTCTGAGCTTCTGTCATTTCCATATAGATTTATTCTACCACTTTTTTAGTAAAAAGAGAAGTTCTAAGAACACTCATCGTTTTCTATCAAATTATCAATACAGGTTCCGCTTATGCAATCTGTACCCACGTTGCAAGGATCTCCAGTGTTTCCATCGTAGCATTCATTGTCACCATAAGTATCTATGCAATTTGTACTTTGACAATCCTGGTCTACGTCACAAGGATCTCCAGAGCTGCCGTCATAGCACTCATTACCTCCTAAAGTATCGACGCAGAATAGACTACCACATTCTGAATTAAGTGAATCGCAGGAGTCCCCTTCTGCTTTGGCGCGGCACAGTGACCCGGTGCCACAGGTATAACCTTCCACACAGTCGTCATCGCCACCACAGGGCGCAACGGTGGCATTTTCAGTGCCATTACCCGGTGAACAAATGCCCTTAGTCTCATTACATGCCGTGCTTTCACACTGTCCGTCATTTTCGCAAGAAGTATAATCCACCCTCCCCGTTGCGGTCATGCATTGTTTACTGCCGCTCGTGCTAGTGTCGACGCAAGTATACGGGGGAGTACAATCTGAATCGGTCGTACAAACATGACTGGCTTCCGGCAAAATACAGTTTCCTGGAACGGTACCGGCAGTGTTAGCACCAACGCACTGAAGAGTATTGGTAGCGTATCCTACACAATTTGAGTCTTGTTTACAGCGTATATTAGCAGGTAAAACATCAGCACCAACTGGCCGACATACAAAATCGGTGGTTGTTGAGCCTATATTTACACATTCGCAACCACCAGCGTATGCACAGTAGTCAACACCGTTACATTCAGTCACGGAAGTTCCCGGACAGGCCTCCCAGCCACTAGTAGTTAGAGCGGCGGTAAACGCAAGGCCTTCTGGGCAAATTTCTGGAAGAGCAGCCAGGCCTGCATTAATGTTAACTAAAATTATATATGATGTCAGGGCTAGGATGAGGCCAACAAAGGCGCCGAGAACACCACTCTTGGCTTCTGAAATCTGATCGGCATTTCCAGCAGCGGCCGCCCACCGTAAACCATTAATCATTATCATGACTGCAGATAATATACCGACAGACCCAACTAGAAACTTATAAAGTTGCGATATATAGTCCGTTAAGCCGTAAACCTTTCCAACCGTACCCAGCGGAACTTCTATAGTAACAGCAGGGAAATCACAACTGGCGGCCAGGGCAAATGATGGAATGCCTATAAATAAAAACCCAATAATGGCTGCAAGTAAAAACTTTCTACCACTTATTTTTTTAAGGATATGTTTATTCATACAGACAGTTTACACCAAATCCCATAAAAAGAAGATAACGTCGCTAAAATTCTGAACCAACGTAGTCCAAATCTCTTGTAGCGTTTCTAGGCCGCCATTTTTTACCCAAACAACAAGCCCAATGATTACTAGAATTATCAGGGCTATGATAAATAATATGATGATTACAATCACGACAACTACAATAACTACCCAGCCACCAGCGCCGATGGCAACACCACCACCCCCGACAACGGCGGCACCTCCTCCAGCTGCGGCAGCTCCACCTCCAGCTGCGGCGGCACCTCCTCCAGCTGCGGCAGCTCCACCTCCAGCTGCGGCGGCACCTCCTCCGGCTGCGGCACCTCCTCCGGCTGCGGCGGCACCTTCTC
>PFGC01000013.1:0-30192 GCA_002781785.1 Candidatus Kerfeldbacteria bacterium CG15_BIG_FIL_POST_REV_8_21_14_020_45_12
TTTCGCGATAAAGTCATAACGGAAGCACTGGTACAGAAAACCCTTCGCGCTGAGGGCAAAGCGATTCCCTCTGGCCAAAAAAAGTACGCTCGCTTAGCCGGCGGCCTGGCTTGGATAATTTGTGGAGCCGGAGCTTTTGTTATCGTTTTAATTGGAATGTTGTCAGGAAGCTATTATGTCTTTTTTATTCTACTGTTTGGAGTTCTGTCGGTGGGAGGATTTATTCAACTAATTACTGGCAGACACCTGATTAGTAAGAGGTAGAACGATTCACATGATAGACTATCAAAAAAAATTTAATGACTCTCTTGCAGCAGGTAATCTGGAAGAAACCTTAGCGGTAGCTCGCGCAGCTTTTGCTGAAGAGCCTAATAATGAAAATTTGCTGGCCTGGGTCGCTGGTAATTTATTTGAAAATAAAATACCTAACAGCGAAGGATTACTAAATCAGTTTGTTGGTATTTTCCCAAACTCGATTCATCCTATTCAAGTGTACCTAGCAAGCTTACTGCTATCTCATGGTCAATTTGACAGCGCGTCTAACGAAGCCAGGATATATTTAAATCGTCTTTTAATAAAGGGATCCCTAAGCTCACCGGGTGAAATAATTAGCAATCCAATTTTAAGTGAGGGCGTAGGTAGGGCTTTTTTACAACTGACAAGTGTATACACCGAAGCCGGGGCTCGCTCTTATAGTCTTAGGGCTCTTAAACTTGGACTTTGGTACGTTTCTGAATATTGGAAAAATGTTTACCAGTCTGAAATCCAGCAATTACAACAGGAGTTGGCTGAACGTAAAATCCGGAAACTTGATGAAGTCTGGGAAGATTTTTTTCAATATGGTAATAAGATGAATAAATTGATTACCCTGTGTAAAAAGAGAGGGTTTGTTATTTTGGAAAAAAGGCTAGCTCTAATCGAGGGAAAATTCCGCTACAATCCAGAATACAAAGTAGACCAGTCAGAGTTGTTTCAAGTAATTATTGAAGACAAAGGCGTTTTTGGGCTTGTATAGATTGTGTTAAAATTAAACTTGATATATCAAACATTACAACATGCCTGATAATATCTGTTACTTTTTTAAGTTAACCTACTTATATAATCAATACTTATGAAAATATCGATGAAACATTCCAGATTAATAACTGTCGTCACTGTTGCTGCCTTGGCATTTATGGCCAATTCGGCGCAGGCAATGACAAGTATAGACGCTTCACAATCTAGCACAAAAATAACTGGCCAAGCGGAGGCTGGGATTGGAAACTCTCTTGATGTAACTGGGGACGTAGACGGAGATGGTTATCCAGATTTACTGGTGAGTTATTATAACGACTCAACATCGACTGATAGTGCGTTCTTGCTTTATGGAGATGAGAACGGGTTTCCTACCTCAGCTACAATTGACGAGGCTGATGCTATGTTTGAGGGCGTGCTGGGTGAAGGTTATGGCTATGGTGCTGCCGTCAGTTTTGCCGGAGACGTTAATGGAGACGGTTACGACGACATGTTGATATCCAATTCATACACTAGTGATATATTTCTGGTCTACGGCCAGGCTGACATATTTGCGGGTTCTTACACTCTTGAAAGTATGTCAGATGACTCTGTTGACATCTTCGCTGGTGAGACCAGCGCGGATTATGCGGGCGTGTCTATTGTTGGAAGGGGTGATGTAAATAGTGATGGATTAGATGATTTTGTAATCGGAGCACACTGGAACTCATCTAAGGCCGGTGCCGCTTACCTGTTTTATGGAAGCTCTAGCAAGCGAACCGGCTCAACTAGCCTAGTCTCAGCAGATGCAAAATTTAGCGGTGAAGTAGCTGACGACTACGCTGGAAATTATATATCGCTGGGGGATGTTAATGCCGATGGTTTTAGCGACATAATGGTATCGGCCTCAGGTTATGACTCTTACAGAGGTAGGGTTTATTTAATCTACGGTGGGGCAGACAATCTAGCTAGCGCTAGCTTATCAACCGCAGACACTATCTACACAGGAGCTGAAGAATACGATGGAATTGGAGGAACAGCTACAGCAACCGGCGATGTAAACGGAGATGGTTATAAAGATTTAGTATTCGGCATGGCAGAAGCTAGTACTTTAAACAATGATATCCCTGGTGGCGTGTATGTTGTCTACGGATCATCTGCGTCACTGACCTCCATAACAATCACTAGCGCTGATGCCAAAATAACCGTTGCTGATTCAAACGGTCGTTACTCATTTTTTCCAGTGTCTGGCATGGATCTCAATAATGACACTTATGATGATATTGTTATAGCAGTTGGAGATGGTGCAACTGCCGATAATCAAGTATATGTAATTTTTGGTTCAGCTAGCGGTTTAGCCACTTCCATTGAAGCTACCACCGACTCTGATGTGGTAATTGCTGGTGAAACCAGTGCAGATGGTTTTGGAGCAGATCTAGATCTTACCTATGTAGGTAATGACCAGTTTGCTGATATCGTTGCCTCATCAACTTATGAAGGAACCGGCGGATCAAATGCCGGAGCAGTCTATCTGCTCAGTCTTTACCAAGATAGTGATGGCGATGGCGTAGCTGGAGGAGGTGGCATAATTACTGGCTCTGACTGTGATGATTCTGACAACACGGTTGCCACTGAGCAAACCTACTACATAGATAACGATGGTGACGGCTTAGGAGATGCTTCGTCATCAACTTCCTTATGTAGCAGCAGCATACCTGATGGATACGCTGCAAACTCATCAGACGATGATGATACTGCCTTTGGTCCAATAGCTGAATTGACCGTGACCAACGGCCAGGTCACTATTGACTACGCCAGCGGATTCTCACAAACCGTTACACCCTTCTCTGCAGGCTCAAACCTGCAAGCTAAGGTAAGTACCGACTCTCTGCGATGGGTAGTAACAAATGGTAAATCTATTCGAGCGTTTTTTGAAGGTAATCAAACTGCCTCTAAAAAAATGTACTCTAAAGGACCCAAGCAGATGGCTAAGGGTAAACTTAGGGTTGTTTCTATGTACAGCAACTACGATTCCATTCTGTACATGAGCGCTCGCAATAAAACTGGTCGAGTTGTCGTTGTAAGACTAAAATCCGATAACACTCTAGCTAAACTAAAGAAACACTCAGTAGCTCTTGAAACCAAAAATCCTAAAAAACAAACCATGAAGGTAAAGTTGGTAAAACATAAATTCAGAACCAGGTTTGGCAGTGGTAATACCAAAACAACTAACTGGTGGAAGGTCAAGAAGAAAGGTCAGGTTACTAAGATTTAAGACCGGTCCCCCGCTTCATTACAAATAAGTTGACTAAGATTAAGGCAACTGAAAAAGCAGACAAGAGCAACAGGCTAACCCATACAGATACAGAGGAAAATCCGTAGAAGCCATACCTAAATCCATCGATCATATAGACGATGGGATTGAATTTAGAAATGGTCTGCCAGATTGGTGGCAATCGATCAATCGCGTAAAACACACCACCTAAGTATGTCAGTGGTGTTAGTATAAATGTTGTAAAAATACTGGTGTCGTCAAATTTCTTGGCAAATATTCCATTTAGAAGACCAGCCAAGGAAAAAACAACTGAGGTTAGTATTACAAAGACCAATATCAACAATGGGTGTTGGATAGTTGGGTGGGTAAATAATAGTGACACAACAAAAACAATTGCACCGGTCAACAAGCCACGAGCTACTCCACCAGCTGTATACCCGGCAATTACTACCCAACCTGGAGATGGCGAAACTAGAAGTTCTTCAATATTACGCTGAAACTTAGCGATAAAGAATGAACTAACTGTATTCATATACGAACTGCTAATCACCGCCATCATTACTAAACCAGGTACAATAAACTGGATGTAGGAAATTCCGTTAATGTCACCAACCTGACTACCAATGAAACTACCAAAGACAACAAAATATAATGTCTGTGTTATCACTGGCGGAATCAGGGTCTGCGTCCAAATCCTTAAGAATCGAGTTATCTCTTTACGAGCAATCGTTGATAGAGCTACTAGTTGTTTGTTGATAGTCATATAGATTGATTTGAGTTACTGTTTGACAGCGTTGAGAAACAATTCTTCCATACGGTTAGACTTTGGTCGAATGCTTATGGCTATAACTCCCCTCTCTTCTAATAACTTAAGAGCCTCGGTCACCGAGTGGTCTTTATGCACCGAGATCTCAAGAGTGTTCTCATCTTTTACTGTGACATCCTGATGATTCCAGTTTTTCAAATTTTCCGTACTCTCGATATTGACTAGGTAGACCTCACTTTCAACCGTGCTCATTAAATTGCGTACGCTATCACTTAAGATTATGCTTCCTTTATTGATTACCGAGGCGTTTTTACAAAGTTGCTCTACCTCCTCTAAATAATGAGTGGTCAGCAAAATTGTGACACCGCCAGTATTAAGCTCTTGTAAGTAATCCCACATCCCTCGCCTAAGCTCTACATCCACACCGGCTGTTGGTTCGTCCAGAATTAACAAGCGAGGTTCGTGGATTAAGGCACGAGCAATCATTAAGCGGCGCTTCATACCTCCAGATAACTCGCGACCCTTAGCGTGACGCTTATCCCAAAGATTTAGTTTCTTCAGAATTTCTTCAGCCTTAGCCAGTGCGGTTTTCCTAGGTATTCCGTAGTAACCGGCTTGATTAACTACAATATCAATGACGTTTTCAAAAATGTTAAAATTCATCTCCTGCGGCACTACACCAATCTGTTCTTTAACTTTTTCTAACTGAGAATCTAAATCAAAACCGAAGACAGAAACCTGGCCGGAGGTTTTTTTGACAAGGCCAGTTAGAATACCGATAGTAGTGGTTTTACCCGCACCGTTTACTCCGAGCAGAGCTGCAAAGTCACCCACCGCTACTGACAGGTCGACTTCAGTAAGAGCCTGGGTGCCATCCTCATAGGTCTTAGATAGTTTTTTGATATTTATTGCCTGCATAATTTAACCTGATCTATAGATAATTCAGTTGGCTATAATAACGGCTATTTTTCCGTATGGCAACCAAAGGTGTGTAAAGTCTTTAAAAATTAATTAATATTTCTTGACATATTCACTGAAGTTAAATAAAGTGGCGAGGTCTTCGCGTGGTCCTAAGGCATGAGCCAAGGCGATCAACGTGTTTGACAATGGATGTGTGCATGTACACTCTCATGCTTGCAGCGGCCCTCACGGCCGCTTCCACCGCTCAGGCGGAGACCGAAAACGTCTCGGTGACGATGCCGAATCCGATCCCCTGGAACGAGTACTTCGTTCTGACGAGTACCCCCTACGTTCACGTTCGTCTGATCAAGCCGATGATTGGCTTGGTGATCGACGAGGACTCGACCTACGTGGGCGCTGGCGCCACGTACTCCCTGTCAGTTCAGGACTCGGGGCCGGCAGGTCGACTGGTGATCGCAGTTGAGCTGGTCTACGACGGCGACATCGTGATCGGCGGAACTACCTGGCTGTCAGAACACGGCGTCGTCAATGACACGGTCTTCGGGATCGACCCGGGCGACAGCGTCAGCTGCGAAGTCCCAGCTACCGCCCCGCTCCAGATCATCTGCCAGATTGACTGATTGGTGGTGACAGGAGTTTTGCCCCTCCCCCGGCCAGCTCGGAGTAGGCGCAAAACTTCTGAACTTTTTTTTATCACATTATAAAATCCCATAATAAACAACTCTGTAACCAGATATTTTTTGGGTCATTCAGAACCTGTGTTAGACTATCTTTATGAATTATTCAGAAAAATGGGACACGCCTGGTCAGAAAAATAACTGGCCAGACTCTCCAAGTGGCCCTGGGTACGTTCCATTATCTAGAATGTTTAGTTTCGCGTTATCGGCGGCGGCTCTTTTAGTCCTGCTGTTTGCGGTAGATTTAACCATAACTCACTTGGTGTTTGATGCCTCAACTTGGACTGATACTGGTTCAAAGCCACTGGTTCGATGGGGATTTCTGGTTGGCGTAAGTCTTGTTAGCTCACTGATAATCTGGAGACAGTGGTCATACATTGTGGGGCGTGTACCAACGCTTTTATGTGCTTGGGAACCAGGAATCGCCTTCGGGGTTGGCCTTAATTATGCGCCGTTTTTTGTCCCGTGGAAATATGCAAAACAAGCTGAGATAATTTATGGATTTAGGTTACCTTTTATGGCACTGGCTGGGGTAACGCTTGATAGATTACGTTTCGCCAAGGAACAAAGGCGACGTCTTCTGGAAAACGAAGGAACCTTACTGGGTAAAATATTATACAGAGAAGTTGGTTTCTCCGTCACGTTCACTGAGTCTACATTGTACCCAGCATCTCTAGCTACTAGTGCTGGCCTGCGCTATTCTACGTATCGTTTAAAACTAAGTATGCGGTACTACAAAGGTAATACTCGAAAAATCGTTGAAGAAATCAATAAAAGAATAGCTGCAAACAAAGTTACTTAAAGATATAGCGCTTAAAGAAGTTATTTTTTACTAGTACTTTGGAGTATGTTAAAATAATTTAAATTATTATTTAAATATTTAACGATGAAAACTCTCAAATGCGACCTTTGTGAGACGACGGCAGAAGGTGAAACTTTTGAAGATTGGATGGAAGCCCTGCGCCCGCATTACATGGAAACTCATTCTGAAGTAATGACTGATCCTAGTAAGACTGAAGCGGACTTAAAGAAATGGATGGAAGAAAATAAAGTCCGATTCGACGCTGCGTAAAATCTAATACAGTGGTATTAAAAAACCGGACTACAGTAGTCCGGTTTTTTGTTTATGATCCTATCTAATAGAGAGATGACTCTTGATTAAACTCAGCCAGGCAATGCCACTTATGCAGTCTCAGTTGTTTTATTCTGATAATTTTTCCAGGCGAAGACAAAGCTAAAGGCAAAACTAAAGTGGATAAAGACCGGAGGCCAACTGGTCAGCCCACCTAAGTTAACAAATTGTCCGTGCAGCAGAATAATAAATACAAGGCTCTGGAAAATTGCGAACATTTGGATAATCTGTTTTTGCATGGCTGAACGGTCACTATTCCTAATAACCCAACTGAGCCAACTCATGCTAATTAGCGAAGCGCCAGCGACCCGTGTCGTGACCACTGCCTGAGTGGCTAATAGCTTCTTGAGTGATGACTGACTATTAAATAGGTTCATGCTGCTTTAAAAATAATAATCATTACACTAGTTACTTATTGTAAGTATTATAATGATATCAGATATAATTCCTGCAAGTCACACTGACTAAATACTTTGTTTTATCAGGCAGCCTAACCAAGCCAGATACTTCACTTTTCACTCCGGACTTTTTTAATCGGCTGCCATGAGTGAAATCTGAGATACAATCGAACGCATAAATTGTTTAACCTGTCTTTCATCTTTAGCGTTAAACCAGTTTAGTCCAGGCGTGATGTTACCTTCTATGAAATATAAATTTCCCGTACTGCTCTTGATAAAATCCAAAGCATAAAACCCATCTTGGACTGGAAGTAAATCGTTTATCGATTTTGACATAGATATCACATCTTTCGGTATCTGTTTTTTCTCAATGTAATCTACACTACCACCTCGGCTAGCGTTGGCTCTGAATTCGCCAGGCTTGGCGGTTCGAATATAGCAAGACGTAATTTGCCCACCACAAACAATTACCCGTAAGTCGACGTACCCTTTCTGGTTAAAAAAATCAAAACCATTCGCAATAATGAGTGGTTGTAGAATATAAGAAACCAACTCATCGCGCTTGCCGATGTCCAAGAAGTCTACCATCCTTTTTACCTTATGAACGTCCACTCCGCCTGCACCAAACTGATCTTTAAGGACAAATAGCCTGGTAAAATCAACCATGTGCTTGTGCGCCTGAATTTGATCAAGTAAAGCTTTCTTGGCAAAAGATATTGTTGAACTAGATTTGAGATCTATTTTTACAGTGGGAATCGCGAAGTCAGAAAATCTACCGTACGTTCTAAGTTTATCATCAAATAGAGCGCGAATTCCTGGATTATGAAAATACTGCACGCCATCTATTTTATTTTTCAACTTGGCATCATACTTTGCGTTGTAGGTATCGAGGTGAGAGAACTTATCAAACACAATTCGGGCATTGGACAAACCGTGCACTCGCTTCCAGTTTTTTTGATATACCCAGACTGATTGAAAAAGTCCTCCAGCAGTAATGTCAGACGTACTCGCAAAAGCCGCTCTCAAGCCAGATCGCTTACACTGCTTTAGAAAATATTCATAACTTTTGTTGTATGAAAAGGAAGCACTAGGCTTGGGAAAGGGCGTCCGACCACGATACGATTTATCACTTGCCCCTTTTACGGTTGTGCCATCATAAACAACAATTACATCAAATTCTTCTATTGGTAGATTGGCCATGAAATCATGATAAATAAACAATGGCCTAGGGATACGGCATTATCAACGCTCAGTATGATAATAACTCCCAGGGCTAAATGTGGCCTACCAATTTTGGTAACTCTTTAACTGCACTGATAGAAATAGACAGAAGAAACCTCAGTACAATATGCATTCAATTGCAGTGTGTCTCAAATTAGGCAAATTGTCAATCTTATAAATGTCGAGGATTTTTGGTGTGCTAGATCCACTTGAAAGATTGAAACGCTAATATCTAACCCTCAATAAATGATTGGGTAAGGCATCCAGGGATCACTTCAGCAGACTCATCATAAATAGTAGTGTCACCGCGGTATTCCTCCCATGATTTTTTTAAATCAGTGATTTTGCTTAGGGTGTCATCTTTAATAGACTCATCTAGATAAGCAAATGGACATAGATGCTGTGGCGGATTGCCTCCTTTTAGAATTCCAATCTCTACTAGCCCTAGGCCGTGATAATTAATGGCATCATAATCACTCACTTCTGCGATGACATCGCCGGCCTTTACTTTATCACCAATCTGAACCTTCAGATTAATCACGTGCTCTGTCTCAAAAATTAAGTCACTCCCCTTTCCCTGCATATGAATACTGTAATCGCCACTATATAACTGTGGAATCGCAACTACTTCACCATCAATAAGTGCGTGAACTTCTGTGCCTAAAGGTGCTATAAATGTTGGCTGTGGGTTTAACCTACTCTGCCAATTATTGGCGCTATTTCCCGCTACCTCGGTCCCATAATCAGTAAACAAGGCAGGCACTGTCTCCTCAGGGAAGGAATCTTGAGTAAAAACTAGATCACCTGCCATGTTTGTTTCAGGATCATAATAGTCCAAATTTATGGCCAGACTCTTTATTCTAACTTCATCGTCTGAAGTTTTTTCTATTAATTTATTATCTGTATTGTCTAAACGTAGGTAGTCCCATATAGAATAACCTGCAACACCAAATACTATTAACAAGGCTAGTGTGACAACAATTATACGGTTGGAACTTGCCAAATAGTTTTGCATGGATTTTGAACTTATTTTATATTTTACTTTTTTCTCAAATCCTTAATCAATCTTAGTACAATGGCAATTACTATTATTACAATAGAGGCCAACGATGTCCAAAGGATTGCAGTTTCATCAGAAAAATTTCGACCGATTCCTATAACGGCCCAAATTATTACGCCTGCAAAAACATAGTCCCGGTGTCGCAGCAACATTGTTAAAGTCAGCGCAGTGGCAACTACAAGCATAATCACAGACCAAGTTTGCGGTGCTATCCCCCACCCACTCCATTCGTGCACATGCAACGCTGCTGCAATATTGGCAATTGTCGCAACACTAATCCAACCCAAATATAAACTAAATGGAAAATGTGTGAACCAATATTCTGACTTACTTACTTTTTCCTTACCAATACCCATTAAGGTGTAAATACCGATAAGTGAGCCTAATATGACTAACATTAGTAAAACGCTTGTTGCTACGTACTCATAGTGCCAAAGAAAGATCCATCCGGCGTTTGCAAGAGCATTCAACACAAACAACCAAGCCATGCTGTGTAATTTTAGGTTGTCCTTCGTTCTTGGCAGTAGTTGATATACAGCATAGCCAATAAGAGCTAAATAAATTAAGGACCAAATACTAAAAACATAACCCTGTGGAACAAAATACGTTGGAATGGCGTCGGATAGCTCTTTTGTGGACTTGTTATTGAGTGGCAATAAAACAGCCATGGCATTAACCGATAACATGACAACAAGGCTTATGAGGACTGATATTTTTTTAAACATATTTATTTTAATCGGTTAGATGCTTCTGATTATTTTTTAAAGTTATCCAAAACGGATTGCCATCCCATGGCTATTTGCAGATCAAATACTATTTTTTATCAACATTAAGCATCCATTGCACTCCAAACTTATCTGTACAAGAACCATAATAAGCCCCCCAAAACATCTCCGCCATGACCTGCTCGATCTTGCCGTCTTGAGAAAGCTGCTGAAATAATTTATCTGCCTCTGCCCTGGTATCAGGCTGAAGATTAATGTACACATTATTACCTTGGTTTACTGTAAAGCCCATAGATTCAGGCGCATCTGTGCCCATTAAAATAAAATCCCCTATAAGCGGAAGTGCTACGTGCATTACCAGATTTTTATCTGCTGGGTCCAATTCAGGCATTCCGTCCTGCGGAGGAATGTCACCCATTCTGGCAACACCCCCAATAAACTCCGTGCCAAAAACTGATCTGTAGAAATTAAATGCCTCTTCCGTATTTCTTTTAAAGTTGAGATATAAACTGACTGATGCCATAATTATTTTTATGTATTAATAACTTATTTAAGTCGATCTAACCTGCCCTTTTTACTGACAATGTTTTTGTAGTCCCATTGAATAAGCTTGGCTTTTTTGAGCCAGCGACGTAAATCCTTGGCAACTATTTGATCAACATCTGTATATCTTGCATCGGCTGCCTTAAATGAACCTTCTGTAATTAGTCCTGGCTCATCAAAATCCTGCCCACTCCAAAATAATAGCTGCACGCTACTTTTTAGCTTGCTGTAACCAACTATTGGATTACCTTCTAAAAACCAAACTGGGTGAGCGTGCCAGATTTTACTCTCGGCATTCTTCATGCCTTTCTCAATTTCCTTAAATAATAAATCACAGATTCTCTTGTCATCTGCAGACTGTTGCTGGTTATAAATTTGTATATCTTTATTCATGTAGCTGCCTAACTCGGTAACGCACCATTTTTTTAATAAGACTAAATGGCATAGGCTCGTTTAAAGGAAACTGCTGAATGTATTGTGTAACGAGGGGATTCTTTTTCATACTCTATGATAAATTACATCGTCCCTTTGCCCTGCCTAGATTAAAGGAATCTGAATATTTAACTTTATACTTTATGCTAATGATAGATTAATATAATTAATTTCCTTCAGCATATTTTTTAAAATTATCCAGAATGGATTGCCATCCGGCTCTCTGAAGTTCTAGCGAATTTTCACTTTCGGGATCAAATATTTGTGTAAGTTTTACACCATTAGACAAAGACTCAAATTCTGTAATTACCTCTCTTCCGTCAGTCATCTTATATACAATGAGGCTCTGAGGTTCAATTACTGAGTAGGTCCCGACTATCTCAAAACTGGCGCTTCCATCTTTAGCAGCCATGGTTGTTTTAAAAATGCCACCTACCTGTAAATCGTTTTCTGCCTTTGGGCACTCCCAATCATCGGACGCAAATGCCCATTTGGTAATATGACGTGGCTGAGTCCAGTAATCCCAAACTAACTCAGCAGGGAGATCGATCTTGGTTGATATAGTAATTTTATTCATCTGGCTAATTATAGCAGAGTTTGGCATTACGCCGCTAGAAAAAATAAAACTATACTAGCAAGGCTAGGCGTCACCTAATTACAATCTTGAGCACACACACCACTTTGTTGCTCAAAAACTTCGCATACTCCATTACCACAATTCTGTGCTGACTTTTCTGCAGTTCCTGCACTATTTTGTCTGTCATTTTTGAATGCACCACCATCTTTCGCTGCTTCTGTTTTTTTACCACCTCCTATAATTGGTCGCAGGTCGGTTGGCCCTTCATAGATTGTAGGGTTACCATTATAGACGTCGTTCCATATCTCAACCGCCTGGGGAAGGCTAACCCATATAATACGACCCTGTTCTGCCTCATCAAGATGAGCATCAAGCGATTGAAAAAAATCATCTTGATAGGCCTGATCAAGCATCTCGTCTTGATTCAAGATAATTGTTGCAGTATACATGCTTGCTGAATCCAAAGCGCCATCGGCTTGTTTCTGCAATAGATAGTCTACCCCATCCCAATTACTTGAAAAGTTTGCCACGTAGGGTAACGGCGCAGCTTCACTGTGTTCAGTAAAATTCTCAGCATCTTTTGGTTTCCAGACACCTGAGTAGGCAATATCTTCTGTATGTCCGCTGGAGGCCCCTCCCCAACCAATGGCCGGCTGCCAAGTGTAATTTGGATATATTCGACCTACAATTGGCTGCCAAAAATCTTCTAGAATTGAACTCTCAGCTGGAATGGCTCTAAATCCGCCAATCACTCCAGTTGGAGTGATTCCTAACTCACTTATTAAGTAGGCGACGTCGGCATAGTTATAAATGGACTGGTGCGCATGAGGATCGATTGTGACTCCTATGTCACTCAAATACTCTACAATATTTTTATCGTCGGTTTCTAAGGTGCCTGAGTCAAAATTGAGCGCACCAAGTAAAAAGGACCAATCTGACTGCCAGTCATATTGTACTCCGCGATGCATGATGTCTTCGGAAAACTGACGGACAACATCGCGACTTTCCCAAAAGGCAACTTCATCCGTTGAATAATCCGGGTACCGCCCACTTGCGGGCTCTTCGTTGTGCGAGACAACACTGACATAAATTGGCGGTTGTTCGTCGGTCACCTCCGCTTCACCTACCTCGATGATCGCGACATTATTATCACTCTCATTTTCTGTTAGTGCCTTCTCTGCCTTTAGTATGTCAAAGGCATTTACTAGATAATACTCATCACGATGATCGGCAGCGTAGGCCACTAATGATTCATACCAGGCCCACCTATCCGCGATTTCTTCTTCACTTAATAGAGAGCTGTGCTCATCATGAATCGTCAGGTCAAATGGAGGCTGTGGTGGCCCGTCGCGGTGAGGCAGGTTCTGATAGATGCTTGTCCAGGCGGAAGCAGTGGCAATGAAATCGTTATCGTGAGTTTTAATGCTCATAACTGAGGGCAGTGCAGCATCTTTAAGTACGCTACCAATAAGTGCTTCAGGGTCTTTTTGTCCAATTGCCTCTGTTAAAAGAATAGAATATGTTTCAGGACGTAGCCACATATCATGGAATTTTTCGCCAAATTCAATATTTCTATCGAGGTGCTGCAATACCATCTGTGCCCCCTTATCTTTATAGACCTGAGCAAGTGCTGAAGTAAATTTTAGTTCAGTATTCAAGCCCACCAAAGGGGGTGCGTATCCAATTTCATCTTTGACAAACTGATAACCACCGGTGAAAACCTCTGGCTCTCCCGTCGTCAAATTAATTGCATGCTCCTCATAATCATTAATGACATTGTATAGCTCGTCTTGATTTAGATCTTTCAAGCCAGCAAAATCAAACCGACGCGCGTATGGGTGAGGAGCGCGCTGGTGATAACCAACAGCCACGACCGGTGATGTAGCTAGTCTCTGTATAAGTTCTTGATCCTTTTTTGCATATACCTGCATAGATGGATCATCAACAATCACATCAACTGGTACATTAAACTTTTCATGTATATCAATTAGATGATTTAACGTATCTACAGCCTCATCTTCATACCAAAATTCCTGCGTTACCATTGAAAATGATAGCAGCGGAATGTAATTGATATCTAAAATATCTTCATTTTCAGCAACAGCTTGCTTATGCAATATTGAGCCATCAATATATTCTTTTGAAATCTCATCTTTTACTGATATATAGATGATTCCTGCACCTAAAACGGAAATGCATATAAATGAGATTAGGGCGTAAAAGTAATATCTTCTCATTAAAAATCATTATATTTACTGAGACATCTAACTATTTCCATAATCCTTACTATCATTTATTTAGTTTATACCATTGATTGTATGAACACAATGAAAACTATTAAATCAATTATACCTGCTAAAAATCAGGAAGGATGAGATGTTGAAATATTGAAAGGCTTGAGATGACATAGCAATCCCTATAAAAATATACTGTCATAATCTATAGTATGCTAGACTTCCGCGTATGATAAAACGTATCCTTCCTCCAATATTTATTTTTATAGTTAGCGTAGCTGCAATCGTTCCGCTAATGTCTTTCGGCGCAGAGGGATCTGATTCACCTGGTTATATTTGGCTAGCTGGACGCATTAGTCATAATGAACCGCTTATTCAGAATGATAGTACTTACGACATCCTGCTACAGGTTGCACCAGATGAAGCACGATCTTTGAAAATTGCCGAACCTAAGCAGCAAACTCTGGTCGACGGCAAAATGGTACACAACTATCCCATTGGACTATCCTTGTTAATGAGTCTTGGGTACCTAGCTACCCAATCTCCACTCGGGTGGTACGTTTCCTACATTCTAATCGTGGCGCTGGCGCCAATGCTTCTCTATCTTGTCGTTAAAGAACTGCTTCATGAGGTTAAATATAATTCTGCCATGGCTACTTTGGCAGCTCTGTCTTTACTAACACAAACAACTTATTTCTGACGCAAACCTAGCCAAAAAAATTACTTTGACAGGAAATTACGAAGAACTTCGTAATTTCATTAAAAAGATTGGCTCGAACCTCCTTTTGCGCGAGCGGAAGGTGGGGCTCGCTTGGCAAAATGCCTGGGAACTATTGGCCAAACGCGTGTGCGGCTGCGGCGCGGGAGGCCACGAATTTTCACAATGTACTGATTGGCAGGGGCTCGCTGACGTGTTCGGAACTTTTGATTGGCCAAAACTACATGCAGCAATGGGCACCTTCCCAAGTATTGCTGTACGCTATTTTGGTTGGAGCAACTAGCTATTGACAGGAGTTAATAGCCTTGGTACTATATGAAATATCTAATCACTAACCATACTCAATGTGAATTAAACGCTTGCTACTTTAATAAGCATCCACTAATCGCAAAATATGAAAACCATTTCAAAACAACTGAAAGAGCTACGAGAAAATGCAAGCCTTTCCCAGAACGAGCTTGCAAAGCGTGCAAATATTTCTCCAGCTTACGTCAACAAAATAGAAAAAGGGCTCTACACTACCCTCTCTATTGATAAGTGTCATAACTTGGCAAAAGGTCTAGGTATGACATTCCGTGATTTCTTAGATGCTGTTGGACTACTTAACGACAACAGCACCCCAAAAGCCAATATGACCCTTATGAGTGCATTACGTGCCCGCAAACTAACTAACGAACAAGTAAACCAAGTCATTAGCTACATAGAATACGTACAGGATAATGGCAATAAATAACTTTTATGAAAAATACAGATAATGAGGGAATACAAGAGGACAGCCCCCTTTCCATAGTAAAATTTGAGGACGCAGCTATTCGGCGTCATTGGGATGAAAACCAAGAAAAATGGTACATAAGTATTATTGATATTATTGGATTACTTACTGGCACAGATAGGCCTAGAAAGTACTGGAATGACCTAAAAACAAAGCTAAAAAAGGAAGGTAGTGAGGTGTCCGATAATATCGGACAACTGAAATTAACAGCTAAAGATGGTAAAAAATATGAAACAGATGTAGCTGATGTTGAGACAATACTACGTATTGTACAAAGCGTTCCATCTCCAAAAGCTGAACCACTCAAACAGTGGCTTGCTAAGGTTGGGTATGAACGAATTGAAGAAATTAAAGACCCTGAAAAGGCCGTGCACAGAGCTATTGGGACGTTTGCTCAAAAAGGGTATGACGATGAATGGATAGGTCGGCGCATGCGTACGATTGAAGTCCGCAATGAACTTACTACCGAATGGAAAAATCGAGGCGTTGAACAACCGCTTGATTTTGCGATTCTTACAAACGAAGTTTACAAAGGCTGGTCTGGCATGAAGAGCAAAGAGTATCAAAAATTCAAAGGATTAAAAAAAGGTGAAAACCTGCGTGACCACATGACAAACCTTGAGCTGGTATTGAATATGCTTGCAGAAGCCAGTACCGCTGAAATTGCCCGAAATAAAGATGCTCAAGGCGTGGATGAAAATAAATCAGCTGCACAACAAGGGAGTCAAATTGCTGGTAATGCTCGTAAAGAACTCGAAGAAAACACTGGTAAACCTATTGTCTCAAAAGACAACTACCTGCCGAAAAATGATAAACCTGAGCAATTAACGTAATTGTATGACAGCGTCCGACCACCCACTAGTATTACAACAAAATACCGCTCAAAAAGAATACAGCAAGCAGTATAAAAAAATGGTACATAAATGGCGTCATCACTTCTACGGTGTTATTGATAACATTATTGAATCTCACGGTAACGTATCTACTCCCATGAACTTTGAACCGCTCATGGCGTACTTTGATGGTTTCAAAATCACACACAAAAGTATTGAAGCCGTGCCACAATCAATACTAGATGCTATGCGCTGCGATGATGAAAAAGCAGAAGGTTGGAACTGGATAAATACTGAAAACGCAGAAATACTCATCTTCTTTGACCCCTCGGTCGGAACAACTAGGCAACGTTTTACCAAAGCCCACGAATGGGCACACGTTGTTCAAAGTTTCGATGGAGAGTTCAAGGCAGATATGGAATCGATTGAAGACGACCAAGAACGCAGCGCAATCATTGAAAGCGTTGCAAACCACTTTGCTGGTTACTATCTTGTACCGCAATCACTCGTTTTATATGAGCTGAGAAATGACCCACTAGAGTTACACAAGCCTACTGTAAACCATACAGCACTTGCGTGTACTTTTGGTGTATCTGAACAAGTAATAAATTATCGATTGGCAAACGTACCAATAAAGCAAAAACAATAAACCGCCTGCTGACACAGACGGCTTATCAATATGATAGTCACGTAATACGGACTACCCGTACAACATAGTATAGCCTCTCATTTGAGAAAATCAATATCTATGAACTCCGTATAGCGTGACGCCGCACAAGGTGCACTGCAACACGGAGTTTTATGATTGCTCAAGAACCCCCTGAAAATCTGGCAGAATTCGCTCACAAATACTTCGTTGATGAGCTTGGTTTGCAACCCGAGCAAATCTCAGAAGCATCCCGCAACTTGGTTGGTGCATTTGATGTATTGCTACGTATCCAAAATCGAATTGATAAAGAAAATAAACTATGATTGATTCCGTTACGTTACGAGTAGATGACTATATCCTGTATTCTACTGAACACTTCACAAAGGCTAAGCATCAAGAGCTGAGCGGTAAATTTGGTGTATTCGGAGTGTATACCACACGCTTTACCACGTATGCGAAGAAATGTGCAAACGAGGGTCGTTACTACCCACAAGTGCACATCATGGAACGACAGACACGCACAAAGCAAGGTATGAAGCCTAAGAGTAAATACCTCGTCATTCAAGTATCACTCCCAAAATTACTATTCGGTACGAATATATTTGATATTGACGAACGCATGTTGCCTCTAGTGTATGAAAAATTGATTGCCACACTCAAAGAAATACAGGTCGAGGTTACACTCGAAGCACTAAAGCAAGCTGTAGTCACACGATTAGACTATTCAAAAATACTACAAATCAGTGCAAGCTATGGGAGCACGGATAAAATACTCCGAGCACTTGCTCCGTATGACATGAAACAATCATCAGACTATAACCGCTCCCACTATCACGACGGCAAAGACGGCTTCTATGTAAAATACTATAACTCTTCTCAAGGCTTGGTGATTTATAACAAGTTCGATGAAATTGTAGCCAACGGCAAAACACAACTTGAGCAAGAAATTGGGAGTATGTACAAGCGAGGGCAATGGAAAAAAGGAGCGTTACGCATTGAATTATCGCTGCAAAAAAAACAAACTGTAGAGGCTATTGTGCGCAAACACATTAAGAACAAGCGGAAAGACTATACCTTATCAGACGTGCATAATGCCAAGATAGCAAAAGCGGAATTGCTACGCACCTACGAAAAAGTATTTGTGACCGATTTTAGCAGACTCGTGCGCTTATCTGCTCTCAAAGACACAGAACTTACACAGATTATCGAACAATATGCACATGGCTTTAAGGAGCGTGCAGTATTGTACTACCTAGCACATGAAGTGCGGAAGCATGGCCTTAAAAATACAATAACAGGACTGAAAACTGAGGCTTCTGCGGCGACGATTGGAAGATACAAAAAAAGCATCGAAAGCATACTCTCAAAAACAGAAGCCAAGCAGGATAACGTCAACGTTGTGAATTATATACACAAAAAACTCAAAACATTCACGCCTATACTCCCAAAAAAACTAGATGCTTTACTGGGAGAATTTGCTGACTCTCGGAAAAACATGTAAACTATTGTTAAATATCATTTTCACTATATATGACTACAAAAAAACAAGAGTACTACCTCGTGGAGGAGGTAGCTCAAAAGCTACGGGTCAGCAATATGACCATCTACCGATACATAAAAGCAAGTAAATTGCAGGCCCATAAAATTGGAAAAGAATTTCGTATCAAAATAAGCGATTTTGATAAATTTATTGATTCAGTTCGAAGTAAGTAATTATGGCAAAGAAGCAAATCTTATCTTGGCAAGAGGTCAAAAATCCTTCTCGTACCGACTTCAAAAATCGGTTTATTTGTGGTGACACACTGGAAGTAATGCGTTCGATGCCAGATGCGAGCATTGACCTGATTATTACAAGTCCGCCATACAACCTAAAAAATTCTACTGGTAATGGGATGAAAGATGGTCGTGGCGGAAAGTGGTCCAACGCCGCCTTGATGAATGGGTACAACGGCCATCATGATTGCATGCCACAAGATAAATACAATCAATGGCAAAAAGAGTGTTTGGTAGAGATGATGCGTTTACTGAAAGATGATGGTGCAATTTTTTACAACCATAAGTGGCGTGTGCAAAACGGCTTACTTCAACACAGGCATGACATTGTTTCTGACTTCCCTGTGCGGCAGATAATAATTTGGCAAAGAAAGGGTGGTATCAACTTCAATAAGGGTTATTTTCTTCCGACGTATGAAGTAATTTACATGATTGCAAAAAAGAAATTCAAACTTGCACCGAAAGCAAATAAACATGGCGATGTTTGGCAATTTACGCAAGAAATGAACAACCCGCATCCCGCTCCTTTTCCTATTCCGCTTATCAAAAGAATTATAGAATCAACAGAGGCTCAAACTGTCCTCGACCCATTTATGGGCTCAGGTACTACGGCGATTGCAGCGAAACTATTAAAGCGAGATTTTATTGGTATTGATTTGTCTCTTGAATATTGTGAGATGGCACGAGAGCGTTTGAACAACTATAATGAACAAGAAATTTTAATATGAGTGATTTGAAAATCTACACAAAAGAAAGTCTAATTGAAAAATTCCATGAAATAGCTGCTATGGAGTGGATACCTAATGCAAGAAACGGAAATGCTGGCGGTATTGGCAATACACTTGAAGACTTGCTTGGAATTGAAGAGAATAACCTGCCAATTCCTAACGCCGCAGAGTGGGAGCTTAAAACTCAAAGACTAAATACAGCCTCACTCGTGACACTTTTCCATATGGAGCCGTCACCCCGTGCTTTGAAGTTCGTGCCTCAAATTCTTTTGCCTGAATATGGATGGGGCCATCAGGAAGCAGGGAAAAAATATTCAGCTGCTGAAATGAGTTTTCGTCAAACAATACACGGGATGTCACGAAGCGATAGAGGCTTTATGGTCCAGATAGACCGAAAGGAACAAAAAGTGATGATTTCCTTTGACAGCAGTGCAGTTGACCCAAGGCATGAGGAATGGAAACAATCAGTTCAAAAAAAAGTAGGCCTATCAGAACTAAACCCCCAACCATATTGGGGTTTCGACGATTTGGCACATAAAGCTGCTACAAAACTACACAACTGTTTCTTTGTGCAAGCAGAAGTAAAAAAAGATAAAGAAAATGGTTTAGAGTTTTATAAATATACCTCTGTAACAATGCTAAAAGGATTCAATTTCGAAGGTTTTTTACATGGACTTGAAACGGCAAAAATCTTAGTAGACTTCGATTCAAGAACAGGACACAATCACGGAACAAAATTCCGTATGCGGCAGAACTATTTCCCAAAACTATACGCCGAATCCAAGGTTATTATTTAGATATGAAAGATGCGGTTACATACGTCCGAGTATCCAGCAAAGAGCAGTTTGAACAAGGCTTCTCTCCCGAAGCACAACGTGTTTTATTGTATCAATTTGCTCGTACTAACGACTTTACGGTCGTAAAAGAATTTGAAGATGTAGAATCAGCCAAAGCGCAAGGCCGTAAATCCTTTTTAGCGATGATTGAATATGTAAAAGCAAACGACATCAAATACATCCTTGTTGAAAAAACAGACCGACTACACCGTAATTTTCAAGATTACGTCCTTATTGAAGAACTCACAGAACAGCATAATGTGACCCTCTTTTTAGTAAAAGAAAATACCTCAATCGGCAAAGAGAGTAAATCATCTGAGAAGCTCATGTATGGCATGCGAACGCTTCTAGCCAAGAACTTTATCGATAACCTACGTGAGGAGTCCCAGAAAGGCGTTAAAATGAAGCTACAGCACGGAGAATATGCTGGAAGGGCTCCATTGGGCTATATCAACTCAAAAGACCCGTACAACCCAAAACACAACATCATAACCGTTGACCCGCTTAATAAAGACCTGATTGTCAAAATGTATGAATACTACGCTACAGGAAATTATTCAATCAAAACCCTCATTGCCAAATTAGCGGAAGATGGACTCACTCAAAATATACCAACAAGAAGCGGTAAACTGCATGTATCTACAGTAGCAAAATATCTTTCAAATGTGTTTTACATTGGTCAATTCGTGTGGGACGGTGTTCTCCATACAAATGCCTCACATGAGGCTATCGTGAGTATTGAACTATGGCAACAAGTACAGCAAATTCTTGCACAGCGAAACAACCACAAGGTCAAAAAACACAATACGAAAGCGTTTAGCTATAAACATATCTTTACTTGTGACGTATGTGCACATACTGTCACCGCCGAAAAGAAGAAAAACCAGTACAATTATTATCATTGCTCCCAATACAAGAAATGTGGGCAGCCATGGGTAAATGAGAACGACTTAGACAAAGCAACGCATCCCTTGCTAAACATATTGAAATTGGGAGATACGGGCATGCAATATGTTACGGCAGCTTTGAAATCATCCTTAGACGAAAAACGGGAATGGTCTGACAAGAAATTTGAAGCACTTATAAAAGAACAGACAACACTCAAGGAGCGAATGGATAAAATGTATGAAGATAGACTGGACGGAAAAATAAACGACAACTTTTACGATAATAAGTTTGCACAATACACACAACGACTACAGGAAATCGAACAGCAAGTTTCAAAACATAACAAGGCAGACATTAGTTATTACGAATTCGGGGTCAAAATTATCGAACTTGCAGAAAACGCAATAAAATTGGCCGAAATGGCAACTCCAGAAGAAAAAAACGAATTACTGCACTATTTGCTATCGAACTCGACTTTGAAAGATAAACAGCCAATTTTTGAGCTAACGTTACCCTATAAAGAGATAGCAAAACGTGCCCCAGCTGGGACACGTTCGGGATGGCAGGGGATGCAGGAATCGAACCCGCCCTAACGGTTTTGGAGACCGGTGTACTACCGATATACGAATCCCCTATTTGGCAGAATTAACTGCAATTGCGCAGTCAAACATATCAATAAAATCTAAGCTTGTCAAAACTAGCCTGAGCCACGATTAGACCTAAGGCGTTGACAAAATCGTTTTTTTTGAGTAAAGAGTGGTTACTTCTTTTCACACACCTGCCCTGGAGGGCACATGCCAAACTGGCCTGATGACTCCTGGCCGATCAACTTGATCGAAGCCAGCGCTTACGCTCACATGGACACCGGCCCGGTTGTGGTCGGTCTGGTCCGCATCGTGGACAGGGACGGGTTCCGCTACTTCGCCGTTCAGGACGGCGGCTACTGGCATCACCCCGCTCTGGCCGAATATCTGGGCAGCCAGATCTGCGTGCACTTTGACGCAGCAGTCGGCAGCTTCGAGGTTCAGAGCTGGCCGGAACGCCGCAAGTTGGCTGACCTGCCCGCCGTGCTGCTCAACTGACAGCCTGCTAAGAAAATCAGAACAGATGTGCGGAAGGAGTGAAACAAAAAATCGTCCGTACATCTTGCCTTGCCGCTTTTACAAAAGCGTCAGAGCCGGAGGGTGCGGACGGTTTTTTATTAGACACTAGCAACACCGGCCTGGGCGTCGCCTGCTGCCTCACGCTCTACCGGCCCATAAACCCTCTCCCACTTTTTCCGATCTTTTGGGTCCAAGGGATGGTATCCACGGCTAACTAGAAGCTTCTCAAACTTACGCGCCCACTCTTGCATAGTCATCCCAACCGGTGCTGCTGCAACCTCATGTCGAAATGGTCGACTCTGAGCACCTAGCTCTTGCAAAAAATCGAGGACTTTTTCAAAAAAGACCATGCCACTGCCCGGAGGTAATTCACTTGGAATGTTCACCTTTTTTGTATTTCTATCCTCCCTCTCAATTTCAGTAAAAACATCACCAAGCCGACCTTCCTCTTTCTTCTGGTAATGATGAATCAAGGCGCTTATCAAAGTATCACCTGAGGTATTTTTTAATTCAAATGAATAGACGTTTCCGACTGAGTGCTCATGCTGTGAGACTTCCCTGGTGCCAGCAAGGACATAATCTTGACTACCTACCTGAACTGGTTCTTGAGCGCTGGTAAGGTAGAGCGGCGTCTCCGCAGCCTCATCGACCTCAGCAGTAAGGTTCAATAAATTAAAATTGACACCTGAAAACTCCGCTCTGGTAAGTTCTAGCTGATTAACGCCGTGATATTCTGGAAGACTTTTTTGACCTCCAAATCCTTCCTTTGCCTGAGCTCGTGATTTCATTTAGGAGTTGGCTGGCGTATCCTGCGGCAGCTGCATTAAATCTTTCATCTCCTTAACCTCGGTGGCTAGCTTGGCATCGTCCAAGGTGAAGGTTATTTTACCAACGGCTTCACCTATAGATTGTAAACTATCATCGCTATATTTTCGTGGAAGTACGTGAATCTGCAAATGGGCAACCTGGGAAACCTCGGGCGTACCATCGCTCATAAACAAAGTGTAACCAGGGGCGCTGGTTTCGCGCATAGCGTAAAACGGCACCTTCTTTAAGAGGTACGACAACTCTTCGAACTGATCTAAACTAAAACTTTGAATGTGTGGCTCATGCGCCTTGGGCATGATAACCACATGACCATCCACTAAAGCATTGCGCGCTACCAGTACCCGGAAGAGTTTAGTTTCGTAAAACTGCTCTGGAGGTGGAGTGGTTGCGTCTTGGCAATATGGACAGTTTTCCATTCCTGTTTATTTTGTCTCTTTGTGGGGAGTGTGCGTCTTGCAGAACTTGCAGTGCTTGGACAGCTCGAGGCGGTCCTTTAGCTTACGCACGTTCTTGTAGGTGTAATACATCTGACGCTTACACTCTGTGCACTCCATTTTAATGAGATTGTCCTGTGACATACCGGTGTGTTTATACGATTCAACTTCTTATACTTTACATTGGTAACCACCAAATTATTTTGGCAGCTACGGCCCAAGGTTTAACCGATCGGTGATACTATCGACCGGTCTCTTTGGAGGAGCCGCTTGTCGGACTCGAACCGACGACCCACAGTTTACAAAACTGTTGCTCTACCAGCTGAGCTAAAGCGGCACGGCTCTCGAAGGGATCGACAGCGCGCGTGTGGGCCGGGAGGGATTCGAACCCCCGAAGGCGAAAGCCAACTGGTCTACAGCCAGTCCCATTTGACCGCTTTGGTACCGACCCACGTATTTTTTTTGTTCAAGAAAGTCACACCCAGTGGGTAGTGACGCACGGCATACAATACAATAATTGGTGTAGAGAGTCAACTCTAGATGTTTTGTTTATCATATCGGTTGAATCATCCGAAATAACATTGACAAAATCACAAAAAATAGTCATACTGCTGGATATATCGCTTAAGATTGCCTGATATGACTGAACCAACCCGTCGCGACAGAAGGGAAAGACCAGCGGATGCTAAACCACGTCCGTTTGAACTTCCGGCTAAGCATTCTATCCAGAATATAGTCGGGCAGTTTTTTGTGGAGCAAAGAGTTGCAGAGCGAGAGGAGTACAAAGGAGACAACTACAGACAAGCGGTTGTAGAGTCCAACGCAGCCTTTCATGCCCTTGAGAATGGCAGCGAGGGTTCAGCGGAAGGACACGGAGCGCTGGCAAGCTATTTATATTCTCGTAATTTAATGGAGGCGGTGGCTGGAGTTCACCAATTTGCGGAGGCGACTAATAATGAACCCGCCCGGCAAAGTTCGTTGCGGGCGATGTTTGTTTTACAACAGGCCTTTGAGATTGTGAGAACCTACGGCATCGAGCGTGGCCTCTCGTTGGCAGATTCTTTTTCAGAGATGCAACGTCGTCAATTAGACGGTGGCTACGGTTGGGCAAACTTTCTAGCTCTGATGTCACTGGCCCGCCGAGAATCTGTTCAAGTTATTGAAGAGAATCGTTCGCAGATTACCACCGAGACGGCTGGTTCAGAATTTACTGGTCATTTTCATGGAGTTGCTGAAAAGGCCGTTCAAGAAGAACGTGAAGCTTTGAATGGCTTAGAGTTTGGTGAGGTGTTTGAAGCTGAATTAAAATCAGATAAAACTAAAGCTCTGGTCTTGTCTTTGGATTTTAATTCCACCTGGAACCGACAAGAGTCATACCCTAACCAACAACTAATTGGTCGAGCGGTAGCAGAGATTGAAAGACTATCTGAAGAGGTAGCTAGGCGTTTTCCAGACAAGGAATTATATGTCGTTATCAACACTGGTCGCCCAGCCCTGTACGCTTGGGGAGTTTTGGAGGCCATTAAAGCCCATCCTTCTTTAAGAAAGCTAGCTCTGGCTGAATCAGGTGGGGCTGTCTTAACTGAAATGCAAGATGGTCGGCGCGAAGTAGCCGTGGAGGACTCAGCGCGTTGGCAAAAGAATCTAGACGCCTTAAAAACCTACCTGCTCAATGCGGTACGCACTGCTAATGTGAATGTTGAACCGAAGCTCTCGATGCTATCGATGCAAATTGCTCAAAAGCCAGATGCTGGCGGTAGTTTCGTTTTAGAAGACGAAGAGGGCAAGCCAGTGACACCGGAATGGATCGAGCAGAGAGTTAAACAATTCTTTGTTGATCAGATTGATGACATGCGGGCTAAATTAGTAAGATATCAGGGAGAGCTAACTGTAGCCGGTAGCGCCGAAGATGGACTTGATGAATTAGTGTCTCAGCTTGGCAATGGAGAAAGAGCCGGAAGCCAGGAGTTGATTGACCTAGTTGAGGGAATTTTGGATGTTTATGAAGGAGAGCGTCGGGCGGCTTTGCAAAGTATTAATCAGGACTTAAGGGCTATTCGAGAGATGTCTAAAAATCTATTAATAGATTTTAACCCAACGGCTGGGTTTGTTGATATCGGACATAAAGATTTAAATAAATACTCAACATTAAGAACTGAGCTTAGCAAACGAGGCATTGCCCCTGAAGAGGTTTCGATTGTGCATATTGGAGATTCCGGTACTGATGTTATGCCAATAGACAGAACGGGAGCTGGTCAGGTAAACGAAGGGGCTGACAGAGTCTGGCAAGTGGCTGTGGGCAATAGTAATAAAAGAATGATGGACGCCACGGATGCCCGCACCGCTAAAAATGGCAGAGGCATTAAAGCTACTCGTGATTCGTCACTGGCTCTGATTGATATGTTAAAAGGAGTCCGTCGATCAGTGGTGCAAGCCGCTGGCAATGGTTCGTTCGACGGAAAATAGTTTAGCTAAAACTATTTATGGCGCTGTTTTCGCCTAGCCCGGCGATGTTTAGCGTCGGCTATACTAACGTACTCCTCAAATATTGGTTCGTATATTTTTACGCTAGCAGGATTTGGCTTGATCTCCTCCCCTTTATTGATAACACTTTTGTAAAAGCTAGATAAACCAACAAATTTCTTGGGGGCAAATTTAGCGAAGACGGCGGCCCCAAACGGTGAGTGGTCGGTGACCGTACTTATTTCCATACTCCGATTCAAAACATCGGCCATGATCTGCTGCCAAATTGGATTCTTAGCTCCTCCACCGGTTAAAATAATACTGCGGATTGGCATATTCATCTGCTCAAAAACATGCAGGCATTGCTTCATTGAAAATGATACTCCTTCAATAATAGCTCTCTGCAAGTGCTTTTGGTTATGGGCCACTGACAGTCCAGAAAATCCGCCGCGCAGAGCTGAGTTAAAATATGGCGTACGCTCCCCTGCTAGATAAGGGTGAAAAATAACCCCGTCTGATCCAGCTGGAATATCTTGGATGCCATAGTAAAAATCTGGATAACTTGTTTTGGTGTCTTGAATCACCTCTTCTTTAAACCAACGCATAGATAGAGCCGCTGATAAAGTTGCAGCCATATACATGCCAGTTTTTTCAACTCCGTGTGACAAGGTGTGTAAGCGTCGTCGGTTGTCAATTAGACCCGGCTCGCCAATAACCACAAACTGACCGCCGGTGGCTAAGGCGACCATGGCTTGCCCTGGCTTGACCAAGCCTAAGCCCATGGCTCCCATAGCCTGATCGCTACCACCGTAAACGGGAATTCCAGCTGGTAATCCAAATCTTTTAGCAACCTCTGGCAACAACCCTCCATATGGCTGACTAGTTGGCGCCACCTCCGGAAAGAGCGATCGCTCCAAACCAACAGCCTCTAAAACTAGCGATGACCAATCATTAGCCACCCGGTCAAAGGCTCCGGTAGCCAGGGCGTCTGTTGGCTCAGTTCTAAGCTTGCCTGTAAGCTGGAGAGCTAAAAAATCTTTCGGTGAGGACACCACGCTAGTCATTCCAAATACGCGTGGCTCATTTCGTTTGACCCAGAGTAATGATGGTAATAAGAAACCATTAAAAACAGGATTGCCGGTAATTCTGTAAAGTTGATTGTGACCAACCGTTTCTAAAATATCATCAACCTCTTGGTTTGACCTACGGTCTAACCAGACGATGGCGTTGCGGATTGGATTTAAATCATCGTCGTAACAAACCAGGCCATGCATTTGTCCTGATAATCCAATACCCTTTACTTTGGAAAAGCCTCCGGCCTTTTTTAGTTCACGCAAAATACTACTCACAGCCCCCCACCAGGCTTCTGGTTCTTGCTCTGCCCAGTCTGGACTAGGTGTTTCTAGTGGCAACTGACGTGAGGTGGTAGCCAGCACAACGCCAGCGTCACTCATTAGTACACCCTTGGCAACAGAGGTGCCTAGATCTATTCCGATGTAGTTATCATTTGGCATAGGCTTGTAGTATAACCGAGTAGGCTTAAGGAAACAATTATCCCAAAATCACAGTTAGGCGTCCTAGCAATTTGGCTTCATCCACGTTTCCAAAATCACGACTATCGGTACTGTGCTCGGCATTAAAGCCCCGAAGCTCAATCTCCTCGGCCGATATTCTATGGATGATTTTAATGAGATGCAACTCCTTTGCTGGATGCTTTAAAACAACTACATCTCCCGCGTGAGGACGCTCACCTGCACTGTATGGCCTAATCAATACGTCCTCACCAGCGCTTAATAGTGGCTCCATTGAAAGTCCAGCAATTGAAAAACGCTGCCGTTTGCGCAACGCCCACAGCAGCGCCTCTCGAACGCTAAAACCAAAGTCAGCTCGCTCTATTTTTTGTTCGCCAGGACCCATTCAACCTCGCGATCTTTGGTCTGCCAAAATATCTTGTGCACCTGCTCAACGAAACTCAATAGCTCTTCGGCATGATGACTACTCACCTCATGCTTGCAAGCAGAAGCAGCTTTGGCAGCTTTCCAAAACAGTCCGTGCAAATCTGGAAACTGCTCCAGATGTTCCGGTTTAAAGTAATCTGTCCATAAAACAAGCAGATGGTGCTTGGTGTTTTCTGACTCCTCTTCCTTAATAGAAATATAACGAGAAAGGGTGTTGTGATAATTTGCCCAATCTTCTGCGGCATCACTCTTAGGTCGCTCTAGTTCAGTGATTTTTTTTGTCATCGAGACAACGGCCTCAGCCGAAACTCTAGCCTGAGCTGGATCATAAACTCCACAAGGTCCATCACAGTGGGCGTGCACCAATGGCGCTGGCGACAATCGTTTTAAAGTTCGTAAAAAGTATTTCATCATAAATCTTTAATCGTTGTTTTTTATGCTTCTATAATATCTATGCAAAATAGCAAAAATAGAAACTCCTATAATAGTGGCTAGCGGAACGGCATGCACAGGCTCAGCAAACCAATGCAATATAGTTGAGGAGTCAGTTTCGCCGTGCCCTCCATGGGCTAGACTAGCGACTGGAGCCAACCATAGACTCAAACCAATGATTTTCTTCATATCTAAATAGATTATTTATTCTGGATCAATTATACCACAAAGTCCCAACCGCCTTGTACGGTTGGGACTGCTAGCAAATGCGCAAAGCCTAGGCGGTTAAAACAATGATCGCAGAGGCAAAAAGCAGAATAAAGTCGATCGCCGAAATAACACACCAGGTACAATAGGCTTTTAAAATAAACGCCTGAACACCAGTAAAGTACATGGAAAAAAGGAAGCCTGCTGAAATCACCACAGCAGCCGGCCAAAATGCCAACACCTCGCTAACATACAGCCAGGTGAGAACTAACACCGCAATATACATCAACAGACCAAGGTACGAATTTGGGATGCCCAAGGTTTTGCTTTGCGGACTTTGTTGTACTTTTAAACACCACTCGGGCGGAAAGCCAATGCAAGCCACGGGTGTCTTTGTAATAGCATGATAGGACAGGTAGAGCGTGTTTATCACACCAATACCTGCCAGGATAAATATAGCTGTTGTCATAAAAGCGCCGTTAGATATTAGCGGCGAGCTTCTGGAGCCTCGGGGGCCGTTGCTTTTACTATAGTACAGCCCTGGCAAATGGCAAGTCTTGCCAAGTAATCTAGTATATGATATAACTCGTGAGTTACTAAATTAGCCTATTTATGGGACGAGTCTGTCAAATCACCGGAAAACGCTTTCTTACTGGCAATAACGTAAGTCATTCCCAGAGAAAGACTAAAAAGCGTACCAAGCCAAACTTGCAGAAAAAGCGCCTTATGAACCCGGCCACCGGACAGAAGGTTACTGTGCTGGTATCAACATCTGCACTGCGAACCCTGCAAAAGTGGGATGAAAATGGTACGAAATACGACCTCTTAGAGCTAATGGATTAGCTCAATACTTGCACCGCCAAAACGGCGGTGCTTTTGTCTCGAGAGTCAGTAAAATGAAGCAAACTCAGGGTTTTAGGGTGATTCCCCTAAAATAGAAGCTCAAGGAGGGCTATTAAGTGCTATAATAAAAACAATGCAACATTGGCTAATAAAAACTGAACCCGGAACCTACTCGTGGGATGACTTTGTAAAGGAAGGCTCAACCATGTGGGACGGCGTGAGAAATTATGCGGCCAACAATAATTTGCGGGCAATGCGAGCTGATGACAAAGTATTTGTTTATCACTCAATTACAGACAAAATGATTGTCGGAATAGCTAAAGTTGTAGGTGAGGCACAACAAGACAGCACCACTACAGACAAGCGCTGGTACGCTATTGAAATGGCGGCAGACAAACCGCTACACCGACCGGTAAGTCTAGCCGAGGTTAAGAAAGATCCACGTTTTCGAAAAATGCAGCTTGTCACCCACGGTAGACTCTCGGTTCAAGCGGTGACACCTGAACAATTTGCAGATGTAGTAGAAATGAGCAAAAAAGCCGCTAAGAGATAGCGGCTTTTTTAGTGTGACATAATTTACTCACCAGTGTCTCCCGGTTGTGACAAGCGCTCTTCTTCGAGAGCTTCTTGTATTTCTGTTGTTGAAACGTACTGATTGTTAACCAGTGCCTTCTCGACATCTTCGGATGTGACATCCTCACCTGAGGCTTTAGCATCTCTCAACTGCTGAATAACGAGTAGATCGGAAGCGGCTGAAGCAATGTCAGAGCTAG
>PFGC01000013.1:30207-39851 GCA_002781785.1 Candidatus Kerfeldbacteria bacterium CG15_BIG_FIL_POST_REV_8_21_14_020_45_12
CCTCAAGTGACTGTCCCGTCATTTCGGTAACCCATTGCCTAAGCTCCGGAGATGGGTCAAGACTTAAATCGCCAGTCGCTTCATCTGGAAAAACCGTAGCAAAATCTGCAACATTCCCACTGGGCAGACGGTAGGTAATTCCAAAAAACTGATCGGTGACCGGGACATCGTTGACGCTAGTAGTAGTAGTCACCATGAAATTTGGATCAAAGTCGGCCAGGTGCTCAAGCGTATCATCCATGCTCTGTTGTCGAAAATCCTCGTGCTCTTGGGCCTCAGAAGAAAGCTCCTCGTGTGGTTCGGCGGCTCGACCATCCCTTTTTGAACGGCTAGCTGAATCGTGCGCAGAACCGTTATGATCTTGTTGACTATTATCACCACTGTCGCTGGTCTGTACTGCCGGCTCAACATCTTTATTTTCAGTTAAAAGCGCTCCGCCGATGGCGGCTATTCCACCAACAACTAAGGCCTCACGCGCACCAAAGCGTTTCTTTTTTCCTGGTCGATAACCTGGTTCCATACGTTTATCTAGAATAATCTGTTACCTGATACATTTTACATGGAGCTGACAGAAGCACAAGTAATAATCAATTACCTAGATCTGTTTGCGAAGGCGCAGTGAATTTGTCAGTACTGAAACCGAACTAAAGGCCATGGCTGCCCCGGCAAAAGCTGGGCTTAGGGTCCAACCAAATATCGGATACAAAACACCCGCCGCCAGTGGAATGCCGATGGCATTGTAGAAGAAGGCCCAAAATAAATTCTGTTTGATTACCCGCATAGTGCGACCAGATAAACTAAGGGCGGAAGCAACTTTTCTGATATCACCATGAAGGATAGTAACATCGGCTGACTCCATAGCTACGTCGGTGCCAGTGCTCATAGCGATTCCAATATTGGCCTGGGCTAGCGCTGGAGCGTCGTTAATACCATCTCCCACCATAGCTACAACCTTGCCTTGCTCTTGATATTTTTTCACCTCAGCAGCTTTATCTTCTGGCTTAACTTGGGCTTTGTAGTTGGTAATTCCGGCAGCCTCTGCGATGGCTTTAGCGGTAATAGGATTATCTCCAGTTAGCATCACCACAGTCAACCCGCTCTTTTGCAAAGTCTTAACGCCAGCTAATGATTCTTCTTTGATAACGTCTGCCAAGGCAATGCTACCAACGTGTTGACCATCTCGAGCAACATGAACCACTGTTTTACCGGTAGCCTGCAAGGCTTCTAATTGAGCCTCCAGATCTACACTGAGGGTTGCGCCGGCATCAGCTAATAACTCTTTAGTGCCAACAGCCCATAGGCTATCTGAAATTTTTCCCTTGATTCCCCCACCGGCAATTTCAGTCGCCTCCTCCACCGTTACCGTGGGGCAGCCCTTTTTACGCGCACTACGAACTATAGAGGCGCCAAGAGGGTGAGAAGATAGCAGCTCAAGACTGGCGGTGTATTGTAATAATTCATCTTCTGATAAATCAATGCCAGGTGCGATGATACGGTCGGTCACATCTGGCCTGCCCGCTGTGAGCGTTCCAGTTTTGTCGAAAATAATAGTATCAACAGCGTGAGCTCTTTCTAAACTTTCAGCATTTTTTACCAGAACACCATGGCGAGCCGCGGTGCCAGTTGCCACAATAATGGCAGTTGGGGTGGCTAGACCTAACGCACACGGGCAGGCGATTACCAAGATTCCAACTAAGGCTGAAATGGCAATAGGCATGGCCTCTGCAAAGCCAATGTAATGTGACCCGACTGTTAGCCATAGCACAAATGAGGCAACAGCTATCACTAACACAATCGGTACGAAGTAAGCCGAAATGATATCAGCAAAACGTTGAATTGGAGCCTTGGAACCTTGGGCTTCTTGGACCATATTTATAATCTGGGCCAGGACAGTATCTTTTCCGACGGCAGTAGTTTTGACAGTAATCAAAGACTCCGTATTTATAGTAGAACCCACCACTTGATCACCAATCGTCCGATTAACGGCTAGACTTTCTCCGGTGATCATTGATTCGTTAATATGTGAACTACCCTTAGTGATCACACCGTCAACTGGTATCTTCTCTCCAACTTTAACTACGCAAAGATCTCCAACTTGCACTTGTTCAATTGGTACATCGACCATGTCCTCACCACGCTGCACATGAGCGACACTGGCTTGTAGCTTCATTAAAGAGGCAATGGCCTCTCCAGTTTTAAGCTTTGACCTAACCTCTAGGTATTTACCAAATAGTACAAAACCAATCACAACGATGGTAGCATCATAATACATCGCGTTAGGCAGGCCATAATTACTATGCAATTCAGGTAGCAGTAACAGCGCGGTGCTATATAAATAAGCCACCGTTGTGCCAATGCCAACTAGAGAATTCATGTCAGCTCGGCCATGTCTAAGAAATCTCCAAACTCCGGCAAAGAATCGGTCGCCGGCCCAAAATAGAATTGGAGTGGCAATAGCAAATTGCACCACGTGCCAAATTCGCTCTGGAATGAAGAAATCAAAACCGAAGGCCATTAAGCCCATCTCTATTATCATTATGGTAAATATCACCACCGCAACGGCAAAGGCAGCAACAGCCTTGGGACGAAGTTCAACTAGATCACGCCGTCGCTGATCTTCGGTATGGCTGCTGCCCAGCATATCCATGTCCATGTCGTGACCTGAGGGATCCGCAGACTGCGGTTGCTCTCCTGCAGCCGGTGCTACTGACTGCAACTCGTAGCCGTGACTCTTTAGAGCATTATTCATTTGCTCAACGGTGACAACAGCTTCATCATAGGTAACACGAGCGTTCTCGGTTGCAACATTAACTGAAACTTCGGTGATGCCATCAATTTTTTTCAGGGTACGTTCAATAATAGCTGCGCAAGAGGCGCAGGTCATCCCGCTAACGGGAAACTGGTTTGTAGTGCTCATAAAGTTTCGACTGATTCTACCGTATACTTATTAGTGGCAGCGATGGCTTGTTTAACTGCCTCTACTTGCTCAGGCGCCAGGTCAATTGTCATAACTCCAGTTTTGGCATCTATAGTCTTTGGGGCTGGTAGACCAGCGTCCTCAAGATCCATGGTAATAAGCCCTTCGCAAGAATGGCAGCTCATACCCTTTATGTGAAATGTATATGTATTCATATGATTGTGTATTTTACTTAATTGAACAGGTTTGAGTCACACTGTCGCAGACTCCCTCGGGCTCTTGATTAGTCTTTTGCTCAAGTTTATCTACGACCGTAAATTCACCATAGGCCATTCCCATGCTACATGTAAAGGGGATGGTACCAGTTGTAGTTGGTGTAAAAGTGATTAAATTGTCCTGTGATCTAGATAATCTCTTGCTAATTTTAAGCGATGGAACCACCAAACTTGAAGTGCAGCCAGTCGCTCCCGTGGCATCAATGTGCCACTCTACCGGAACTCCTGCTTCAATCGTAATTGCCTCAGGAATGTAATCAATACCTTGAACAGCCATGTTTATTACTTGAACGCCGTCGCCGGAAGTGGCTTCGGTTGCTGGCTCGCTACTGCTCGACAACCAACTCGAAGAGTTTATACCAAGTAAGTTCAGACCATTTTGTATATTATAGAGTCCCAGCAGCAACACAATCGCCCCGGCCGTAACCATAAAATAGCGATAGGCGGCCCCTTTAGTTTTGGCGACACTTGCCAATACGCCAATGCCAAATAAAGCTGGTAAGGTGCCAAGAGCAAAGACTAGAAGCACCAAGCCACCTTGCCAGAAGCTTCCAGTAGTAAGTGCGTACAGCTGCATCGACTGAGTGAAGCCACAAGGCAAGAAGAAGGTTAAAGCTCCAAGCAGAATCGGAATCCAAGGCTCTTCTCGTTCTGCTAGATCATGAATAGCGTGGCTCAGACGCTTGGGCATTTTAGGGATCCAGCGTTTAGTTCCTGAGATACCCAGGAGGTCTAACGCCAGTAGAATCATCACCAAGGCAACTATAATGTAGATGATACCCATCACCTTAGCAGAAGGCGCTAGTGCGGTGCCTATTAGCCCAACGATGCCACCCAGAATAAAGTATGACAGCAAGCGTCCACCGTTAAAAAGTAAATGCATGCGCAGCAGTTCCCACTTTGTAGCATTGGGTTTGGCCTGCTTCAGCTTAGCGGTCACCGTTAGTACTAAACCTCCAACCACGGCAATACAAGATGAGACCGAGGCGACTAAGCCAATCACAAACACCGCTGGGAGAGTAAGGTTGTCCTCATCGCTGATGTTAAAACTTAAGATGTTAAACTGAGTGGCAATGACATAGACAACGCCCATTATTAAGGCTATGCGCATCCAACCTTTCCAACCCATGGTATTGGCCGTTTTGGTCGTTGAGCTGGAATTACTCATTTCAACCTTATAGTCAGTGTCGGCTAGGGCCTCTTGAATGGTTGAGACTGGTATTTTTTGACCACTCTGATGCTGAATTACACACCGGCCGGTCTGTTGACTAACCGTGACAGCTTCCACGCCGTTTAATTTTTTTATAGTTCGTTCAATTATCACCTCACAACTTGTGCAGGTCATTCCAGAAATATGGAGAGTTTGCGTACTTTTTGACATATTTTAATAGCGAAGGGTTCGGTATTTATGAGTTCTAGTTTTTCTAAGACAACGATAAAAATGCGTGCGGATGCAGCGCTATAAAATTTTGCCCTACTCTATAAGCCTGACCGTATTGAATAGGTAAAGAGGTGGCGGAAAGACACGACTCCTAGACAATGGACGCTCTGATTTGAAATATACAAAAGTAAACTGGATTGCCAACAAGATCAGGATTGCGAAGAGAATTACTAGCGGCTGTTGATGCTGGACGGTAATTCCTCTGGCCAGACAGAGAGCGGCACAATCGGCGGCCTGATCGTCCTGACAATTAGCTGTGCCTACACAATCACCCATGTTGAGCGCGTGATTGTCCATTAGGCTAGCCTGGGACAATTCACTGGCCATTCCATGATCCATGCTAAGGGCCATGGCCGGCATGGCACCCAGGTTGAAAACCAGGGCCAGGCAGATAAAAAGTGAAGAGAGGAATTTCATATTGATTCAAAGTTTGCGCCGATCGTTACATAATGTCAACCTCAAAAAGTGGAAGCGCCGCCAAAAACCAAACTAGATTTCGTTATCGGCGTCACCTTGGGCTAGCTCGTCTTCCAGTAGCATGCCAGCTTCTTGAGCCGGAGTGGCGTTGCTGCGCCTCAACTCAATCACAGGCAAGAAGATGCTAGCAACGAAAGCACAGAGCATCATTATCCCACCCAACATAAAGACAAGGGTAATAGAGTCAGCTAGTCCAAGTCGCATTAGATTTGCAAAGGCTTCGAAGCTAGCTAGAATTTGCTGTTGAATAGCATCGGGAGCCTGATGAATCAGTCCCATAATTTGATCTCGCGCATCAGGGCTTAATATCTGCTGAACGGTATTTGAATTAAAATTGTTGGCATCAAAGGTGTCGGACTGCTGACTCATGGCCTGAACAAACGGTTCTGACTTTGCCTGCATGATGTAAGTTGCCAGACGATTATTTAATACCGTTCCTAAAATGGCCACACCAACCGCACCCCCAACGCTGCGGAAAAGTTGCAGTGAGGCCGTGACAACGCCCAGCATGCTGTTATCAAAGGCGCTTTGCACAACGATGTTAAATACTGGCATGCCAACGCCTAGGCCGATTGCCATAATAACCATATTCCGAACTAACTCAGAGCTGGAGGTATCGGCTCCCATTCGTGAAAGCAGGAACATGCCAGTTACTCCGATAGCCATGCCTAGCACGGTGATCATTTTGTACTTTTGAGTCCGCGAGATAATTTGACCGGTAATGATGCTCGCAACAATTAACCCTCCCATCATCGGAGTTAAAATCAAACCAGAATATGTAGCATTAGAACCAACGACAAGCTGAGCAAAAACCGGAATGTAAGTAATGGCTCCAAACATGCCCATGGCGATTAACATGGTAGTGATCATGGAAACGCTAAAGGCTTTATTCTTGAAGAGCCACAGGGGTAAGATTGGCTCTTTAACGCGAAGCTCAATAACAATAAATATTGCCATTGCCAGCAGGGACGCTGTAAAGAGACCAATAATTTGCGGTGAGGCCCAGGGATAATTAACGCCTCCCCATAATAGTCCTAGCAACAAACAGACCAGTGATGTGCCAAGCACCAGCGCACCGAAGTAGTCCACTGATCGACCGGCTTTTTTGTGGCCGGCGATATGTGGAATAACTTTACACAAAACAGCCAAGGCGATAACTCCGATTGGAAGGTTTACATAGAATATCCAACGCCAGCTTACCGAGTCTGTTAACCAACCTCCCAGCAATGGCCCCGCGATACTGGCTAGGCCAAAAACTCCACCAATAACCCCTTGCCACTTGCCGCGCTCAGCTGGAGGAAAAATATCGCCAATTATGGCAATTGAGTTAACCATAATAGCTCCGCCACCAATTCCTTGAATGGCGCGGAAGAAAATTAGCTGATTCATGTCCTGAGCCACTCCACACAAGGCTGAGCCAATTAAAAAAATTATAATCCCAACAATGTAGAAGTACTTGCGACCGTAGATGTCTGATAACTTACCGTAAATCGGCACAACAATAGTAGAAGCCAACATGTAAGCGGTAAACAACCAGCTAATGTGCTCAAAACCGTGCAACTCTCCAGCTATTTTTGGAATGGCGGTAGCGACTATTGTCTGATCAAGCGCGGACAACAGCATAGCAAGAACAACTCCTCCCATTATGCTAGCTTTAGCGCGCGTTGAAAGTTCCTGCATACTTAAAATTATTGATTTCTATTAATATTTTCGGTTTGACCGCTGGAAATACTACAACAGTTTTCAGTAGGCGTCTATTTAAAAGGTGGCTGGAATATACTTGCATCGAATTACGATGTATGATAGCCTAAAATCGATACAAAATTTGAACTAAAAACTATTATGAAGGTTAGCAAAGAACTACTAAAAGGCACCTCGGAATTGATTATTTTGACCGTACTGGAATCCGGGACTTTATACGGTTATGAAATTTCGAAGCAGATCAAACTGATGAGTGAGGGAGTTTTTGCCATGGGCGAAGGATCGTTGTATCCCCTGCTGCACAAGTTAGAGAAAGCTAAACTACTTGAATCATTTTGGAAAGAGGTCGATGGTCGCAGGCGTAAATACTACTCAATTACCAGAACTGGGAAAAAAGTTTTATCAGAAAAATCTGAAGAGTGGCAAACTTTTTCTGGAGCTGTTGACGCCATTGTTCTGGCTTAATAAAAATATGCTGGCGTCAAGACGATCTATTAAAGAAGAACTGACTAGTCATTTTGATGATCTGGTTTTTGAGCTTATGGCTGAGGGTGTGTCCAGGTCGGAAGCTGAAAAACAGGCGTCAATTGAGTTTGGTGACTTTGAAAAGCACCTGAAGGAGACCATAGCTGTCAGCGGAGCGCTGCCTTGGTCGCTGGCAAAAATTTTTAATGGCGTCTACTTATTAAGTGGACTGACATTAATTATCTTGGCTGTTGGGTTTCCAAGTTTAATAGCTGGCACTCACGTTGAAACCGCTCTGCTGTGGTGGGTGTTTAGCTGCTACTTATTACTAGGTCTAATTGGTGAACGTTGGTTAATTGAATACCGCGGGATAGATTCCAAGCACAGTGTCTGGCTGGCTATGACCTGGACCCACCTAATAGCTCTGGCTGCCACAGTAATATTAGATATCGATAAGTTTGAAAATAACGTACACGCCATCGTTTTTAGTCTACTGGTCCTAACGCCGGTGCTATTACTGTGGAATAAGCTAGATACAAAAATTCGTAGGCTAGTCATTTATTTACAAACCACGGTGGTACTTTGGTCGATATTCACTGACACATTAATTTTTAATTTTCTGATGCCGGCGCGATGTTTTTTTGTCACGCCAGATAATGTACCACTAAACGGAGTGCTGTCGTCTTGCACCCAAGTGCAACTTAGCAACCCAGCACTTTATCCTATTTATGCCGTCGTTATGCTGGGCCTGCCACTGATCGCAGTTACGCTCTATAAATACTCACGCAATCAAGGAAGTTTTCGTTACCGTAAAGCATGCCTTCCGCTACTGTCCGTTCTAGTAATTTTTGTACCATGGTTTATTAATGACATTAACAACGAGGCGATGCTTGATGTGATTTCAGCTAAGCCCAAAATTTTTGCTATATACCAAAGCAGCTTGGGTCGTGATCCCGAAGACAAAGACATCCGCTTTTACGCTAAAACTAGGGCCTATACGAACCTCGATAAGATTGAAGAAACGCTCAATGCTTCGGACGAGCGTAAACAAGTCATCCAAAAAATATATCTTAATAAAACAGGGCGAGTGGCCACCAATGAAGAAATTGAGGCGGCGGTAGATAGTAAAATATCTGTACAGGAATTGCGCGCCAGCTTAGCTCAGTAATTTTTTTAAATTTATTACATCGTAATACGATATATATGAATATACAAAACCAACTACTTCCTCGCCTAATCCTTACAGCAGTTGTCTTGATAACTTTTATTGCAACGCCAGTGAGCTCAGTCTCAGCTGCTTACATTAATTATGATCGGATGATTACACGCGTAGTTCCTGAGGTGCTAGACGATCAAGTTGTCTACCCTACTAACCACGCCACTCTCGCGCTCACTCCCCTAAGAGCTTACACATGGGAAAGCGTTACCGTTCCGCCAGAGTGGCTAGCTCAGGGTTACTACTTTGAAATTTGGGACACCGCCAATAAACCAGTGCCTGGTTTTCATGCCCAAGGTTTAAACTACGAGTCTCAACTAAATATTGAAAGTATCGACGCCAGTTTGTACCCGCAGATTCGATTGGTGGTTTTCGTTCGGCCAGATTCTCCTCCGATTAACTATCAGCAGGCGGTATATTTTACCTACCACGAAGAGTCGGATCAAAAATTGTTTGTGTTTTTGGGAATGATAACAGCCCTTTACTTGGGGTTAGGCCTTGGCGCGTTGCACTATCGTTTATCAGTTAGCGACTTAGCCACTGGCACGGCACGCTTGCTCAGAAGAGGCTTGGTTAAGGGGTCAGGACGAGAGTTTGTATTATTGGGATGGCTGACGGTGGTTTGGGTAAATGTGTTTGGAATTGTCATGAGCCATTTTGTTGGTGGAGCACAAATATTTTACGTCTTGATTAAGCTGCCTTTTTTAATGTTAGCAGCTCTACTAGTTACAGCAATTAGCCTGATTCTGCTGTCGTTACTTTTAGGGGTAAGGGCTCCGGCCAAGCAAATCTTAGCTCAAGCTACTCAACTTGTGGCAACAACTAGCCTAGCTCTGGCTAGCCTGAGTCCATTACTACTGTTTTATATTTATCTGCCAATGCAGCATAACGCTCTACTACTGAGCACGGTAACCTTCTTTGCAATCAGTGGAAGCCTGGCTGCTTGGCAACTATGGGCTTGGCTTGGTTCCTTTAAGGTCAAGGCTAGAGCGCCTGTCACGGTGTTGTGGGTCTGTCTGTATGGATTTGTCTTCTTACAGCTAGGGTGGCTCATGCGTCCGTGGATCGGTGTGATAGACGACGTGCAAAATACCGTTCCATTTATGCGCTCACAATCTGGAAATGTATTTATCGAGCTGGGAGATACAGTAA
>PFGC01000043.1 GCA_002781785.1 Candidatus Kerfeldbacteria bacterium CG15_BIG_FIL_POST_REV_8_21_14_020_45_12
AACCTCAAAGGAGTTGCCATTGTCCAGTGACTCCAAATAGGTAGCCAGCTCTTCGGCAAGCGCCTGCTCTGGTGGGCTGTCGCTATTTGGTTTTACTATATAAGATTTCATAGTTCTGTTTATTCATTTTTCAGCAAATCTTGGGCCTTTTTTATGGCGCGATATTGTCTCACTTTCGCGTTAGCTTCACTGATTCCTATTTGGTTAGCCGCTTCTCGAATGGAACACCCTTGCAAGAAACGAAGTTCTATTATTTTGCGATAATCCTCGGGAAGTTGATTTAGTATATTATTAAGTTGCTTCGCTGTACGCTCCTGACTCTTAATCTCCGCGGCCTCGGCCTCGGGAGTTATCGGCTCCCTTCCAAGATTGAAAAATTCATCAATTGGAACCGTAGTACATTTTGACTGACTTCTCCAGTGATCAACAATCAAGTTCTTGGCTATCTGAAACAACCAGTTCTTGAAACTCGCATCACCTCGATACTGACCCAGCTTCTGAAAGGCTTTAATAAAGGCTTCTTGACAAATGTCATCAGCGTCGGCAGCCGAGCCAAGACGCTTATAGAGGTATCCATGTAGCAGGCGAACATGTCTTTGATACAGTTGCTCATAGGCGCTATTGTCACCTTTATTAGCGGAGTCAATCAATTGTTGATCAGTTTGTGGCACGATCCATGCAAAACTGGTTAGTGATCGTAGTGTAGCAAATATCGGAACCGCTGGCCGTTAGCACAGATATAGACGCCACTAGGTTACACGAGTTCTATTAGTAAATATGGCAAAAAACGCTGAGTTTAACTTTGACCATCTACAAAATTGTGTGTTCCTCTTTTTGACTTCATGCCAGCTACCGGTAGTTTCACTAGGAACTTTGAACCAACGTCTATGGTCGACTCAAACCAAATGCTCCCTCCTGCTTCATCTAGAATTGATTTGACCAAAAATAGACCTAACCCAGTTCCGTCCGTTTCAAGAGCTCGGACATTGTCAGCCCGGAATAGTTTTTGAAATATGCGCCCCTGCTGATGTGAGGGTATTCCATAGCCAGTGTCACTAATTTCAAAAGTGACATGATCTTCATTATCTTGTATAGAAATTGTAACCGTACCATTTTCAGCAGTATATTTAACTGCGTTGGAAATTAGATTTTGATAAATTATTCTCATCAAATTTGGATCAACTTCAACCAGAGGGTCTTTCAATTTGTAAATGCGCTTGATATCAAGTTTTTTTTCAGCAATGGTGGATTCAAATTCACTAAGCACCTCATCTGCCAAAGCTTGGATATCTGTCGGAGAGGGTTCTATGGCTAAGGTGCCCATGTCTATTCTTGAGACATTAAGAAGAGCGCTAACCAGAGTACTCATGCGAGAGGTGCCTAAAGAAATTTCCTCTACATATTCACGAGTGGCCTTGTTAATTTTGCCGCTATCTCCCCCGAGAATCATTTCTGTATACCAGTTTATTGATGTTAAAGGGGTTCTCAGTTGATGAGAAGCCAGTGATACAAATTCAGTTTTTGATCGATCTATATTCTTTTCTCTAGTAATGTCCCGAAACACCTCGACAGCGCCGATGGTCTGTCCCTCAACCTCCATTGGCGTGACCGTTACAGAGACTGGGAAGCGACTTCCATCTTTCCGCCTGTAGTAATGTTTCAGATTCTCAGAAACTTTTTTACCTGTAAACAAGGCAACTGGGTGGGAGCGTTTCTCGTAGGGAACTAAATCTCCTGATTCATCTTCGACCTGAATTATAGCTGTGACGGGCTGTCCATGAACTTCACCCTGGCTGTAGCCAAGCATCGCTTCAAAGCCTCTGTTTACCATAACAATACGAGTGTCATCGTCAGTGGCAACCAAGCCATCACCAATACTATCTAGCAACGCGGCGTCTTTAGCGCGTTCCCGTTGGAGTTCGGAAATTTTCTTAGCCAGCTCAGCTTCTTTAAGTCGCGTAACCTGAAGAGACTCCTGAAGATTTACCTTAACCTCAGTCAGAGAAACGTTCTTGGTAGTAAGAATATCCTCAGATTTGGCCACTCTATGAAACAAGGAGGACACGCTCATTAGTAGCCCTGTAAGCATTAGCCAAAGACTCAGATTCTTAGCCAAGTACGCACCGTAAAACACGGAATCAAATATGTCGTAAGAAACTGTCGCTAGCAATATCTGAGAAAAGGCGGAAACTACCAACATTAATATGACCCAATGATCAAAATCCTCAAATCTCCATTCTCCCTTTGCTAAATATCCCACAAGAGTAAACGTAAACAGCAACGCTGAGATTAATTCCCACGGTCTGGAGATGAACAATTCAGGAAAATAGGATTGAGGTAGCGACACAAACCCAAAAAGCATCAAACTAGATAAGAGTAAGATGGTTGTGACAATATAGACTACGGACTCACTGACCTGACCCTGTCTCCGCCAACGCTTTTCTGCCCACCAAGATAAGCAGCTAAAAAACATCATTAGAGAGACAAATAGGCGTGATATAGTCCACCCCCATGCATATAAAGACTCCGGCGCAGAGGGTAGCGTACCAATCGCTAGATCACTAGTAAAAACAATTTGGACTAGATCAAATGCGGCTGCCCCGATGAAGCCTGTAGCTAAGAATAATAGGGTATTATTTTTTTTTGCGGAATATCGAAGTAAGGCGATGATTCCCACAACCAAAGATAATAGCGCAGCGCTGGTTTGGAGGATTTGAAAGAATTCACCCTGTCCGCGCCAGGTTGGTACTCTGGCTATAATTAAGTAGCCAACTGCTAGTAGCGCCGTAATGTACAGGTAACTTAATGGCCGCCTGGAGTTGACGCCTGACTTCATCCAAATTTTATTTAGCGAGTAACCTCTATGGTCGCACCTTGCTCAGCGTCTGGAGCACAGACAGTAACACGTCCGTTAGTACTTTGAGCAATGTGATAACCCGCGCCATTGGTAGATGATCCGGTTGGGTCGCTTGGGATAGCTGTAAGATACTCCTCATTTGTGGTCAGGTCAGTCAAATCAATCAATCCTGAACAAGACGTAGCGTCACTTTGACAAATTTCGTTGGTGGATACACCGGAACAGTCGCTAGAAGTAGCGATACTCGATGGTAAACTACCGTCATTATCGATGGCAAACTGATAAACAGCACTTAGAACTGTATTAACATCTGCCCGACGTTGAGCGTTTCTAGTGTCTGCTAGCTGCTTATTTGGGTTTAAAGCAAGAATGACAATTCCAGCCAAGATGGCGATGGCCGCCACAACTAGTAATATTTCCAATAAGGTGAAGCCGCCTTGATTTTTTGATTTCATTTGTAATTTCATATCTCTTGTTTAGTTTTGATTGTAATGTGCTGAATTTTAGCAAAATTAGCGGAGATAATCAACTAGCACCGCTCTCACGGTTACCTACTTTCCTGGCCAAGGTATCAGCTACGGTTGTAGCTATTTTTTCAAGTGAAGAGTTAGCTTTTACAAGAAAGGCAGCACTCTGAACACCAAGCTGATTGGCGCGCTCAAGAGTCTCTGGAGCGTTTAAGTTAGTAATAATAACTACTGGAATGTTACCCTTCATAGGGTCATCACGAAGAACGCTCAGCATATCAAGTCCGCTCATTTTAGGCATCATTATGTCCAGCAGAATTAGATCTGGGCGATTCTCGGAAATACTATCCAAACCATCTCTTCCATTTCCAGCAACACTGACGGCGTAGCCATCCTGCGTGAATTTCTGCTTAAGTGCCGTTATTAATGGCGCTTCGTCCTCGATGATTAATATTCGATACTTACGGTTCATATGGTTTGCTTTATAAGTCCTTTATCACCACCTTGTTCTAGCATACCAGAAATTGGAATTTGCACGAAGAAGGTTGTCCCCTTTCCTTCGATAGTATCAAACCAAATTTTCCCACCGCTGGCATCCATGACCAGTTTGGCTATATACAAACCAAGACCACTGCCGTCGGCGGCCATCTGAATGGCGTTATCGGCTCGGAAGAATTTTTCAAATATCTTTGACTTCATGGATTCAGGTATGCCTATTCCCTGATCAGTCACGGCTATGATAATACCGGCTTCATCCCCCTGGTTGGCAGACAGTTTTACTTCAACGCTAGACTTGGGCTTACTGGAATAGCGAATGGCGTTGGTTACCAGATTATGGATAACCTGTCGCAGCAATCCAGCATCAATATTAACACTTGGTAGAGCTGGGGTTGGTTCAGTAAAATTTAGCTTAACGTCCTTACTGCCAATTAACGGTTCTGCTTCTTTTATTATTCCTCTAATCATTTCTGCAAGATCTGTGGGTGTAGGTTCAATTTTTAGTCGACCGGTTTCTAAGCGCGATACATTAAGTAGGTCGTTAACAAGGCTAGCCATACGGCGACTGCCCTGGAGAACCTCGTCTAAATACTCCCGCTGCAGTCCTTTAAGAGGGCCAACGTCGCCAGATAGGAGCATCTCTACAAACCAATTTATTGAAGTTAATGGTGTTCTAAGCTGATGTGAAGCAATCGAGACAAACTCAGTTTTCATTCGATCAACCTCAACAAAATGAGTGATATCATTAACAATAATGGCTCCAGCGACCACGTCCTCGTGATAATCAAAGATGGGAGTCAGGAATATATCAAAGCTCCTGTCTCCTAGTTGAATATTGGATAATTTTATTCTATTCCCCTTCTTAATGACTTCATTGATTTTTGATTCTAAGTCAACAGAACCAGCAAACAACACAGACAAATCAGCTGTGGTTACCTTGCCTTTTTTTAAACCCGTCATCTCAAGTAAAGCACCGTTGGTGAGAGTTACGGTCTTTCCATCATCTTCAAAAATAAGTACACCATTACTTGAGCTTTCAACTACGGCTTGGGTGCGACTCCTTTGATCAACTAAAAATGACTGCACTCGCTGAATAGCCATGGCTAAGATCGAAAGTTTCGTTTTTAGAGAATCCAACGCTTCGGCGGATCGGATGGCTGATTCTTGGGTGGAGGCAATAACTATAACACCCGCCATTTGATTACTTTGTCCAATGGGTAAAACTATAGTAGATGGAAAATTTAAAGTGCGAGTCGATTTGGCATCACCCTCCATTACCCTAACGTCTAGCTTACACTCTCTGGCTGCTTTGGTTATCTCCTTTGGACTATTTTCAACTAGCAAAGCTCGACCCGCTTCGGTTAACGCATGTATTTGCTTTTGCGAAACTGGTTCAGTGAGGTAAGCCAGCTGCTGGAATCCGTGAATCCTGGGATCATAAATTAAGTAGCTTTTTACTGTAAAAATTCCAATTTGATCAACGTAGCGATTGGTCAGTTCAATAGCTTCTCGAACACTAATGGCGCTGGCCAGCTCAACTGCTAACTGCCTAACCAATCCTAACTCATGGTCGCAGCTGGCCAATTGCTCGTAGGCTCCAGTCAACTGTGGATTAACTGCTTCAACTGAAGTGCTAGCTTTATCGCGCTGGTATTGCATCCAAAATAAAACGCCTAATATAATTGTTAGCGCAGCTACAAAGACACCTCCCCACGACAATAACAGTGAGTCTGTTTCGGGCTCACGGTACATTAGAATTGCCAGCCCAGCCACCACACAAACCAGAACAAAAAATAGACCGTATCCGAGCCAAGCAGGAATTAATGGTCGTGCTGTTTTCATAGTCACCTATACTATAACCTATTCCTTAAAAATCATCGACCTCTTGCCAGCTGGTTAAATCGGTCGGGGGACCAACGCTGGCTACCTCGACATAAACCCTACGCACTACAGAGTCAACATTTCCTGTTGCCTCAATCGTTCGATTCGTATCTCCGCTACCGCCAATTACTCCTAAACTGCAAGTTCCTGTATCAAAGGTGATTGTTTCCCCTCCATTATAACCGGTGTCTAAGCGCAGACGCTCCAATGCCTCCTCGGCACAGGCATTTGCCAATGCCCTAGCCTGAGTAGTTCTTTGTTGATCCAAGCTGGTTAGGGCGCTTCCTACACCTAAGAGCAATAGACTTGTTGATACAGCTGTTCCAACGGCTCCGATTACAAGTACGCTCATTAGAATGATGTAGCCGCTTTGTGTGGGGTTCTGTTTAATCATAACGGACTGTAGCGCTACTCTTAAAATCCTGGGTAAAATCAAACTCATTACGTCCAGATGGATTTACCGAGGTAACAGTGAAACTAACCTCTACTGTAGCTGGAGTATTTTCACGAGATAAATTTTGAAAAACTAAATTTTCGACTGTGACGGTACTGGAGCTCAAATTGGTTGTTAAACTTGCCTCCTGTTGTTGTAGGGTGCCAGAACTTACTGCAAATATAGTTGGGTCGGCGCCGCTGTCTATAACATCAAGGGTCAGGCTTGAGCTGCTGGCGCCAGCAGTGGGACCTGTGACAGACTCAGAGTTTCTAATGGCTTGGGTCATTTGATCCATTAGAAAGTGTCCTTGCTGTTCAACTTCTGAAATAGTACGGTGCTTAATTCTGGACTCTGACAGCAAGATCGCAAAACTAGTAATGGCCAGCATTAAAATACTTGCTGTGGCAAGGTATAGCAGCAATTCAACAAGTGTAAATCCAGTTTGGTGTTTTAGTTTCATCATCTTAAGTGGTATCGAAAACGAACTTCCTCAAGCACCGGAGTTTCAGCGCCATCTCCTGTTAGTGTGACACGATAACGAAGCCAACGATAGTCATTTAAGTCGGTAGAGATGGTTTCACCAGTTGCAGTAGTGAAAGTATCGCCACTTCCAGTTGTACCATACCAGTCAGTTCCTGCGGGCCAGTCAGGACTACCGGAGCCGTCGTCAGGTGCGGCTGATACCTCTATCTCAACTGAACAATCTGGCGTACAAATAGGTAAAACCTCCTCCCAGCTTAAACTATGAACAGCAGCGCCATTTGAACCGAAGTCAAATCCAGATGAGATAAGCTGCCCCGAAGTCTGATAAGTAGCACCAGATTCTCCGTAATAAAGACGGACGTTCTCTAATTCAACTTGATCAATGCCATTACTGACCATAAAGGCTCGAAATGTTAACTGTCCAGCAGAAGGGTCAAGCTCATCTAGGTTATCATTTACGTCTTCTGCTGTATTGTAGTCTGTTAAGCTTGCAGTGATCGTCCATTCATCTCCATTCCAGTATTTCCAGTCGCTGCCTCCGTTGTCAGAAAGTTGAAAATATATGGCACTATTGTCACCTGTCACTTCATTGGCAGAAAAACCAGACCAATAAGATAAGGACGCGGGGGTAAAGCCAGAGCTTGGTGTTAAAGTAGGCTCATCAGTCGGATATCGATCTCCCGTCCCATAGGCAGTGGAAAAGACTTGCGAGAACACAGCATAGGCTCCCGTTTCTGTAGTATGCGTTCGCTCTGAGTCAGCGATAGTTTCCTCATCAACAAACAGACTGACCTGAGTAGCAGACGATGAGTTCATAACCAACCAAGAGCCATCGGCTCCGTCCATTTTTTGCTGACTACCTATTACAATCGGGGAGCTGGCATAAGTACCCGTAAAGTTAAAGATGGCGGCCGTACCGTTTCCGGTGATTGAGTCGGTAGTAATTGAGGTTTCAAAATCGGTTGAGTCTACTGTGTCCCCAGACGACTGACCGATGGCTATCCAGCCAAGACTTTCTTCATCGTGCTCAGTGCCAGCTTGGGCACGATTAATGGCTAATTGAAAGCCACTTGTCGTTGGAGAACCCGTCCTAGCTGAAGGGCTACTAACAAAGGTTGAGGCCCAGTCGCTATCGTTATAACTCATAATTTGGTGAAGAACGATAGGAGCGGTGGTATATGTATTGTCATAAGTTTGCTGGTCGCCTACCCAACTCGAGCTACTGGCCGTTGTACTAGTTGTCACACGATGAGCCTCTACCGGAGTTGATCCAATCGTGCCACTGCCCTCTTCCATGACAATATAGTTAATAGTATCGGTGGCTAGGGCAGCTTCTGGCGAATGGGCGTGTTGTAACCTAATGTCAAAGCTGTTGCTAGACACATTACGCAGGCGCACCGAGACTGGCTCCGTATTGTTAGTTTGCGTATGAGTCGCAACTATAACTGGGTTTGTATATGTCTCCGTTGTTGTCACAGTTGCCCAATTGTCGTCTGTGCTGGTCTGCCCTACCTCAAAGTTAAGATTAGTGGCAGCGGCTAATAACTCGGCGTGATTATCCGATTGACTAATGGCAGCGCTGTCATAAGTGTAGGCGCTGGCATCATCTATAGTCCAGTCATTGTAGTTTTCGGTACTAACTGTATACCCAACCGTAACCTGATTTAGCTCTGCCTGATAATCACCGTCGCTCACGAAAAAAGCTTTAAATAGAAATTGCTCGGCCGTAACGCTGAAGGAGCTAATATTTGAATCAACCTCCTCCGCGGTATTGTAATCAGTATCTGCCGTTATTGGCGCCCAGGTCGAGCCATCCCAATAACGCCAGGTCACTCCGTCATCATCGGATAGTTGATAAAAGATGGCACTACCACTGCCCACTGTCGAATTTTCTGAAAAAGATAACCAACTATTAACTGCCGGAACTGAAACAGAACTTACAGGATAAATACTAGACTCTGTAACCGGATATGTAGAAGATGTATTAAATTGGACACTGGCTATCCAGCCATCCAAATCTGGACCGCGGTAGGCAATGGCATAGACTTGAGTATCAATCTCTAGTAGAAAAGGATCTAACCCATTAGCTGTATCGTATTCAAGTGTATCACCAACCGCAGCTCCAATGCCCCCTCCATCATCGATCTCAATAAGGGATAAGTAACCATCATCGTCCACTCCGCGGTAGGCCACAGCGAATACATCATCGTCAACCTGCCTGAAGGATGGTGCCAAACCTTGAGTGGTATCATATTCAAATAGATCAGTAGCCGCGCTGGCTATATTGCCAGAACTATCTACATCTACGGTAGCTATAAAACCGTCATTACCAGGACCCGCATAGGCGATGGCCAATGTATCACTATCAACCAGAACGGGTTCAGGATTCACTGCAATTACTGTATCGAACTCTAAAGTATCCGTAACTGTGCTAGGAAGGTTGCCTGAGCTGTCTACTTCAACTGTCGATAAAAATC
>PFGC01000022.1 GCA_002781785.1 Candidatus Kerfeldbacteria bacterium CG15_BIG_FIL_POST_REV_8_21_14_020_45_12
AACGCCGCGGTAGGCGATCGCGAGAGTGTCGCTATCAATGGCGATTAGCCAAGCTGACAATCCATTTGACGTGTCGAACTCTAATTTATCTGTAACTGCGCTGGCGATATTGCCTGAGGCATCAATCTCTACAGTAGCCAACCAACCGTCGCTACCGATTCCAGTGTAGGCTATAGCATATGTGTCACTATCTACCTGCACTAGACTAGGATAAAGTCCGTTGACGGTATCAAACTCCAGAGTGTCGATTGCCGGACTAGTAATTTCACCTGAACTATTTATTTCAACGGTTGAAATAAAACCATCATTTCCCACACCTGAGTAGGCAATAGCATAAATATCACCTGAGACATTAACTGCTACAGGAAAAGTACCCTGATTAGTATCAAATTCAAAAGAGTCCGTAATCGAGTTCTCAATATCGGAAATTTTATTACCCGATGTCACTAATTGAGCGGCTGAGCCGGTCACCTGAATAAGCGAGCTGTCATATGAGTAATCACTTGCGGTGTCAAAGGTTGAAGATTGGCTATTGCTGCAAGTTAAGGAAACTGTATCCAGTTGCACTTGATCGGTGCCATCACTGACGAATATGGCCTGCCAAGTAAGTTGCCCAGCTGAAGTATCAAATGAGGTGATCTGGGAATCAATTTCTGCTGCGGTGTTGTAGTCAGTGGAACTACTAACTGCCGCCCAACTACTACCATTCCAATACTGCCAGGTAGCACCTCCATCATCTGATAACTGATAATATATTTCCGCAACTCCATCTTTAGTGGCTGTTTCAGAGAAACTTGACCACTCCCCGATCTCTTCTGGTTCGTAACTAGTTGTTGGATTTATTACTGGACTCGCAGAAGAATAGCCAGCACTAGTTTCGACTGTAGTCGATAGGCTTGAGCCAAACGCGACCCAGGCTCCGGTCTCGGTAGTGTGACTACGCTCTGCGTCAAAAACTTGATCCTCATCTACATTTAGACCAACTTGCGTAGAAGTTACACTATTTATAGCCATCCAGGAACCGTCTCCGCCGTCCATCTCCTGCTGAGAGGCAATGACGATTGGCGTTGTAGAAAAAGTAGTAGTGAATGGAAAAACCAAGCTGGTTCCATAGCCCGTAATTGAATCAGTCGTCTGATCACTCTCAAAATTAATTGACTCAACACTATCTCCAGTTGTTTGATCAATAGCTATCCAACCCAGCGTTTCTGAAGCATGGCTAGTGTACACTTGCGCTCCATTCAAGGCTAGCTGAAATCCACTAGCTGAGGGTGGTGATGCTCTAGTTGAACCTAAACTGATCCACGAACTTGTCCAATCAGTATCATTGCTAGTCATCACGGAGTGAAACACCGCTGGCGCAGTTGTGTAGGTATTATCATAGGTCTGTGCATCTGCGGTCCAACTACTAAGGCCACTGCCCATGGTGCTGGTATCATACAGATGGGCCTCTATTTGAGTTGACCCTAAGGTGCCCGAGCCTTCTTCCATTACCATGTAGTTGATGGTTTCGGAAGACAAGGCAGACTCACTAGTGTTGGCATGTTGCAATCTCACCTCAAAAGAGTTACTGGTGACATTGTCAATGCGGGCGCTAATTGGCAAGGTGTTGGAAGCCTGCACGTGAGACAACACTACTACCGGCGAAGTGTATGAATTAGCTAAATTAACAGTAGTAAAATTATTATCAGCAATTACCGTGCCCACCTCAAAATTTAGACTCTCAGAGCTATCTACCAATTGAGCCTGACTATCGGAAATTTCAATGTCGGCAGCGTCATAAGAATACAGGCCAGAGTCCTGAAAATGCCAGTTTTTTGTGCCACAATCATTAGCGTTTGTAACAGCGGCCAGTGATACTTGTCCGGCTGATCCAGTTTCTAGGTTTCCGTCGTCACTAAAATACATCGTGTCATCTATCCACGAGGCTTGGGCGTCGCCGCCTGTCCAGTCTGTTTGTAGCCATTCTTCTGCTGACCAATTGGTTAGTAGAGTTTCTGCTACGACAGTTCGTTCCGTACCATAACGACCTGTCCAAGAAACGGTAGCTGTAACAAATTTGGAATTAATATCAATGTAATTAGCAGGACAGTCAGCTAACTCGTCACTGCTATCACGACATACATCTGAAAAAGTAACCTGACGGGTGTAGTTACCAATGGTTTCATCTGTCCCTTCTCCAGTTAAGCTCCATTCGGTAGAATCGTTTTCTACTGCAGTAGCTGAAACGGTAAATTCATTCCAGCCATCTTGACCAATATTACGGACAGCCTCGAGAGCCTCGTCTGCTAAAAATGTTGCTCTAATGCGCTGTCCCGAGTCAGCGGCGGCTTGTTGTGAATAGATTAAGGCACCAGTGAAAGCGCTAACCAAAAGTCCAAAGACGGCTACACCTAGCATAGCCTCGACAATTGAAAATCCGTTGCTTGGAGACTTTGTCATGCTTAGTAATCTACCATGCCCTTGCTATTGATCGTGATGGTCTTGGTCTGACCTGTAGTTGAAGTAAGAGTCGTGGAAGTAGCCGCACTGGGGGCTCCAGTGAATTTCTCAAATAATATTTCTGTATCACCAGAAAACGTCATCGAACTTGGTATAGAAAAAACTTCATCCATGTCTGAATCACGAGAAGCATAATCGGCTCCTTGAAATAAAGTGATACTACCTTGATGCACTTCAATTCCCCAAGTCGTGTCATTACTACCAGATCTAGCCAAGGTTTCGGCCCGGCGACTAGTTTGCACCCAAGTGTCGGCTGCCACGTGCAGATCGTTGCGAACTTGATAGCGTTGGTACACTGGGACCGAAAACATCGCCATCACACCTATCAGCACCACGGATAGTAGGATTTCCAGCAGTGTAAAGCCGTCCTGCCTCATAGGCTTAGCTCAGCTCTAATCCGCCTATGAGAGAGTAGACGGGCAGTACAACTGCAAGCGCCACAAACACAACTCCAAGCCAAACAATCACCAGGAGAATCGGCTCCAAAATAACAGATAAATTTTTTGTGGTCGTCTCTGTTTTGGTTTCAAAATTCTTTCCTATCCTTACCAGTGTGGTTGGCAGTGTTCCGGATTGCTCACCGGCAATCATCATCTGCTGAATAGTTGAAGGCAGATAAGACTTGAGATGCGGATAGGCCTTGAGGCTGGTTCGAATCGAACTTCCATCGTTGACGCTGGTTGATAAATAACGGTAGAACTTCTGATAACGCCTCAGAGCTGTGGCATCAGCTAGCGAATTAATAGCTTCGACAATGGGCAGACCGGCATCAAGCAAAGTTCCTAAGACGTATCCCATTCTACCTAGTTCAATTTCCATCATCAGGCGGCGAATTCCAGGAACGTGAAAGAGTAACCACTGTCCGCTGTGTCTAGTTTTTTGGTAAACAAACAGTAGAAATAAAAACAAGCCCAGCAATATGACAAAAGTAGGAACGGCAATGGAACCAAAACGCGCAAAGAATTCACCAACGGCAATCATAAACCTAGTAATTAGTGGAAGATCAACATTCAATTGAGAGAACACGGTTGCCAGTCTTGGTAAAATAAACCAAGCTATACCAATACCTATAATGGCAGTTAGACCAAGGACAAAAACCGGATACATCATGGCTGAAAAAATACGTGAGCGAAACTCACGTTCCTTGCTTTGTTGGAGTATTACCACTTGCAAATTATCGGCCAACCGGCCTGACTCTTCTCCAATTCGTATTAAGGAGATGACGTGAGCTGGCATTATCTGGGTACTTTCCAGGGCTGCCGCTAGGCTCAAACCATCGCCAACATCTTTACCCATTTGAGTAATCAGTTTTCGTAAAGTTCGCGACCTAGTATCTAGAGCGATGGCTTCCAGTGCCTGCAGAATATCTAGCCCAGCCGACAATTCCATAGCCAAGCTCTCTAGAAAATTATCACGGTCCCGACGCCTGACTTGGACTTTTTGTAAGCGCTTGATACCGACACTAAACACCGACAACAGCTGCTTGTTGCTGTGATCATCATCAACTGCCGTAACAGGATTACGGACTGAAGTTTTGGTTGTAACAGTTCCTGAGTGCTGGGTCTTGACCGCTGGCAGAATTCGTCCTCTAGTTTTGGATTTGGATGCCATATTTATTGTAAAATTATTCTGGTGGCTCGGCTACACGAGCAAGTTCAGTAATAGTCGTGACACCGGCTCTAACCTTACTAACTCCGTCCTCAAAAAGTGTTTGTGACCCTTGAGACCTGGCCAGTTTCCAAATTTCTTGCGTTGATGGGTGCTGCAAAATCAATGCCTGCATTTCTGGGGTCATGTCTATAAACTCATAGATAGCACTCCGGCCATTGAATCCAGTGTGGTGACAGCTGTCACAACCCTTCCCACGATACAAAGTTGTCTTGGCTGGAAAGAATTTCTTGGCTCCAGGAATTAACTCGGAAATCTCAACCAGATCAATTGGAAAACTAATTCGACAATTCTCACAAATCTTGCGAACTAATCTCTGTGCCAAGATTGTTTCCAAAGTAGAAGCCAGCAGGAAAGGTTCGATGCCCATATCTAATAATCTAGGCACGGCTGTGGCTGCATCATTGGCATGAAAGGTAGAGAGCAACAAATGACCCGTTAAAGCTGCATTGACGGCAATTTCTGCAGTTTCGTGATCACGAATTTCACCGACTAAAATGACGTCTGGATCTTGTCTAACAACAGAGCGTAGTCCGTCTGCGAAAGTTAAATTGGTATGCTCATTAACTTGGATTTGATTTATGCCGTCAACTTTGTACTCTACAGGATCTTCGATGGTTGTAATGTTTACTTCAGGACGATTGAGAATCTTTATCATCGAATAAAGCGTCGTAGTTTTACCAGACCCCGTTGGACCAGTCACTAAAATCATACCGTGGGGTTTTTTCATAGCCTTGATCAAAGTATCTTGATCCTCCTGTCGCAATCCTAAATCATTAAAAGTGAAGTTTCTAACGTATTGTGAAAGTAAACGAATAACTACTTTTTCGCCTTCAATGATCGGAGCGACCGAGACGCGCATGTCTACATAATCGCCACTAGCTGATTCAAAACGAATCGCGCCATCTTGAGCTGCGTAATGCTCGTCAATTCGTAACCTAGCCTGGACCTTGATGCGATTAAGCATGCTGTCGTAATAACGCTTTGGCAAACGACCAGCCTCTTGCAAAACTCCATCAACGCGAAATCTAATGACAACCTCATCTACCTGGGGTTCAAAGTGGATGTCAGAAGCATTGAACAGCAGAGCGTCCGCCACAATTTCATCAATAATCTCTGGCGCCACTCGCTGCTGCTCCTGAATTATTTTGCTAAATCTAGTGCTTAAAGTTTTTCGGTAATTTGCAAAGACGTCGTCAATGTCTTCCGGCAGAGAATAACGCAGCTCAATCTTCTTATCCGCAAACAGAGGTTGAAGATCGGTTTTAATGTTAATGTCAGTTGGATTATCCGAAGTTATCAGAATAGAGCCAGTTTTTGGCTGATCAAAAACCACCACACGAAGTTGCCTAGCTGTGGCTTCCGGAATAAGTAATACCTGTTCCTTTGGCGGAATGTGAGAGTTTAGATCGGCATATGGCACCTTGAGATGCTCGGCAACTGCTTGTCCAAGCAAATCAGCTGTGAGTGCGTCAGAGCTAAAAAGATAGTCAAGAAAGTTTGTACCATGTTCATGAGCATATTTTTCAGCGGCCTTAATATCATCCTGACTGACATAGTCCTCAGAGACCAATATCTCCTTTAATTTGTCATCTGAAAGCTGCATGGAATGATGAGTCTGTGTAGAATTAAGCTGGCAATAAATGCGCCCTTACCTGCTCAACAACTTGAGAGATGGGAGTTTCTGATTTGATATAGTAATCCACCGCGCCTAGCGCCTTAGCCCGATTAATGTCTTCATTTTGACTAAGGTTAGACGATACGATCACGGGAACATTAATGCCCTTGGCTTTTAACTGTTCGAGAACCTCAAAGCCAGTCATTGTAGGCATTACTAAATCTAGCAACACCAGCTGATACGGAGTTGTCTCAATCATTTTCAAGCCCTCTTCTCCGTTACTGGCTTGATCTACACTGAATCCGCAACTAGTCAGTTTTAACTGTAGAGCCTTGGCAATAGGCCTCTCGTCCTCAACCACCAAGATCTTTTTTTCGTCACTCATATCGCGATGCTTTATCTAGTATAGACAATACTATACCATTTTTTCGAAAAAGTGACTACTTACTCGCGAAGGTAAAGGCGTTTAACTGAACTCCAGCCGGAACTGTTAGTTCAAGTAGTTGGTTTTCAGAAAAAACCGGTAGATTTACTAGCCGATATAAGCGGAAGTCAGACACAATCGCAATACCATTTTCACCGACGTCCTCATCGCTACCTAGCTCAGGGGTTAGCAGCTCTCCATTTAAACGCACTGTAACTGACAGTGGACTATCTGATCCCATAACCAGGTAAACGTTTTTAGCGTTAAAATTTAGTCGCAAGGCACTATCTTCTCCAGCCGACTCGACGTACTCATCGGTAATAAACCAATCTCCACCAAGTGTCCACTCATTGGATCTTAAAGATTCGTCAATCTGGTAGTGACTTGGTAGGTTAGCCACAAGCTCTGAGCTATTTGCAAAGTCATCTTGTCTAGCAGAGCCAAGATAGGTTTCTGGAGTCTGCGCCGAGATTGTTGGTGAAGCTTCATCACCCGTAGCAACAATGGGCGCGTCAAGCGTCGCGCCGGACTCCTCAAGTAACTGACGAATTACGGCCTCACTTTCGGAGTAGTCACCCTCTCCAAAATGAGTGTGTCTCAATTTTCCGGTAGCATCAATAAAATATTTGGCCGGCCAGTAACGATTATTATACGCCCGCCATGTTGAAAAATCATTGTCTAAAGCAACGGGATATTGGATGTCATATTTTTCAACGGCTTCTTGAACATTTTCAATTTTATGCTCGAAGGCAAACTCTGGAGCGTGCACACCAATTATAACTAAACCATCCTCACGATAGGTTTGGTCCCATTGGGTAATGTAGGGCAATGTCCGAATGCAGTTGATACAACTATAGGTCCAAAAATCGATCAACACGACTTTTCCTTTAAGTGACTCTAGTGTCAAAGGATTGCTATTTATCCAATCAGTAATGCCGGTAAGCTCAGGAGCTGGCGTTGGATTCTTTACCGAAAGCTCGACGGCTTGTCCGGCTACGTAGCCACTGTCTGCTAGATTGTCAGGGTTGCGCAAGGCCAACCAGGTAATTGTCACAAGTATTATAGCGGCAAGAAGAAAAGCAATTGATGCCAGATTAAGTTTGGGCTGCTTTGATTGAGTCATGTGGATATGAGTTACATGTCATTAGGAATAAGTGAAGCCTCAAAATCTATAGCAGGAAGGTTGAGATTATTTACCAGAGCTGTTTCAATATCCTTCTCTAAACCAAAGGCGATAAGTAGTCCGACGACAATAAAGAGCGCTCCAAGAAATTTCTTAAACCAACCATTCGGACTAGCGGCCCACTTTAATTTACCGACGAGACGTTGGCCAAACACAGAAACTAACAGCAACATTGCCGTCATGCCAAATGTGTAAGCAATCAGATTGAGTAGGCCAAGTGTAAAACTTTGCGGTAATACCGTTGCCAAAATAATGGCATAAGTTGGGCTGCAGCTTGAAAATACTGGCCCTAACGAAAAACCCATTAAGACACTCCCCCAGCGTGACTGTTTTTGCGACGAGCGCGCTAGCAATTTATTTGAGCGATCACTCAATCTCAATTTTACAGAAAGCTTCTCCCACAGCTCTGGAAATAGTGAAATTAATCCAAAGCCTACTAAAATAATCCCGGTTAAAATTTCCCAAAGATGAGGTGGAATGTCTATGAACACCGTACTCGCCTTTAAGACAAGCGTGAAAACTATCACTGAAAGTGCCAGTGAACCAGCAATGATGAATGGGCGTAATCTATCTTTATGTTCGCTAATAGCGCCGCCGATAACAATAGGCAGCAATGGTAGCACGCAGGGACTGAGCGTAGTTAAAACACCAGCCAATAGTGACAGTAGTAAAAAGGCCATGGATTTATTTTAACTGACTTAGAACTGACTCTAGTCTGGTTACGCCACTTATAGTAGTGACAGCATTGCCTGACTCATCGATTTGAACAAGAGTACTTTGGACATTAACTCGGTATTCCTTACGTAAATCAAGCTCTGTGTCGTAGTCAGCCTTTAAGATAGTGACGTCTGAGGGAATGTCTGATAAGTGCGCTAGAATGTCAGACTCGAGGGCGCGACAAGTCGGGCACCAGCCAGCGTGAAAGAAGATAATTGTGCGACCAGTTAGTGACTCAAGTCGCTCGGGTGAGTAATCGGTGTATAACCCAGCCTCTTGACTAACAGTTTCGGATGCTGCTGCTTCTGGTTCTGCGCCTGGTTCAAACAAGCCACCTTCATCGTTACCACCGACACCGGCGTCTTCGGAGCCTGACTCTACTGACTCCGTTGTGTCAGACTCCATTACTTCTTCTGGGTCTTGGTCTGTGTCGTTTATATTTTCCATTTGACCTTCGGCTGCCTGATTGTCTGTAGCTGTCTGATCCACCGGGATCTGCTGTATGGGTTTTGTTTCCGAGTCAGCCTCGCCACCAGATAGCCAAGGGCAGCCAGTCCCCATTAACACCAAGGCAGCTGCTATGGTGCCAATTCCAAAGATGGCGTTGCGGGTTTTTCTAGTCATATGAAC